>CAYTFM010000536.1:0-3327 GCA_964436735.1 uncultured Victivallales bacterium | reverse complement strand
CAATGTGGGCCCATTTCCCACCTTGCCTGAGCAGGTCAGGAACTTCAACGAACAAAAGTGCGGCCTCCACATACGGCTTGCCACCTTCGCGGAGTTTCTGGAACGCCTTCGGCCGTTCAAACAGAAGCTTGAACGGCTGGAGGGAGAATGGCCCGACAGATGGACGTTCGGGATGGGGGCGATGCCGCAGATGGTCGCCGCCGTCCGCCGCGCGCAGCGACGGCTGCGGATTGTCGAGCCGGTACGACGGCTGGGCTGGGCGGACGAGACCCGGGGTTCCCTCACGCTCGACCGCGCGCGGCGCGGCGCCGCCTACGCCTGCGAGCACACCTACGATAGCCATACCTGCTCAGGGTTCGACACGGGAAGCAGCGACTCGGCGCGGCAGAAGGCGCAGCTCAACCAGTGGCCGTGGGATGCCGAGTCGGCCTCGATGGTTCTGCTCAGGGATCACCTCGCGAAAATGGCGGAGCGATTTCCGAAGACTCCAGTCGCGGTCATGACCGCCAATCCGACCCCCTATCCGATTGAGACGGATTACCTCAGCGAGGAGAAAGGACTTCTGGCGTTCGCCTCGTCGCGGCGGCCTGAGCACTTCTTTCAGTTCGACCGCGAACCGACGTGCGAGGCGTTGGCGGCTTCGGCGACTTTCGGTGCGGCGGGTATTCATTGCCCCGAGCGGTCGATCACCGCCACTCCGCTGGCAAAGCTGACTCCGCCTCCATGGATCGAACTGCCAATCGCCGCGCCCGCCGAGATCGCTGTCGGCCAATCGGGCCTGCGCTTCGATCCCTTGCGGCAAGGGCTCGTCTCGTTACGGTTGGGAGAGTGCGGCGAGTCCGTGCTTCCCGACGACTTCGCGGCCTTCGAACTGGTCAAGGAAACACCGCGCGGCTCGTTCCAGGCGGCGGGCGGCGCGCACATGGATCCGTGCGATGTATCCTGGAATCCGGAACTAAGCTTTGACCGCGTGTCGGCGGCGGGGGGCATGGCGTCGATCACGCGGCGATCCAGCGGCGGACGCGCCAGTCTCAAGGCGACATATGAGACCGGCCCTCTTCGCGCCATCCAGTTCGACCTCGACGCCAGACTTGCCGCAGGCGTGCTCGCCACCACCGAATGGCTTTTCGACTTCGAACCTTCGTTGAAAAGCTATTACCTCGCGCTTCCCTTCGCGCCCCGCGGCAGGGGCCCGTGTCGCTTCTGGATCGACAACTGCGGCCGCTGGTTCGAAGTGGCAAAGGGACAGTTGCCGGGAACTCGCCTGTCGTTCCAGCATGCCTACAAAGGGTTCTGCGTGGAGCAGGATGGCGTCTCCGTCTATGCGCTGACCCCCGACACGCCGCTGGCGCAACTTGGCGGCTTCACCTTCGGCTCGGACGCCACGCCGATTGGCGAAGCGAAGCCGTTCGCCGCGGTCTGGGTCTACAACAACTATTGGGGCACGAATTTCCCCTCCTGCTCGCCGGGCTTCTTCCGTTCGCGGATACTGCTGGCCGCCCGCCGGGGCGCGTTCGATCCGGCCGTGGCCGAGGAACTGGACACCACGTTTGACGCGCCCTATCTGACACATCCACTGGCATGATGAAGAACGCACAACCAATTGAAATATGGAACCAGAGGCGGAAATGATTAATGTGACTGAACACGGCGTGCAGCCAGACGGGCAGACGCTCAACACCGAAGCCATCCAAAAACTCATCGACCGGTGCGCCGAGGGCGGCGGCGGGACGTTGCTATTTCCGGCGGGACGCTTTCTGACCGGCGGACTTATGCTGAGGAGCAATATCACCTTGCACCTGGAAAATGGCGCCACGCTTCTCGGAAGCACCAACCTGGACGACTATGCGCTCCACACGCCGTCCCCAGTGCGATTCAGCGAAGACCAGGAAGGATTGCGGACCTTGCTTTTCGCGCATAAAGCCCGGCAGATCCATCTCAACGGCGAGGGCACGATCGACGGACAGGGACCGATGATCGTCCGACCACCGGGAGTGCGGGCTTCCATGCCCCGGGTCATCTGGTTCGCCGACTGCGAGGATGTCGCCGTCGAAGGACTGCATCTGCGCCACTCCGGTTTCTGGATGCAGCACTATCTGAAATGCACGCGGCTGCGACTGCGCGGCCTTGACGTCTACAACCATGGATCCTGCAACAATGATGGCTGCGACATCGACTGCTGCCGCGACGTGATTGTCAGCGACTGCGCCATTGATTCCCATGACGACGCGCTCTGCCTGAAGTCCGGCAACGACCTTCCGACGGAGAACGTGGTGGTCACGAATTGCCTCACGCGCACCCACTGCAACCATTTCAAGACGGGGACCGAGTCCAACGGCGGGTTCCGCAACATCACGGTGAGCAACCTGCAGATGGTCCCCAGCACGGTGCGCGAATCAGATCCGAACACCGGCGGGGCCGACTGGCGCGGCGCCTGCGGCATCGCCTTGGGCTGCGTCGACGGCGGCATGATGGAGAACATCTCCATCAGCCATGTGCAGATGGATCAGGTGCGGGTACCCTTCTTCATCAAACTCGGCGACCGCGGCAGACCGATCCACGGCTGCGACATTCATCAACCGGCGCAGTATGCGCGCGGCATCACGCTTTCCCACATCACCGCCCGGCAGGCCAGTCCCACCGGCGGCTACATTATGGGACTCCCCGAGCAACCTGTCCGCGGCGTGCGCGTCGAGCATTGCGATCTTGAGTTCGAGGGCGGCGGCGACGACACCCTGGCGGAATCAGCGGTCCCGCTCAAGCGCGAGGCGTACCCGTCATGCGACGCCTTCGGAGGTCTTCCGTCCTACGGGATCTTCATCCGCGACGCCGAGGAGATTCGACTGACGGATCTGACCCTGCGCACCCTGATCCCTGACGCCCGTCCAGCCCTGCGCTGGCAACGGGTGCGGCACCTCAACCTTGAGCACATCAAGTCGGAATGAAAGAGATGGTAATGGGCAATCAGAATCGCGGTCCGATCTGACATCTCCAGGCTTTTCGGGACTACACCTTTGGCGACACCCCAATTGATTTTCATGGCGCTGGTGGAGCGTTTTGGCTTAGGCGCTATTTCAGTCACCAGTCCCGCGACAACTATTTCAACAATCGCACCGCCGTGGAACACTACTAAAAAATAGCAAAATCGAGGAGTCTCAATGGCTGACTGCACACTGTTGTTTGAGCATGGGCGTCTATCGTTTTATGACGAGTCTGGCGCGGGATGGAAAGACATCAGCTTCGAATGCAATGGCGTGTCAAGCACGGAGTTGACTTTCGAGGTTAAAATGGAGAATGGCGCGCTCACTGCCGAGGCGCGGGGTGTCC
>CAYTFM010000535.1:0-3335 GCA_964436735.1 uncultured Victivallales bacterium | reverse complement strand
GGCGATAGTGACACCCATTGAGCCACTTTCGGTTCTGCTGGAAAAGGCCGTTGCCGCCCGCGGACAACTGCTCGACGACCGGCATGAAACGGCCTTCCGCCTCTTCAACGGTTTCATGGAGGGAAATCCTTCCCTTGCGGTAGACCTCTATGCGGCGACGGTTGTCTTTCACAACTACGCCGATCCTCCGGAAGGGGGCGTATCTCTCGTTCAAGAAGCGTCACATTTTCTGCGGACGCGGCTGCCATGGCTGCGCGCGGGGATCCTGAAGACGCGGAAAAGCGCGGTGGCGGAGGAACGGCAGGGAACGATCCTCTTCGGCGAGATGGTCGACAGAAAGGTGCGGGAGCACGGCGTGTGGTATGCCATTGACCTCCGCATGAACCGCGACGCCAGCCTGTATCTGGACACGCGGAATCTGCGCGGCTGGGCGTTGCGGCATCTGCAAGGAAAAACCGTGCTCAACACCTTCGCCTACACGGGAAGCCTCGGCGTGGCGGCGCAGGCCGGCGGGGCGGCGAACGTCGTCCATCTTGACCTTAACCGCCAGTTCCTGAATCTGGCGAAAACGTCTTACACGCTCAACGGTTTCCCGATAGTGAAGTCGAATTTTCAAAGCGCGGACTTCTGGACGCAGGTGAACCGTCTCAAGCGCGCGGGCGAACGGTTCGATTGCGTGTTTATTGATCCGCCTTTTTTCTCGTCGACCTCCAAAGGCACCGCGGACCTGGTCAACAACAGCGCCCGACTGATCAACAAAGTCCGTCCGCTCGTGAATGATGGCGGACATATCGTCGCCATCAACAATGCGCTGTACGTGAGTGGCACGTCCTATATGAAGGAATTGGAGGCCCTGTGCGCCGACGGGTATCTGCGGATCGCGGAGCTGCTACCCGTTCCCGCGGACTTCACGGGATACCCCCAGACACAGGTCGGCGTCCCCGTCACCGATCCGGCCCCCTTCAACTTCGCGACCAAGATCGCCGTGCTCGCAGTGAGGTCAAAGACGAAAAGACAGCAACCTGCCGACTGACGCTCCTCTCCAGCCAGTCTTCGAACTGCTGCGCGCCATCGCCCGATCGCCCCCCTTTTTCTGTTCCATCAAAGTGTCTCACCAAAGACACACTGTGTATCAATTTGACAATAATTATAATATGCTTATTTTAAATTATTTACAACACTATTACGTCATTGTCCCACAAATGTGTCTCACTCATGATCACTTTATGGCGATTTCGCCACCTCCCCCTTTTCGCCGCACACAGCAAACGCAACTAATTGAAGACAAGACTCTTGCGGAACACGTCACCACAATGGCACGCCTGATGCTCTAATCCATGGCATTGTCAGTGAGCGCGCCGGCGGCCACCAGCCCGTCGGACGCCAAGGGAAGGCGGCGCGTCGCCGCCGGTCGGTCCATCAAGGAAGGGAGGTGTCGGTCTTTCGTATGAGTTACACCCAGGTGTGGCGCTTCATCAAGCCGTACAAGTCGCTGATCGTCGAGGCGATGGCCAGTCTGATCATTTTCACGAACCTCGGCCTGGTCATGCCCTGGATCTTGAAACTCATCATCGACAAGGCCCTGGGGTCGAGCGACCTCGGCTACCTGTTCCTGCTCCTTGGTGTGATCGTCATGGTCTACTGCGTCAGGGAGGTCTTCTTCTACATCAGCCACTATCTGGCGTTCTACCTCGCCCAGCGCATCCTGTTCGACATCCGGGCGCGGCTGTTCAAGCACATCCAGAGCCTCTCGCTGCGCTTCTACCAGGAGTACCGGACGGGCAAGCTGATCTCCAACATTCTGACGGACGTCTCGACGCTGCAGCAGATGATCTCGGCGGCGCTGGTGAATCTGGTGGTGAACATCTTCATGATCGCCTTCATCCTCTGCGTGCTCTTCCTGATCAACACCAAGCTGGCGCTTATCTGCCTTCTGCTGGCCCCGCTGCACTACCTCAACTTCAACTACTTCAAGAACACGATCACGAAGGACTCCATGCTGCTGCGCGAGAAGATGTCGGAGATCTCCGCCAACCTCGCAGAGACCCTCAACGGCGTCAAGATCGTCAAATCCTTCTCGAAAGAACGCGCCGAGAGCCGCGACTTCGTGGCGCAACTCCGCCCGACCGTCGACATGGCGATCAACATCAACATGAAGGGCGTCTACTGCTGGATCGTGGCCGAGATCATCGGCGTGGCCTACCTCGTGCTGGCGATCGGCCTGGGCGGCGCGATGGTCGCCCGCGGCGAGATGTCCATCGGCTCCTTCGTCGCCTTCTACTCCTACCTCGGCATGCTGACCGGACCGATCAACGCCATCAGCGGCCTGTCCACCATCATCTCCGACGGCTGCACCAGCGGCGCGCGGATCATGCGGCTGCTCACCACCGTCCCTGAGATCACCGAGTCCGCGAACCCCGTCCGCCTCGAGAAGGCCAAAGGCAGGGTCGTCTTCGACAAGATCACCTTCGGCTACAACGGCAAACCCATCCTGAAGAACTTCAGCCTGACGGTCGAACCCGGCCGCAAGGTCGCCCTCGTCGGCCCCAGCGGCTCCGGCAAATCCACCATCGCCAGCCTCCTGCTGCGCTTCTACGACGTCAACGCCGGCTCCGTCAAACTCGACGGCCGCGACATCCGTGACTTCACCCTCGCCTCCTACCGCAACAGCATCGGCATCGTCCTGCAGGACTCCTTCCTGTTCAGCGGCAGCATCGAGGAGAACATCCGCTACGGCAAGGAGGAGGCCACGATGGAGGAGGTCATCGCCGCCGCCAAGAAGGCCAACGCCCACGAATTCATCTCCGAACTCGAGAAAGGCTACAAGTCCGAGGTCGGCGAGAATGGCGTGACGCTCTCCGGCGGACAGAAGCAGCGCATCGCCATCGCCCGCACCATCCTCAGGAACCCGAGCGTGCTCGTGCTCGACGAGGCCACCTCGGCCCTCGACTCCGTCTCCGAGGCGGCGGTGCAGGAGGCCCTCGACAATCTGATGCAGGACAAGACCACCATCATCATCGCCCACCGCCTCTCGACCGTGCGCAACGCCGATTGCATCGTGGTCCTCAAGGACGGGAGCGTCTCGCAGACCGGCAACCACGACGAGCTCATGGCGCGCGACGGCATCTACCGCGACCTCTACACGCGCCAGCGCCGCGTCGAGACCCGCGGCGAAAGCGACGGAAGCAGGGAAAGCGAGGAACGGCACACCATCCCCCTCCCGATCGCCGCGTAAGCAGAACGGGCATTGGTCATTGGTCATTGGTCATTGGTCATTGGGCATCGGTCATCGGTCATCGGTCATCGGTCATCGGTCATCGGTCATCGGTCATCGG
>CAYTFM010000534.1:0-3353 GCA_964436735.1 uncultured Victivallales bacterium | reverse complement strand
AAGTGGGTCACAAGTGGCTTTTGGATGCCCGGTTTAATTGTAGGACAGGCTCATTTAAGCGTAGAATGCGAAACGGAAAAGAATAACACTCGTTTTCAAGTAAACTTAGAGGGATCAATGCAGCAGGACGTGAAAAAGAAAGTCGTCGACCTGTTCGTGTCGAAATTCGGAACCGTCCCGGCGTGGCTCGCCGTCGCTCCTGGCCGTTTGGAGGTTCTGGGCAACCATACCGACTACAACGAGGGCTTCGTGCTCAGCGCGGCCACGAATCTTGCCACGGCGTTCGCCATTCTGCCCGTCGAGGGGACGAAATGCGAACTGTTCAGCGGCACGACCGAGGGGATGTCGACGTTCGACGTGGACGGCATCGACCGTCCGGTTCCGCGGGATTGGGCCAACTACGTGAAGGGCGTGGTCAAGGCGCTGCGGAAGAGGGGGCACGCGCTCGGGGGATTCAAGGCCGCGGTCGTCAGTGATGTGCCTCTTTCCGCCGGCATGAGCAGTTCCGCCGCGTTGGAGATTGCGGCCTGCTTCGCCCTCGCCGGGGCGTTCGGGATCACGCTTCCGCCCGAGGAATGGGCCAGGATTGGGCAAAGCGTCGAGAATGACTTCATCGGCGTCAAGACCGGCCTGCTCGACCAGTTCAGCTCGATTTTCGGCAAGAAGGACAAGCTCATCCTGTGCGATTTCCGCGAAGTCCGCGTGGTTAAGGCGGTTCCGTTGCCGTCGGACTACCTCTTCGTCGTCGCCAACACGATGGTGAAGCACGATCTGGTCGAGTCGGACTACAACCTCCGCCGCGAAAGCTGCGAGCGGGCGGCGGCGGCGATCAGGGGGGCTCATCCGTCGGTGCGCGCGCTCAGAGACGTGGATCCTGAGCTGCTTGAGCGGTCGAAGTCGTTGATGTCGGCCACCGACTTCCGGCGCGCCGCCCACGTCGTCGGCGAGGATAGCCGGGTGATGAAGACGGTCAAGGCGTTGGAGGACAATGACATCCTCAAGTTTGGCGAATTGATGTTCGAATCGCACCGGAGCTCGATCGAGAATTTCGAGAACAGTTGTCCCGAGCTGGATCATCTGGTGGAGCTCGCGCGGACCATTCCGGGGTGCGTCGGCGCGCGGTTGAGCGGCGGCGGCTTCGGCGGGATCACGATCCATCTGGTTCGAAGCGACATGGCCTCGCAGTACAAGGAACGCCTCGAGACAGCGTATCGCTTACGGACCGGCAAGGACACCACCACGCTGATATGCCAAACTGGTGACGGAGCCTTATCTGAAAGACTTTGACATGTCATCAGGCAGGTCTCTTGTCGGCCACGCGCATGGTATGTTCACAACCTTCATCGGGGCGAACCGCGAGACGCTGAATTTCGTCATTGTCGCCGCGACCTCGGTTCTGGAACTGGTCATCACAGTGGCGTGTCTCGTCCTTTGGTATGGCGAGTCGCTGGTCCCTCTCATTGGCACGGGGCGGGTCGTGACGCTGTTCTGGATGTCGAGCAAGCCGTCCCTCCTCATGTCGCTCGCCTCCTTCGCAGTGGTCGGGGCGGTGTATCTCGTGGGTGGGCGGAAGAGGTTTTGGATCATTCCCTTCCTGCTGGCCTTCAATCTGTGCATCACGTCGTTCTTCTACCTGTCCGGCAAGTTCTTCCTCAGTTTCATGGAGGCGGGCGCGGTCAAATGCATGCGGTTGACGGTCTTGTGGGGCGACACGCTCCTGCTGGCGCTGATCTCGATCGCGACGCTCATCCTGGTCTTGCCCGGCGTCTGGGTGAACCTGGGGAAGAGCGGGGAGAAGGAACCGCCGCACGCCGAGGAGAAAGCGCGTGAGGTGAAATCGCTTGCGGGTGATTGAAAACACCCGTGTCGTCCAGTACAGTATGCGTCCCCAAAATGACCGTGTGTGCGCCATCCCGTGCGGATGGATTATGGAGAGATGGCTGAGTGGTCGAAGGCGGCGGTCTCGAAAACCGTTGTACACCTTTGGTGTACCGAGGGTTCGAATCCCTCTCTCTCCGCCATAATAACCAACTACTTACAATGAATGACGAACTTTAAAATATTGCGTCGAAAGTGGCAACGAACTGGTAACCACTAAGAAAAATGGAATATAACGCATATGGCCATAATTAAGCGTACAAATAGCCGCTACTGGCGCATAGTCATCTACCGGAATGGGAAACATCACCCGTTCAGCTCTGGAACAGAAGACGAGCTTGAAGCCCGGAGGATGGAAATAGAGATACTTGCCGCTCTTAGAGCCAAACGGGAAGAGAACAGGCTTGAAAAGTTTTTGACGAAGGTTTCTGGCAGAGAAATTAAAAAGCCCGGACTGCCGCTTGACGTGGCGTGGAAAACCTACCTTGTCCAACCGGGTCAGGGAAAGAGATCCGCACGGACACTGAACAGCAAACGTATCATTTGGGAAAATTTCACCACGTGGCTTGGCGAGCAATATCCAGAGCTTAATAATGTCGGTGACATATCACGAGACATTGCCGTTGCATACATGGGGGAACTTGAAAAGAAAAAGGTAGCTGGCCAGACATACAATAATTACAAAAATTGCCTGCATTCTGTCTGCAAAGTATTGGCCTATCCAGCCTCATTATCTGAAAACCCCTTTTCCGTCGTCTTGTCGGCTGACGCCATACACGATAGCTGGCGTCCATTCACACGTGACGAAATAAAGGAGATCTGCAATGCTGCAACGCCAGAATGGCGGCTTGCCGTGCTTGTTGGTGCTTATACTGGCCTAAGATTCGCAGACGTCGCCCATCTTCGCTGGGAAGACGTACAGTGGGCCAAAAAGCTGATTGATGTTGAGCCACGTAAAACGGCACGCTTCAAAAAAAGGGTGTCTGTACCTCTCCATAAGGCGTTAATCAAGGAATTCACGGCAATCCGGCGTAAAGAAGGCTACGTAATGGAAAAGCTTGCGGAAGGCTACAACGACAGAAAGCAGCAAGGCGAGTTTGGGAAGATGTTGGATAAGCTCAAAATCAAAGGGAAAGTATGCTTCCATTCACTGCGCCATACGCTTGTTTCATTAATCCAAGAGGCGGGGGGAGCGCGTGAGGTGGCGCGGGATCTCGTTGGGCATGGAAATGTTGAAATGACAAAAATCTACAGTCATGGGCTCGGGCAGATGCGGACGGCCATTGACGCGATAGCTGAAATTCTCTAATTTTTTGGCAGGGGGCGTAATTCCCCCCGCCTCCACCATTCCCCCCTCTGGGAGGCTACCCGAAAACGACATAAAAGGGTCGTGAAGCGGTAGCAAATATGTAGCAGCGTCCCCCCGCTATCGCCTCCGCAAGCTGTTGGCGAGCATCTGGCATATACCCCTCAGA
>CAYTFM010000533.1:0-3380 GCA_964436735.1 uncultured Victivallales bacterium | reverse complement strand
GCGGTCGTGACCGTGGGGCGCTCGGCAAACACGAGGGCGAAGCAACTCGTCCCGATCAGCACGAACAGCGCAGCCTTGAGGTACATCCACCTGGGATTTTTCAGATCCATACGAATCTCTACTAATTCCTCTCAAGCCGGTAGATGTGCTCGTTCTCCGTCCCCTTGATCCACATCCCGTTCATCGTTGGACAACCTCCCGCTCCCGGGACAAGCGCATAGCCGATCCTGCCTCCCATCCAAAGCAGCAAAGCCGAACGAACGCACTCCGCTCTGACAGGATTGATCCTCCGCAGTGCGGGACCGAAGGTGGAGGGACCCACGTTGGTGGACACGCCACGCTTGATGATTTCTCCGGCCTCCGCCAAAAGCTCCTGCGGATCATCCGCCTTGAAGTCTCTCGTCTCATACTGCACCTCGTCAGGGGCGAGCGAGACGGTGAAGATGAGAATGCCCTCCCGCTCCTCCCGTGTTTGGACGATCCGCATCTTGTCCGGCGGAGTGTATGCGTCCTTCAGATAGAGGGAGCAATCGACCATCGGCCCGTTGCAGTATTTGCATGGATCCAAAGATCCGAGAGTGAAGAGGAGGCGTATGAAGGTGAGCCTTCCAGCCGACGTCTTCAGCGTGAACTTCGGAAGATCGACTCTTCCATCTTCGTCGAAGTCGAGCTTTTCCGAGAAGCTCTCCTTGTTCAAAGCGTAGTCGTACCAGACGACACGCAGCCCGAGAGGTATCCGTTGCCCGCTCTGCTCAAGTCGGGCTCCAATTGATCCCGGCAGAAGCACCGACACGGGGATGAGAAAAGAGAAGGCGGCGGCAACGGCGACAACCGCCACTGGCACCATGATTTTCCGCAAAACTCTCATCTGCCCCCCCTGTGTCATTGGAGAAAGAGGCTTTCCCGCATTCTCTCGATATTTCACAAATGCCGTTTTGAGAGATGATAGTGGACTTTTCGAGGGGCGAACACACATTATCGATATCGCCCTCAGCGTGCTGGACGGCTGGCTCGTTCATCTCTCTCGTCTCCCTTGGCGACGGGCCACCGTTAGTATTTCTTCCTGCCCACCACCTCGTTATCCTCGTACATGATCTCGTTGGTCAGCCTGCCCGACTCGTCCCATGCCCTTAGGAGGCCGTTGGTCTTGCCCTCTACGAGCTCCGACTCATGCGTCTTCGCTCCTCCACTTCTATAGTAAACCCATTTGCCGTGCATCTCACCCGCCTGAAACGCCCCCTCGCACTTCAGCCATCCGTCCTCGTGCCACTCTTTGGCCGGGCCTTCCGACAAGCCGTTCTTGTAAGTCACAACCGCCTTCAAATTGCCGTTCGGATGCCACTTCCTCACGACTCCGTCCGGCTGGCCATTTCTCATTGCGGCCTGGAATTCCTTCCCGCCGTTCGGATACCACGACCGGACGTACACACCGTCGCCTTCCTTGTAGGTCTCCTCTATCCTCACGCCGGTTTTCTCATCCGTCGAGGCGGATATGCCGGTGAACAGTTCAAGGTTGGGCTTGTGGTGGCGTTTGCCAAGGATAAGCACCGTCTCCGTGCTGGGAACTACTTCTGGTGTCGGGGGTTCGTTCAGGAGGGTCGCCTCCGGGCTTGATGTGCTGTCCTGGGCTTTTCCGCCAGACGCCGACGAGCAGCCTGCGGCGAGGAGGAGTGCAAAAACCGACGACGCAAAGCTATCCACAATTTGTCGAAAACTCATCCGCACGGGCTCCTTCATATCCATAGTTATTCATTTACGGTATCGACATTCTTGCCGTCACAGTCATTTGGGCACTGGTTGGATCCGTCGCCTCTATGCACGAAGCTTCTCCGGCTCGAATGAAATAGATCCGACGGAGACGATGAAGTCGCTGTGGGCGTCGGGGTTGTATTCCAGCCTCATCCCCGAGCCCTTCGGCGATCTCTTCCTTAAAGCCGCCAGGGCTGGAAGGATCATCAAGAGGCCGACCGCTGCGACAGTCTCATTAATCATCCTCTTCATGCCACCTCCACGGCAAGAACAACCACCTATCCTGCATTCCTGGTGGCAGGCTGTCCGCTAAAGGCGTCATCCTCTATCAGCAGGACTTTGCCGCCTCGGAAATCCGACCATCGTGCGCCGCAATGGCCGCAGGCGGAATCGCCCAGCCTCGCCTTGCGCCCGCAGCCAGGGCATTTCGCCATGCCCGGCAGTTCCTTCACGCACAGACAGGTGAAATAGATCGGCCATCCCAGCAGAGCCGTGGCGGCCATCCACGTCCACATGTCGGTCTTGCCGACCCTTTTCCTCAGCCGAAGCCAGCACAGGAGCGTCGCCAATAGTACAGAGAAGAGCGATACGATGTAGAAGTAAAGCTCAATTTCGTTCCTGTCCATAAGGTATAGAAACGTCCCCAGTAGTATCGGATGGAATCCAATAGAGAAGACCGCATGCCCCAGCTTTTCATAAATCATGCCATTAGGAGGCCGCTCTCTTGTGAACCTTTCCGTCTCCTTGCCTTTTCTCGTTATGACCCATGAGTTCTTGTTATTGTCCACGTCATAGGTCACTTCCCATGACTTCTCGACGCTTCCGTCTTGGTTCAGGAGCACGTGGACACCTTTGTGGCCTTTCAATGGCGAGTAGTCGATATACAGGCGGCCGGCGGATGTCATGCCACCGCTGATTGAAAACGCTTTTGACAAGTCGAGCGGATAATAAAACTCGCCTGACACAATGCCGGTTCCCCGGTCGACCACGACAATCTTCCGCTCCTTGGTGAGCACATACAAGTTTCCTGACGCGACCTGGAGCGCTTCAATCCGATGTTTTGCCGTTCTCCATTTCGAAACAATCTCGACGGGAGAGAATGCGGCGATCTCACCTTCATTGAAAAGGAACATCAACTCATCGGGAAACCGATTTTCGTTTCTGCTTTCGTAAGAGAGCCACGCAATGTTGTGCAGAGGCGACGGGAATGCCGTCGAGCGTGTTTTGACGAGCTTGTTTTCCCGGATGAACTCGACGATCCTTTGCTCGTCCACAAGCAGATAAGCCGAATGTCCTTTTATCCGCCACCCCGTCATCATGAACTTGTGGTAGCCATAAGGATTCCATATCTTGCCATTATAATGAAAATAGAAATCCCCGCCTACGATTGAGGTATCTTTCTAGGAGCTCTTTCTCGTATACCGCCTGAGTTCTTTGTCACGAAGATCCTTCCACACGATGTTGATGCGATTATCACCGTATTCCTGCTCCACATCAACCAATTCCTCGTCGTCGGCAGACATATCTATTCTGCTCCATGGGCCTCCCCCGTAAGACATCGACATGATCATCCCTCCTGTCGCAGAGGCGAGAAACGCGATGGAGATGAAAGCCCCTGTCGCTGATATGAT
>CAYTFM010000532.1:0-3454 GCA_964436735.1 uncultured Victivallales bacterium | reverse complement strand
CCTCTCCACGCGGTCCCGCAGGAGAAAGCCGAGCCCGACCTTCTTTCCTTATACCCGATACCATCGCCAGCAGCAGTGGCCGAGTCGGGGACAATCGGCCCGCTCATGTTCCATGATGTCTTGAACATTCCGGTTCGTGAGGGTATTCTTTATGAGCCGCGTGCGACCGGGAAGTTACCGAGGGGCGGCTGGTCCCGTCGATATGACGGGGCTTGGTTGATCTCGGTAGGAGGCATACGTGAACCGGTCGGACGGCATCCAGGGGCTCTGGATGTGGATGGTAACGCCCCCCGACGCACTTCCCATATTCTCCCAGGACCTTAACTGCATTTGCTGTGATTCCATCCTTTTCTACTTGAGGTAATAGAATGGGCCTGATGAATCAGTCCGAGAAGGAACGGTTCCTGGAGCATCTTCGGTCCCACTACCGTGGTTGTCCTGCTTGTCATGGGCAAGGAGCAAACGCTGTAGAAGTAGTTAGCCTACCCGTGTTGGAGCGGGTGCTTCCTGATGGCATCGGACCAGGGCCACAATTAGTACCGGTCATCCCGGTTGTATGCAGCCAATGCGGGCACGTAGCACTCTTCAAGGCGGCTGATTTCATTTCGGTGAGGTAGGGACAGTGTTGCGGCTCATCTTGTTTGGCGCAGGTGCAAGCTATGGCTGTGAGAACGCCATTCCTTACTGCCCTCCGCTTGGGCAGGATTTATTCGACGACCTTTGCAAGCTCTACCCGAAGGCATGGGGTGAAGTGCCGAAGGAGAAACGCGGCAAATTCGTCCCGAACTTTGAGCCGGGAATGAAGGAGCTTTGGGATAGCGGTTGGCATGGAACCGCCGTATTGATGCGGTGTATGGCCGACTATTTTGCACGATTTCGTCCCCTGGATGGAAACGCTTATGCGCGCCTTCTTGAGCATCTTTCCGCATATGGATCGATCGCCGGGACCTGCTTCTCGACTATCAATTACGATTGCATTCTGGAGTATGCCATTAGGAATCTTGGGCTGAAAGTCCGCTACGATTCCCGGGATCCCAGCACTGATGCCGCGCTCACGGTTTGGAAGATACATGGGTCCTGCAACTTTCTCCCCGCCAGCGTCTCAGGTGGAGCCGGAGCCATTAGCTATTCCGCTAACGCCATCAGTTGGGATGGGGAAGTGCAGGTTGTGGATGCGTCACAGGTTGGCGCCTTCGTTGCCCGAAATGCTTTCTACCCCGCGATGGCTGTCTTCATGGAGGGTAAGCCTGTGCGGTCACATCCGGGGCTACTGAACCAGTTGCAGGTATGGTGGAAGGACGCAGCCCAAAAAGCTACGAAGGTTGGGCTTGTCGGAGTCAGACCCAACGTTCAAGATCAGCATATTTGGGGGCCGCTCGCATCTACGGATGCTGAACTGATCATCATCGGGGACAAGGTAGCCTACGAAGCATGGCAGAAGGAACACAGACCGACGAAGCGTACAGTCATAATCGGAAGCCGTTTCGCCCACTCCCTGGCGGATTTCGCAAGGGCATTTTCATCTTGAGGGAAGGCTACTTCGCGGTGTTGGTCCTCACCGAGTTCTGCCTTTAAGAAGCACTGCGATTAGAGGCTTGCAGGCCAGCCACGTGGAGGCGATCAGGTAGAGAGCCCTTCTGGTCCCGATGGCCGGGCATCGGTCGTAGGGGAAGATCGCCCCGAAGGCGAGCTGGATGTTGGACCGCTTCGCAGAGAACGCCCGATATATTCCCTCAAGCCACTGCGGCTGGTACTTCACCCCCGCGCGGTCGAACTGCGTACGGCGTTGGACGCGCCGCGTTCGCGAGCGGCGCTCGCGGAGATCACGTTCCGCGCGTTGACGGCGAACGCCGCGATGCGCTCCCTCGACGACGTCGTCGCGCGAGCCATGCAGCGGGGAGGAAAGCTGCCGCGGGACCAAGCGTGGCGCGCGCGTGGTACTCGGGCGCGGTATCGCGGGGGCATGCTTCGCTGGCCGACGTAGAGCGCCTGGTGCTTCCTGCGAGGAGCGTTCGCCGCATCCGGGCCGGCGCGGTTGGAGTACCTGTCCGACGCCCTCGACGGCATCGAGATGGTCGGCTGAGGATCGCCAACAGGAGCTCGATGACCTGACGCGGACCGAGGGTTCGTGTTTGTTGCTCGCGGACGACGACGTGTCGGGTGTGCGTCGTCTCTTCCAAGAGTCGGGAGAATCGCATGATCGCCGCATGGAACGGCGAGGCGCGTTGCGGTGCAGGTTCGCGCTGCGCCTTCTCGCGGGAGACGCTGTCGGAAAAACGCTCTTGCGAGTCTTCGTGCCATAGGAGCCCTGCCGCGGATCCATGCACGAGGCGGCAACAGGAGCGCGCCCCACGGGAATGATCGCTCGTGACCCGCCGCACGCCTTCCATGATCGCGCGGTCTCGGCTCCCCAAATTAGGAGTGCATCGTGATCTCCATGACCGACCCCGATCTCCCCGCTTCGTTATATCCGTTACGTCACTGTTGACGCGCTGCACGCCTTGACAAAACGCGCTCCATCTATGACGTACCGTTCGATCTGACAGAACTGGAGGGTCAATTCCCGCAACGAACCCAGTCCGGCCAAGTCGGTAGTCTTGTGGTTGGGGTAGTGAACCTTCTTGCCATCGACCCACTCAGCGACGCTCCGTGCAACTTGGGTCAGATGGTCCATTCCCAGGGATGCAGCGGCAACCACCAGTCGCGCACGAGTTGGATCCAGCTCACGTCCATGCCAGAGCCGGACCTCCTCAGAATACTGGTAGGAACGGTCCAGGCCTACGAGTGCTTGCGCTGCCGCCCCTTCGAGTGCCTTGCGGCCTCGGACGATGTGCTTGATCTCCACAACCACGGGGGCCTTGGGCCTTCGTCCGGAGCCATCTTCAATGATGCCCCTACAGTCGCCTGGCCCGATGGCGCTGAATAAAAACCATCTGCAATACCCCCGGTCCAAGAACAGCGACGACACCGGCTCCATCCAGGTGTAGATCAGAGTCGTCAATAATGCCTCCGACGCACCGTCGCCCAGTTCGGGAAAATACACTGGGGGCTCGCGGTGCATCTTCGGGGCTTCGGCGATGTTGCACGTCACCGCGTCGAACCATCGCTCGGAAACTGACTGTGCATCCATCTTGCTGATGCGTGGTCTGGGGTCGTGCGTGCCAGGATGTCCGTTGGGCATGCTACTCCTCGCAAATGGAGAGACGGTTGCATCTGCACCAGAGTCGGTCAGGACGACGGTTTATCTGCCATCCTCGCGAGCGCACTGTGGATCACCTCCATGGCGACGACGTCGTCCAAGTTGTAACGGAGGATCTTTTGGAGGACATCCTCCTCGCCCTTCTCCAGCCAGGGGGGCCATGCGTGCTCGACACGTACGGCTTCCTCTGGGGGATCCCTGTGTCGGCCATGCGTCGTCTCCTGAATCCGTCACTTCGTTCCGGGCGCGCGGGCG
>CAYTFM010000531.1:0-3460 GCA_964436735.1 uncultured Victivallales bacterium | reverse complement strand
TCAACGCCTCGAGCCAGCAGATCGCCAAGATCATCAAGGTGATCGACGACATCGCGTTCCAGACGAACTTGCTCGCGCTGAACGCGGCGGTCGAGGCCGCCCGCGCCGGACGTCACGGCAAGGGCTTCGCGGTGGTCGCGGACGAGGTGCGCAACCTCGCCGGACGCAGCGCCAAGGCGGCGAAGGAGACCGCCGAACTCATCGAGTCCTCTGGCAAGAAGGTGGAAAACGGGTTGGAAGTGGCGACCCGCACCTCCGAGTCGTTCAAGGAGATCATGACGAACATCGTGAAGGTCACCGATCTCGCGGGAGAAATCGCCGCCGCCTCCAACGAGCAGGCGCAGGGCATCTCTCAGACCAACAGCGGTCTGGGACAGGTCGACCAAGTCACCCAGCAGAACACGGCCAACGCCGAGGAGACCGCCGCCGCCGCCGAGGAACTGTCCGGTCAGTCCGCGCAGCTTCAGGAACTGCTGGCGCAGTTCAAACTTGCCAGCGTTTCGCACGCCACCACGTCCAGCGTCAAAAAACTGGCGCATCATGAGCAGAAACCGCACGAACAGCGGAAGACGTTGTCGTCTGGCTGGGGCACAACCGCGGGCGGCAAGCCCGGCAAGAAAATCGCCGCCGGCGCGATGATCGCCCTCGACGACAAGGAGTACGGGAAATTCTGAAGCGGAACGGGGTGGCGGAACCAACGGATCCGCCACCCCGTGACGGGGATCGTGGCCTCGTCCATTTAACCGCTCATGTCCTTGCAGGATATGTGCTGTTACTCCCGGCACCACAAGGTAGCTTTAATGTCATGAGTGTGAAATGATAGCGGGAAACAGTGTTTCGCGCAACAATCAAAGTAGCGCGGGGAGCAATACAATCAACACAAGCACTGACGACAGCAGGACTTCATGCGACGACTCTGGGGCGCACCGTCTTGCCGCACATCAGGAGGATTCCCAACTACTCCTCCCCGAGCCGCTGGTCAGCCAAACTGAGACGAAGACGCGGAATTCAGAAGAGAGGTTTCGCAATGTCATAGAATCATCCTCCATGGCGACGCACTTTTACACCCTTGAGCAGGACGGACGCCTTATCCTCACCGGCGCAAACCCCGTCGCCGACAGAATCCTCGGCATCCCACACCAAGACCGCCTGGGAAAAACGCTCGAAGAAGCCTTTCCCGGCCTTAGCACCACTGGAGTTCCCGATTTGTACCGGGATGTGGCAAGTGGCAGGAGCGCATCCCAGGCTTTTGAGATCACGTACCAGGAAGAGCGATTCAGCGGAAGCTATAACGTCCGCGTGCTCAAAACGGGTGAAAGAACTATCGCAGTCGACTTTGTGGACATCACTGAGCGCAAACTGGTGGGGGAGGCGCAGACGTTTCTGGCTCATTGCGGCTTGCCAGCTACCGGCGAGGACTTCTTCGCCTCGCTGGGCCGCTATCTGGGAGAGACACTGCGAATGGAATATGTCTGTATCGACCGTCTGGAAGAAGACGGACTGACCGCGCAAACCGTATCCGTCTACAACGATGGCAAGTTCGAGAGCAACCTGAGGTATCCTCTCAAAGACACGCCCTGTGGCGAAGTCGTCGACAAAAGCGTCTGCTGTTATCCGCAAGGAGTGCAGGAACTGTTTCCCCGGGACGCAGCCTTGCGGGATCTGATGGCTGAGAGCTACTTCGGCACCACGCTCTGGGACTCAAAGGGACGGAAGATCGGGCTCATCGCCATCATTGGACGTCATGCGCTGCACGACACGAAACGGATAGAATGGCTGTTGCGGTTGGTGGCACCGCGCGCGGCGGGCGAACTGGAGCGGCGACAGGCGGAAGAGGCGCTGCGGCAGACAAACCAAGAACTTGAGGTGGCAATCGCCAAAGCGGAAGCGGCCAGCAAAGCCAAGAACGAGTTTCTTGCCAACATGAGCCACGAACTGCGTACGCCTCTCAACGCCGTGATCGGCTTCAGCGAGATGCTCCTCGACACACAACTCGACAACGAACAGCGGGAGGGACTGGAGATCATTAGGCGCCGGGGGATCGACCTCACAGAGATCATCAGCAACATCCTCGACCTGGCCAAAATCGAAGCCGAGATGCTTGAACTCACCGTCGATGAGATCGATATCTCGGAACTCATTCACCACACCATCGAGACCATCTACTTCTGCCTGAAATCGAAAAAACTGACAATCAGCACCGTCGTCGCCCCTGACGTTCCCCGTATCCTCAGAGGCGACGGATTGCGCCTCAAACAGGTTTTCCTCAACCTCCTTGGAAACGCCGTCAAGTTCACCGCGGCGGGAGGCATCACCATCACAGCAGCCCGTCCCGCCTCCAGTCCGTCCACCATCCAATTCTCGGTGGCGGACACCGGCACCGGCATCCCCCCCGACAAGCTGAGGATGATCTTCGAACCATTCACCCAGGCTGAAAACTTCTATACGAAGACGTATGGCGGGGCAGGACTCGGACTGGCGATATGCAGACGCCTGGTCAACAAGATGGGCGGTAGTATCTGGGTTGAGAGCGAACTGGGCAAAGGAGCATCTTTTTTCTTCACGGTTCCTTCCACCTCACCGGCCATTTGCGAAAAAACCGCACTGGTCGCCGCCCCACCCGTAGCCACGCCAAGAGCCACACGCACCTCACGCATCCTCGTCGCCGATGACGACGCTCTGTCATTGCGCGTGGTGCAACAGTCTCTTGTCGCCGCGGGTCATCACGTCCTATTGGCGAAGAATGGCAGAGAGGCTATTGACATGGCCACGCGTGAAGTCTTCGATCTCGTCCTCATGGACATTCAGATGCCGGATATGAATGGCATAGAAGCGGCCTCCGCCTTGCGCGAGATGGAGACGGCGGGACAGCTTTTCCGAGGATCCGCGGCACACAGGAGTCCCAGGCTTCCAATTGTCGCCCTCACGGCCTTCGCCATGAAAGGCGACAGGGAGCGCTTCCTCGCCGCCGGAATGGACGACTATCTGTCGAAACCGGTGCGTAAACAGGAACTTCTCGCAACCGTCGGCAAGTGGGTTACCGATACGCCGCCCTAACGTACTCCGGAAGCATCGCGCCGAACTGCGCGCCGAACGCCTTCCAGATCGCTGAGTTGGGGACGGACTCGACGGCGGGCAGCCAGTTCGAGTTGAGCTCGTAGACGACGCTGTCGATTCCAAAGAGCGCGCGCACTCCATCGCCGAAAGAAGCTAATCCGGCTCCGACCTCGATCTTCTCGCGGTAGTAGGTGCGCTCCCGCATCAGATCCTCGAGCACCCGCATCCGCATGGCGAATGCGGGGTCTCCCCCAACATCACCCACATGCAGATTGCCGTAGTCGTCATCGTGCAGATCCATCGCAAAGCTCGGCAGCCATCCCTTCCCCCGCGCGTCCTCGAGCCAGCGTATCAGCGCATGGTTCTCGGGCGCCAACCGCTCATTGAAGGACATCCCCTTGTC
>CAYTFM010000530.1:0-3481 GCA_964436735.1 uncultured Victivallales bacterium | reverse complement strand
CGGCTGGTTCGGCGACCCCAAGGACGACCTGCGCTATTTCCCGGTGAACGTGACGGGCAACGATCCCGACCTCAACATGCCGCAGCCGCCGGAGAAGTTCCCGCAGGGACTCCTCAACTACGCCGGCGTGGATTTCCTCATTGCCGATCCTGAGGCGAACGAGGGGAAGTCATGCGTGGTCGTCGACAAAACGGGGCCGGTGGAGTTGACGGTCGGATCGCCCGCCTCCGCCGTGTGGATGATCGGGGCGCTCGAGAAGATGCTGCCCGCGGGAACCCTGGCGGCGGCGGTTGTCTGGCGCTACGATGATGGTTCGGCTGAGACGAGTCCGCTGAAGGCTGGCGTCGACCTCAACGGCTACCAGTAGCCCACCGAGGTCTCGCGCGGGCTCCGCGGCTGGATCGGAAAGACGCCGTCCCGGCGCGACGCCGTGCTGTGGTGCTGGAGCATCACGAATCCGAAACCGGAGAAATCGGTGAACTCATTGAAGATAGAAGCGTTGACCGATGCCAAACTCGGACTGATCGGCGCGAGTGTCGAAAAGGACATTGGGCATTAGTCGATGTCTGAGGGCGGCTCGGACAGGCCTCGCCCTCCAAGAAACGCATGAATTCAAGGACGGTACTGGAGGGCGAACCCTGTGTGAGCCGCGGGGAAAAGGCACTACTCTTGGCCCCGAACACCGAACACCGAACACCGAACACCGAACACCCTGCGTCAGGACACCATGGTCACGCTGAAGGAAATCTCGAAGAAACTCGGTCTGAGCTCCGCCACCATCTCGCAGGTGCTGAATGGCAACGGCGAGAGGCTGCGGATCAAAAAGGAGACCTGCGAACTCGTCATCGCCGCCGCCCGCGAGATGGGCTACCAACCCAACGAGGCCGCCCGCTCCATGCTCCGCGGCCATTCGCGGCTTGTCGCCTATCTGGCGCCTCTTATCTGGCCTGAGTTTGTCTCCTGCCACATCGAGGGGGCCGCCCGCGAGGCGAATCTCCACCAGCTATTCATGCAAATGGTCGCCTGGGATTTAGTCGATGATTTCACGGGGGCCATCGACTCGCTTGTCACCCACAACCCCCTCGGCGCGTTAGTCCAGTCGGCGTCCGCTCCTCAGCTTGAGATCATACTGGAGAGGACGCGCTCCCGGAAGATTCCGCTGGTGACGCTCGACAGCGCCTCGGCGAGGATGAAAGGGGTCCTGCGTATTCGATGCGACGAGTTGCAGGGGGCAGAACTCGCGGTGGATCATCTGCACACGTTGGGGCACCGACGCGTCGCTCTGCTGACAAGACCGTGGGATCCCACGCCTTCCGACACCTTCGCCGATCTGCGCCAGAAAGGCTTCCTCAAGGCGATGAGGGCGCGCAAGCTGCCCACGCCGGACGAATGCATTCTCTCCGCACGGCAGGAACAGCAGACCTCCTCCGCCATCGCATCCGCCTTCACCGACAGGAAGAACGCGCCGACCGCCCTTTTCTGCGTGTCGGACACGCTTGCGTTGCTCGCCATTAAATTTTTGCGGGCGTTAGGATTAGGCGTTCCATCCGACGTCTCCGTGGTGGGGTTCGGCGAGATGATGATGTCTGTCTCCTCCGATCCGGCGCTGACCACGATCCGTCAGCCCTACCGCGACATCGGAGCGCGGGGCGTCCAGCGCCTCCTTGATCTTCGAGCGGGGCGCGCCATCCCCCGCGGCGAGGAGATCCTCCCCGTCGAACTCGTCGTCCGCGCGTCCACCGCGCCCGCCCGGCGCGGATGACGCGCCCTTCTGGGAACACCGAGCCCCAACTCGGCTCTGAAGATTGGACAAAGTTCGCATGGAGGACGGCAAAGTGGGGCGCGGCACCTTCCGCGCCTCTGGGAATTCCTCAAAATCGTTCCGCGTGAAGGATTTGACCACTTGATATTTTCCGCGGCCGTGATATAGCACATCGTACCCGCGGTAGACGCGTGTCCGTTGAGCTTTGGACGGCCGCGGACGCGTCGACGCACATAAATCATAATGGAGGAAGAAAATGTCCCGCTCAGTCCTCGCTGCCATCGCCCTGCTCGCCGCCACCAGCCTGTTCGCGCAAGGAGAAATCAACGTCTCGGCGACCGCTGACACAAGCGCCAAGATCTCGCTCAACACCGCCAAGGCGGCAAAGGATACGATCACCCTGACCAAAATGCCGCTCGACACGTCGCTTGACTATACCAACTTCTACAATGTTCCCCTAAGCATCACGATCGAGGGCGTCGAGTTCACCATGAACTTGGCCTACAAATGGGTCACGAGTGAATCCTCCAAGACATGGACCTACAAGTACACCAGCACCAACACCAACGAGCCGACCGTGAGCCTTGTCCTCGATTTCAAGAAAGGCTACTGGACCCTGAAGCTGACCAAGGCGACCCTCGGCCCCGTCGACGTCAAGGATGGCGTGGACGTAGTCATGACGGTATCCGACGGCACCAAGTATCTCACCAATCTCGACATGAGCATGCAGGCCACTCTCGACTTTCCGAAGAAGTGACAATCGGGAATCTTCCCGACATGTGGTAATCCGCTGCCAGAGGCGCTCCGCCGTTAAAAAACGGCGCGGCGCCTCTGCCGTTTTCACCCTGGGAACGCGAGTTCGGGCGTACTCAATGGCTGTCCACTGTTGCCATTTTTTCTCAGTGCGCAATAGCTTTGCTCAATATGCGACAAAAGCTTTTTGGCTACGGGATCATACAAATGAATCTGGCCGAAGTCTATCGGTTTGAGCGTCAGGCAGTAGGCAAGATCAATTCTATCAAGGGATCGCGGGGAGAGTCCGCAGAAAAGTAGGTTTAAGTCTGACAGCATCCGTTCCATATGCGCCGGCAAAGGGGCGGATGTTGGTATCGTCACCATGATGCTCTCAATGCCTGTAACGAGAGATGCGAAAATGGTTTTGTTCAATGACGTGAACCAATCCTGTCCAATTGTATCAAGGGAAATCGTGGCTAAGTGCAGAGAAGCGACCGGCTTGACGGATATGTGTGATTCAATAGTTCCCGGTTCAGAGGATTCAGTAAGGACCTCAATGTCATTTCCCGTATAACTGATCAATTCTTTTATTATGTGGAGGTGATGTGCCGAGGTGCTATATATCTTCCCCGTTTTCAGCTTGTCGTTGAGATGATACATGTAAAGCCCAGATTCACGGCCACCGCTTTGATGATTAATTCCTATGAATTCAGGTCGTGGAACCGCATTGATAAACAGCAGTAACGGTTTGAATCCATTATGAATCCTGGCCAATCCCTTTTGAGAGCGGATATGGCTGGTCACGCCGGTGGATACGAAAAACTCGCAATGGCGCGGGTTTGTCCTCACGTAGCTGTTTAATTCTCGCACCACGAGGCGCATTGCGCTCGCGTCACGATACTCAGGGGATACCATCGCGCTGCCTACTTCGGCCGAGAGGTTGGCGGCATCCCCCATGGCGGTGAACGACTTGCGCTTCGTCCC
>CAYTFM010000529.1:0-3483 GCA_964436735.1 uncultured Victivallales bacterium | reverse complement strand
ATGAGGGCGTTCTTCGGCTTATACGTGGTGGCGCGCTGGCTGATCATGGCGGCGGCACAGACGAGGACGGCTGCGGACGTCACCGCCGCGGCCACGGCGAGCGGTCGGGTTCCCGAAGGAAGCGTGCGTGCGGCGGCCGCCATCATCCATGTGGCAAGCCAGAAGACCGCGAGAAGGAGCAACCACTCGTCGGGTCGCAGTGAATCGCGGGCGGAGGCGAGCAGGTCCAGGGGGCTTTTGTTCTTGTAGACCTCGGGGAGGAAAAGGTTGCGGCGGACGTAGTTCAAGTTCTCGAGGATGTCCGAGTCACGCGGCGAGAGGCGCAGCGACCGCTCGAAGCAGAGCAGCGCTTTGACGATGTCGCCTTTCTGGTAGGCGCAGTCGCCGAGGTTGAAAAGCCAGTGCGGATCTGGCGCGGCGTCCGATGTACGCTTTTCGCAGAGTGCCTCCGCCTTTGCGAAGTCTCCGTCATCATAGGCGGTCCGTACGGAGTCGATCGTCGCCGGCGCGGAGGCCTCATCTGCCGAGAACGACGATGGAACGGCGAAAAGCGATGCGGTCGCCAGCGCAAGCATCGAGAGTTTGGAGAGCGAGGCGAGAAGTTGCTTCCTCAGTTCCGACGCGTCGGTGGTGCGGCCAGGCAGGTACGAACGCGTCTCGGCCTCCCGCAGGCTTTCCGCCAGCGCGGGGTCGGACACCTTGCCGGCGAGTTCGTTGGCGCTCGTCCCGGGCGGTAGGCCGAGGATGTCGTTGACAAAAGGTACCACCTCATCTAATGCGAGGGCGGGCAGGCGGTCGTCGGAGGCGTTGCGCACGGCCGCGATGAGTTTGCCTTTGGAGGAGAGCGCCGCATGCCGCCGACGGAATGAGGGATCGCTTCCGAACCGGATAAGCCGTCGTCTCCGCAGTTCCGTCCCCACGAACAACAGCGGTCCCGCGAGAAGCAGGATGAGAATGAGGGCGAGATTGTTGCGCCACAAAGGAAGTCGCACAGGACCATGCTCGCTTTTCTTGAGATAGAGGAGAGCCTCGCTGGCCCGCTCCTGCGGTTTTTGAATAGTGCTTTCCTTGGAGGAGTCTCCTGGTGGACGGGCGTTCACCACCGCACCGTTTGCGGTGCTTTTCCCCTGTGCGATATCGAGAGGTTTCTTAAAGGAGAACTTTTGATACTCGCCTTTCCGCGGGTCAAAGGTGGACAGCGTGAGGTCGACGTTGGTGGGACCTTGTTTGGTGGGGATCATCACGAACTTGATCGAGGCGCGGTTCTTCTGGCCGGCGACTGACACCCCCTCCTTTTTGATCTCGGGCGGATAGGTGTTGAAGTCGGGAAGGGAGATTTTTGGGGTGCGCAGTGGTTCGAGCGAGCCGCTTCCCTGGATGTCGACCTGAAGCGTCGTGGGCTCGCCCGTCGCAAGCTTGTCGGGGGTGAGGGAGATGTCCACTTTCCAGTCGCCGACCACGCCCAGGAATTCAGCGTCGGTTGGCGCGGGGGGGAGCGGCAGCGCCTTGAGCTTCGGCAACTGGGTGGTGACGGTCTTCGCGACCCATTGCTGGTCGAACAGATCCGAGAAGAAGGGGTCGTTGTTGCGCCCCCCGCGCTGCCGCGGCGGCACGAAGGCGAAGGAGAGGGTGACCTCGCCGCTAATCTCACCCGGCGACATCGCCCGGAAGGAGGTCAGGTAGCTTGATATCTTATAAGAGACGCCGTCGATGTTCTCCTTGGTTTCGCGGTAGGGGTATGGGGCGAAACGGTCGTTCTCCTTGTTGAACGCGCTGTAGTCGTCGAGGACGATGTTCTCGGCGCTGACATGCGGATAGCTGCGACGAGAGCTCATGTGGAAGGGATCCATCTGGTTGGCGTCGAGGGTGTCCGTCCGCAGGCTCTCGATGTGGTAGAACTGGATCTCAAGCGGGATGTCCTCGCCAAGATAGATCGTATCCTTGATCCCTTCCTTGAGGTACACGCATTTGAGGGAGAAATATTTGTCGAGCTCGGCGAGCGGGTCGGCCACCACCTTGAGCTTGATGGGATTGGTGAGGCTTTTCTTCTTGGCGGCGATGATCTCGACGCCCGGGATCGTCACCATGCCCGGCTTCGCGACCACGAACATGTAGGACGTGACGTGCTGGGAGGTCATCTTGAAGTTGACGATCTGCGTCATCTGCTGGACGCTTTTCGAGTTCGGATGCCACGTCACCCCCTCGAGCTTCGGGAACTCGGCGACTTCCGCCGCGCCGTCCCGGGAGGTGATGACGAAGGCGGCAGGCTTTCCGGCGACAACCGGCTGCGGCTCGACATGGACCTCGTAGTCCTGGGCGCGCGCGGCGGCTGTCGCCACCGCGCATAAAAGAAGCGGAAGCAAGAGTCTGGCGCAGCCGATGAGCATGTTCCTTTGGTGTAGGCTTGATAGCATAACGTAAGTCACATCTTAACATTTCCTGAAAATGTTCTATCACTACAACGTTTGGGAAAATTGTTGTCCTAAGTGTTACGACGGAAATGTCATAGAACAAAATTTAGAGGTCAAAATTTCCTTTGGCACTGTTTCATGGCATTCGGCTGCAGGCTCGGCCTGCCATAGAGAATATAAAGTTGTTTCACATCTTTAAAATCCTTGCGCGCAGGGATTTTAATAATTCACGCCGACTGGCGTGGATTCACCAATCCTTGTCGACGGGTTTGATCTTTCGGTCCTTTTGCCGTTGGTTGAGCTCATCCTTCAACTCCTGCTCATCCTTCGCCATGAGGTCAAGGAGCGCCTCGGCCTGCTCCGGACTGATCTCCTTCTCGTCCATCTGGCGCTGGTCGGGAGGGGGTTGTTGCGACTCCGTCGCCGCGGCCTGCTGCTGGTCGTCCTTCTTGTCCTTGTCCTGATTGTCAGGCTGCTTTTCCAGCTTGCTCATGGCCTGCTTCAAATCCTGTTCGGCCTTTTCACCGTTCTTCTCCTGTTGGTCCTTCTCCGCCTGCTGGATGTCCTTCAGCGCCTGGTCGGCGGCATTCTGCTCTTTGGGGTTGCCGTCCTGCTTGGCGGCATCCTTGAAGTCCTTCATCGCCTGCTCGGCCTCTTTTGTCTTTTGATTGGCCTCCTGCTGCTTCTTTTCCTTCTCCTCGCCCTTGGCCTGGTTCGCCTGCTCCTGCTTGTCGAGGGCGTCCTGCGTTTTGTCTTTGGCCTCCTGCTTCTTCTGGGGAGCCGACTGCTCTTTCTGCTGCTGCTTGTCCTTGTCGTCCGAGCCATCCTTCGCACCGAGTTGGTCAAGGGCCTTCTCAAGGTTTTTCTCGGCGGACTGTCCGTCCTTCTTCTCCTGGTTCTGGCGTGCCTGGTCGAGTTCTTTTTGAGCTTCCGAGGCGGCCTGTGAGTCCTTCTCGCTCTTGTTCTGCTGGGCCTTGTCTTGGTAGTCCTGGGCAGCCTTCTGGGCCTCCTGGGTTTTCTGGTCGGCCTCCTGCTGTTTCTTTTCCTTACTCCCAAAGCCAGTCCGCCAAAA
>CAYTFM010000528.1:0-3498 GCA_964436735.1 uncultured Victivallales bacterium | reverse complement strand
TGAGCATGTGCTCGGCCAGCCAGCCCTCGTCGCGGGCCATGGCCGACGCGATGCGCAGGGCGAAGCACTTCTTGCCCAGCAGGGCGTTGCCGCCGTAGCCGGAGCCGAACGAGATGATCTCGCGGTTCTCGGGGAAGTGGGTGATGTGCTTCTTGTCGATCGGCGCGCAGGGCCATGGGACGTCGGGCTGGTTGGGGGCCAGCGGGTAGCCGACCGAGTGGACGCATTTGACGAACTCCGCGCCGGCCTCGACCTTGGCGACGATCACGTCGCTGACGCGGGTCATGATGTGCATGTTCGCCACGACGTAGGGGCTGTCGGTGATCTCGAAGCCGAATTTGGCGATGGGCGATTCGACCGGCCCCATGCTGAACGGGATGACGTACATGACGCGGCCGGCCATGCAGCCTTTGAAGAGGCTGTTGAGCGTGACGCGCATCTCGGACGGGTCGCACCAGTTGTTCGTCGGCCCCGCGGCCTCTTTGGTCGCCGAGCAGATGAAGGTGCGCTCCTCGACGCGGGCGACGTCGCTGGCGTCGGTGCGGCAGGCGTAGGAGTTGGGTTTTTTGTCGTCGTCGAGTTTGATGAAGGTGCCGGCCTTGACCAGCAGGTTGCAGCAGCGGTCGTATTCGGTCTTCGAACCGTCGCAGATCACCACCTGGTCCGGAGTGCAGAGGTCGGCCCAGGTCTGGATCCACGAACTGAGCGCCTTGTTCTTGATGTCGCCGAGGTTCATTGACATTCTCCTTAAGTTATTTCCGATTCGATTTGGTCATATGAAATGGTGTGGACACCGTGCCCCCACTTAGTGCGCCATCGCCCGATTGGAGACGGAAATAACTGTATGGAAAAAAAGCCGGCCGTCCTGAAAGTCTAAACATTTCGGGACAACCGGCCTATTTTCAGCAGACCCGCGACCGGGCCTCCTGTCAATCCGCCTTCAACTATATCACTACTATAATAGAGCAGGGTAATCTAATGAGCAGCCGCGACATTTCAACATCATTTCAGAAATTTGAAACCGGCGCACCGCATGGTATCCTTGCTACAGGTGAATCGTGAATGGTGAATTGTGAATAGCATTCACAAAGTCGCGGCGCAGTTGTTTAACGTGAGGTGTGGCCATGAAAACCAGGGGACAGGTCGAGGCTGAGATCAGCGAGGCCATCATCAAATTCGAGAAGGAGTACATGGGACGTGGTCCGGAGGAGACCAAGACCTATCTGGTCGACGACATGGTTCTGGTGCGGTTGCGTGGAGTTCTGACGCCCGCCGAGAAAAAGCTGGCCAGCATCGAGGTGGGGGGGCAGGGGCGCAATCTGATCAAGCAGGTGCGCACCGAGCTTGTGGAGAAGGCGCGTCCGTTGCTGGAGGCGATCATCATGGATGTGACGGGGTGCAAGGTCCGAAGCCTTCACACTGACATCAGCACTCGCACGGGAGAACGGATCGTGATCTTCACCTTGGACGGCATGATGAAATGCAAGGAGCTGTGATCCGAGACGACGAACCTTCTAAGGTTTCCGCGCTTTTAAGAAGAGGGATTGTTGCTTTTTATCGTGAAAGGCATTATCGTCAACCTTTCCCTTTCCTGCGTCTTAATACGCGCTATTTCTCAAGAGATTGTCTTTGGTTACCCTTTTTGCGGGGGGGTGAGGATCTGTGAGCATGCGCTGGGGCGGGAGTGAGACGCAAAACACTTATTGACGCAAGGACATGCGCACATGAAACTACCGCACTTGAAGATACGGCACTTGGAGTCCGAGCTTCCCGTCATTCAGGCGGGGATGGGGGTCCGGGTTGGCAACTCCACTCTCGCCGCGGCCACGATCCTATGCGGAGGCTATGGCACGATCGCCAGCGTCGGACTCGGCGACATCGAGAAGTCGAAGTCCGATTTCGTCAACGAGTCCAACCGCGTCCTCCATGAAGAGATTCTCCGGGCGCGTGAACTCACTGGTGGCAAGAAGCCCCTTGGCATCAACGCCATGGTGGCCTTGTCGAATTACGCGGCGATCATCAGGCAGAGCGTCGAGTCCGGCGTTGATTTCATCATCTCCGGGGCGGGACTTCCGATCAACATGCCCGAGTATGTCGGCGACGCCGAGGTTGCGTTGATACCCGTGATATCGAGCGGAAGGGCGCTCACGATTCTCTTGAGCGCCTGGCTGCGCAGATACGAGCGCAGTCCCGACGCGGTGATCGTCGAGGGGCCCCTCTGCGGCGGCCATCTCGGATTCACCCCCGAGCAACTTGAGCATCCCGAAACCTGTACGCTCGAGATATTGTTTAAGGAGGTGGAGGCGGTCCTCCATAGTTTCAAATGCGACGTGCCCATCATCGCCGCCGGCGAGGTCTCCTGCCGGGCCGATATTGACAACGCCCTGGCGATCGGGTATGACGGTGTGCAGATCGGAACGAAACTGATCGCCACCGAGGAGGCGGGCATGGACGCGCGCAGCAAGAAGGTCTTCGTCGACGCCACCGCCCAAGACGTGGTGGTGATCAAAAGTCCGGTGGGGCTGCCGGTCAGGGTGCTCAAGACGCCTCTGGTCGAGCGGCATCTGCGCGGGGAGCGCGAGAAGTTCGGCTGTCCCTATCGCTGCCTGAGAACCTGCAATCCGCAGAAAGCGCCCTTCTGCATCGCCAAGGCCCTGTTGGCCACGTGGCGTGGCGACGTCGACGACGGACTCTACATGACGGGGTGCAACATCGAAGCCCTCAAGGAAATTGTTAGCTGCAAGGACTTTTTCGATTCTCTCAGAGGTTGAGGCGTGACAGATGCCTTCCGCGCTCTATATCCAAACTGCCTTCGAGAACGGCTCGGCCATGGATTGGGAGGAGACGAGCGACGGCACGCTTGTCATCCAACCATGTTTCGACTACGAGCGCGGATCGCGCAACCGCCAACTCACCCACTGGCATTTCAAGCTTTTGGGCGCGAAGGGGCAGACAGTCCGCCTGCGTATCCCGCCGAAAGAGAATATTTACGGCGGCAGGAAGGTCAACGCTTTCGCCCCGCGCGTCGGCAATCAGATGTCCGCCGATGGCGTCACCTGGACGCCCTTCTTTTTCGAGCAGAAGGATGACAAGAGCATGGAGGCGGAGATCACGCTTCCCGCCGACGAAGTCGTCATCTCGCGCATCGAACCGTATACGACCCGACACCTGGCCGGACTGCTTGAGCGGCTTTCTCGGAGTGGTAACGCCAACGTGGAGATCATCGGGCGCAGCGTCGAGGGACGCCCGCTTGAGATGATCACGCTCTCATCCGGTCCGTCCCGACGCGGCGTGCTTGTCCGCGGACGAGCGCATCCTTGGGAGGCGGGGGGAAGTTGGTTTATCGAGGGAATCGTCGACCGCGCGCTGTCCGATCCTGCGGTGCTTGCGGCCGTCGACCTGCACATCATGCCGATGGCGGCGAAGGACGGCGTGGTCCGGGGGCACACCCGCTTCAACGTGAACGGCTGCGACCTGAACCGCGGTTTCGACAAGGGG
>CAYTFM010000527.1:0-3531 GCA_964436735.1 uncultured Victivallales bacterium | reverse complement strand
CGGCCCTCGCGCAGATAGCGGGCTCCGGCGAGTTCGCCGATTACGCCAAGGACAATCTGATCCTTCTCCTCCTTGCGGACGGTGCTGGCGTCGGCGGGGTGAAGATCGACAAGAACACCTCTCCCGCATTTTATCTCCTTTCCGCCACGGGCGACACCGTGCTCGACACCGTCGCATTGCAAAATGAGAATGACAGCGTTTTCGGGGCGGAGCTTGTGGAGCGTTCGCGGAAAGCGGTGATCAAGGAGTCGCTCAAAGACTCGAAGGTCAAGGGCAATGCGTTCAAGTCGCTGAGCTTTGGCGACACCCCGCTCAAGTGCGAATGCCAGTTCGAGATGCTGAAGGGCGACTACACATATAAGAGGAGTTCTCATTACCAGTCATACGTCGGCGGGGAGATCGGCTCGCTCGGCGAGGATGAGCGGAAGACGCTTCTTGTCGATTCAGATGTCCCCTCGACGGGGTCGGGAGTCGCGGACGCTGTTGTGAGAATGGGGATGGGCGAGTCAGGCGGCAAGAAGTACAAGACCATAGTCGACAGCGGGGCCGAGCCGGAAAGATTCGAATTCTCCGACAAGGGCGGGAACGCCGGACTCATGTTCATTTATGGCGGACGCGGACTTGGCGTCGTCGTGATGTTTTTCAAAAACAACCTCGCCGCCGATCTCCTGGCCAAGATGAAGGCCGAGTACGGGGAGCCGGTGGCTTCGACCGAGAGCAAGGACTACATCCTCTATTCGAGGATCGAGAACGCTTTCGACAAGAACACTGGCAATGTGGTGAACTATGACGTGTTCTACAATGACAAGATCACGGTGCCTTTCAAGAAATTCAAGTTCACTTCGAAGGACGGTTCCGAGGCGGAGTTGATCTATCCGGACTTGAAGGAGATCAAGGTCGGAACGCTCGATGGGAAGACCGACAAGGAGCTTGCCGCCAGGCGGGACACCGCCAACGGCGCCTACATCAAGGATCACAATCTCAAGATGAAGCCTGATCAGGCTGGCCCCGAGTGCGAGAAGGTCGAGGACCTGAAGAAGGCCAAGACCAAGTTTATAGCGTCTCTTTCCATGGATGATGCCGACAAGGGCAAGTCCAACATCCAACTACCCATGGGGATCAAGACGGAGCCAATATCCATATATCCTGGATTTGACGACTCCGACAAAAAAGTTGTGATCGTGAAACGTGAGTCCAAAATAGTGAAAGAATACCGCGAGTGGTTCGGCGGGCGGGTGAAAGAGCTGGCCGACAAGGAGAAAAAGGCCAAGGAGGAGAAGGACGGCGCGTCGAAGAAGAAGGCGCTTGATTTCTGATGAGAGCGCCGGTCGGTCAGGCGCGATTTTGACAGGGCGCTGGTAGGGATTGCCGCCATCGCGCTGCTTATGGTCGACGATTCCGCTTTGGCGGGAAGGTGGCTCTGAGGTAGTGGGTGCGTCATAGCAGAGGCTGCCAACAACCTGATCGATGTAAAGCGATAAAGAAATAATCAAGGAAAGGGGTGGACCATGATGAAGTCGCACGGGAAGAGCCTCTTGATCGTCGCGCTCGCGCTTGCCGGCATGGCTTTGAACGCCGGCGTGGTATACGTGAAGGCGGACGCCTCCGGCAACCTTGACGGCACATCCTGGGTGAACGCCTACAAGGATCTGCAGGCCGCGATCAACAACGCGTCCACGCCCGCCGAGATATGGGTGGCTGCGGGAACCTACAAGCCGCAGTCATGGCCGAACGGCGGATCGGCGGCGAGGGAGAAGCATTTCTCATTGCGGAACAACGTTGCCGTCTACGGTGGTTTTGTCGGCAACGAGACGTCGCGCGACCAGCGGGACGCAGGCGCTAACGAGACGATACTGTCAGGCGACATCGGAGTCCAGGGGACTGGCACGGACAACTGCTATCATGTGTTCTACCACACGGCCGGGATCGCCTTGAACAATACGGCCGTCCTCGACGGCTTCACCATCTCTGACGGTTATGCGAGCGACTATTCGCCGGGCGCGACAAGCTGCTACGGGGGAGGGATGTACAACGACAACGCGTCGCCGACTATATGTAATTGTGAAATTAAAAACAACACGGCGGCTGGCGGATTCTCCTATGACAGCAACGCGTTGTATTTCGGAGCCGGAATCTACAATTTCAACAGATCCTCGCCGACGATCAGCAGGACCGTCTTTTCGAATAATCAGTTGACGGCGCAGTCCTCGGCTAACTCTCCCATCTTGAATGGTGCCGCCATGTATAATGAGGAATACTCGTCGCCGGCGATATCGGACTGCATGTTCATCAACAACACCATCGTCTCATATGGTGTATCAGGCTTTGGCGGAGCCATTTACTGTGTTAATTCTTCAATAAATGCCACCAATTGCACGTTTGATTCGAACTCGATCACGGTTCAGCCGCAGGCTGGCCTGCACGGGAACACTGCTGGATTGGGCGGCGCGGTTTATCTGCTGGGAACGAGCGCCGGGACGATGACGAATTGCACATTCACGAACAACAGCATCACGGCTCAGGCGAATGCGGGGTACACGTCCGACGCGGATGGCGGAGCTGTCTGCACTGGTAACGACGCGCTGCCGCAGATCACCAATTGCACGTTCACGGGGAACACTGTGAGCGCCACCAATAAAAAGGGATATGGGATCTATGCCGGCGATGTGTTGGCGGTCAGCAATTGTGTTCTGTGGGACGCGGGTGGATCGGGTGACGAGATCCATGGCACGGCGAATGTCTCGTATTGCGTCGTTCAAGGCGACTACGCGGGCGGCTCGAACATCGTGACCACCGATCCGCAGTTGTCGGCCCTCGCCGACAATGGCGGTCCGACCAGAACATGCGCCATCCCCTTGAACAGCTCGGCGGTGGCGATTCCTCAATATGTGGGGGGAAACTGGAACGGGTGCCCGTACTTGGACCAGCGGGGATATGGGCGCGTCACCACCGGAACCCGCGCCATGGGTGCCTATGATCCCAAGGCGAAGGCGACCTTCAGCGTCGCCTTCACCGCCGGCGCGAACGGCGCCGTCACGGGGACGGCCACACAGACGGTCAGCCCCAACGGGAACTGCGCCGCCGTCACGGCCGTCCCCAACGCGACCTACGCGTTCACCGGCTGGACGGGGGACTACACGGGGGCGACCAATCCCCTCACGATCACGGGCGTGGTCAACGACATGGCGATCACCGCCAACTTCATTAAGACCTACACGGTGTCATTCTTCTCCGGAGGGCACGGCAGCGTGTCGGGGACGACCACCCAGACGGTCAACCCGGGCTCCTCCTGCTGCGCGGTCACGGCCGTCCCGAGCGCGCACTACCATTTCGTCAACTGGACGGGGGGAGTCGGCTCCACGGCCAATCCCCTCACGGTCGCCAACGTCACCTCAAACCTGACGATAACCGCCAACTTCGCCATCGACACCTACACCGTGTCGTTTGTGGCGGGCGCCAACGGCTCGCTGAGCGGGACGGCGACGCAGACGGTGAACTACAATGGCTCCGCCACCGCGGTGACTGCTGTGC
>CAYTFM010000526.1:0-3534 GCA_964436735.1 uncultured Victivallales bacterium | reverse complement strand
AAGTCTATGCGTTGAACTGCCTTTTGGCCATGGGGTGTAATCCTACCACGCGCCGGGAGTGGCGCGCGGCTCCATGTGGGCAATCCAGGCGGCCGCTCTCCAGGGTAGGTCTACACCCCATAGCAACGTAGGATTATACCCTATGGTGAGGATTGCGTTCACATAGTAGAATGCATTCTTGACAAAGCGACTCATGCTTTGCTGTCCACGCGCTGAAGCGAAGTCTATGCGAATAAGGAGGAATCAAGAAAGGAGGTGGCTGGCAAGGGACAGGATTACGATGGATAGACATCGGATTGCGATTTTAGCTCAGTGGATCAACGGCGATGAAATGGAAACAAATAATGAGGTGGATCATGAAGAGCATCTTGAGTGCGTTGTGCATGATGGCGTTCCTTTTCACATCCTCGCACCTGCTTCAAGCGGCTGATCAGGAAAAAGCGGAAGGCAAGGGAATGAAGGAGATGTGCAATAGCTGCTACGTCTGCGAAAAATGCGGCGTCGCCTCTCTCAAACCCGGCAAATGCGAGAAATGCGGCGCCGAGTTGAAAGGCATGCATATTCTTGGCGCGAAGGCCACCGTGTCCTGCTGCTCCTGCGGCGTGGACTGCAAGTGCGAGTTGAAGAACGAGGATGCCACGACCTGCAGCTGTGGCAAGCCGATTGTGAAAGCCGAGATAAAGTGCCCCCACGCCGGTAAAATCGCCCAATGCCCCGGCTGTGGGAAAAAAGAAAGCAAGGAGAAAGAGCCCGTAAAAGACAAGTGAGATAATCGATCTTGCGCGGCACCGCGGTTAAGCGGTGCCGCGCTGTCTTTCAGATAACAAATAGTTGACCATATATACGTGCGGAAACTGTTGATGCGTGCGCTGTGACGATAGTAGGTTTACACCCCATGGCAGCCAGTTTCCCTATGAGGTATACTCAAAAAGGGGACAGCGCAACGGAGATCCATCGATGGAGAGGAGGTTTTCCATGAGCCTGAAGCTGGAACTCACGAATGAGGAGTTGGATGAGTTTAAGATCTTGGTAGAACAGGATGTGCGGAATAGCGTGTTCGAGTTGAGCCATACTGATGCGCGCGAGTACAAGGAATTGATAAAGAAACGCATACGCATTCTTGAGCAAATCGCCACTAAGCTTGAGGGGCATTGCGCGTCGACCGCCACCGCGGAAGAGGACTCAAAATAGGGTAGCAGGGGGGAGTTGTGGAAGAACCATGCGCGACAACGATTATAGTGCCTTTCGCTCTTTATTGCGGACTGGTGCTGGCCACTGCCGGAGGCATGCTGCTTTTGTCGCATGTCCTTGGCGAAAAGCACTGTGACAGGACGACCGGCCGTCCTTATGAGTCAGGGATTGAGCCGACGGGATCTGCCCGCGGGCGAATTCCGGCGGACTTCTACATCGTGGGGATTTTATTCGTGATTTTCGACATCGAGGCCGTTTTTGTCTTCGCATGGGCTATCGCCATCCGCGAGGCGGGGTGGGTGGGATACCTCGAGATGCTGCTTTTCCTGGGGATGCTCTTTGTGGCGCTGCTCTATCTTTGGCGGGTCGGCGTATTGGACTGGAACAAATCCCGTCATCGACGCGATGAGGGACCGACATATGCTCAATAATTGAGTATGGCACATGTTCTCATTCGGAGTAGGTCATGCCGGCGCATGCTGCAGCACACACGATGACGCGGGAGGAGTCTTCCGCTGGCGGCCGCGAGGGGGGCACACGGCAACTCGTCCTGCTCTCGACGCTGCAAAGTTTGTTGGCGTGGGGCAGGAAAAACTCGATCTGGCCGTTCAACTTCGGCTTGTCGTGCTGCTATGTGGAGATGGCGACAAGTCTCACCAGCCGTTACGACATCGCGCGCTTTGGCGCGGAGGTCATCCGCGGCAGCCCGCGCGAGGCGGATCTCATGATTATAGCCGGCACGCCATTCATCAAGATGGCTCCGATCATTCAGCGGATGTATGAGCAGTTGATGGCCCCTCGCTGGGTGATCTCGCTGGGGGCGTGCGCCAACTCCGGCGGCATGTATGACATCTACAGCGTCGTGCAAGGCGTGGACAAGTTCTTGCCGGTGGACGTGTACGTGCAGGGGTGTCCGCCCAGTCCGGACTCTTTCATGTGCGGGTTGCTGCTGCTCAGGGAGGTGGTGGGAAAAGAAAAGCGCCCCTTGAGTTGGGTTGTCGGACCGCAAGGGGTGAGTCGTCCGGAGGTGCCCGTCCAACGCGATCTACTGCGGGCGGAGCGGCAAAGACAGGAGAAGCTCCGATCGCCCGATACCCTGAACCCTGAACCCTAACGCGGTCGCGGCGGCTGCCCAGGCATCTTATCACAGGAACACACAATGGCTGAGGTAGCGCAGATCGTGGAGGAACTCCAGACACGGGGCGGAACCGACGGCGTGAAGGTTCAGCCAACGTGTGACCGCATTCCCACAATCTGGGTGGAGCCGTCGCAGGTCAAGGGAGTTTTGCGTCATCTGAAAAACGGGGTCGAGCGTCCCTATCGGATGTTGTACGATCTGACGGCGATCGACGAGCGCGGGCGCGGGCACCGCGATGGACAACCGCTCAGCGACTTCTCCATCGTTTATCAACTGTTGTCTATCGACCGCAATCATGACATCCGCGTGAAGGTTCCTCTTCTTGGCGAGAAGCCGTCGATTGAGACGATCACAGACCTTTGGCCTGCGGCGAACTGGTATGAGCGGGAGGTTTGGGACATGTTCGGGATTGGATTGGAGGGGCACCCCAACCTCAGGCGCATCTTGTCGCTTTCATGGGGGGGGGGGCATACATTGCGCAAGGAGCATCCCGCCCGCGCCACCGAGATGGGTCCGTTCCACATGACAAGCGAGGAGAGCGACACGCTCCAGCAGGAGTTAAAGTTCAAACCCGAGGAATGGGGGATGAAGCGGGAGGCGGAGGAATTCGACTACCTCTTCCTCAACATGGGGCCCCAGCATCCCGGAACGCACGGTCCCCTTCGGCTGATACTCCAAATGGCGGGGCAGGAGATTGCCGATGTCGTCTGCGACATCGGCTATCACCACCGCGGCGCCGAGAAGATGGGGGAGAGGCAGAGCTGGCATAGCTATATCCCCTACACGGACCGCATCGACTATCTGGGCGGTGTGATGAACAATCTTCCGTATGTCCTTTCCGTGGAAAAGCTCGCCGGGATTGAGGTGCCGGAGCGGGCGCAGGTCATCCGCGTCATGCTTTGCGAGCTTTTCCGCATCATCAGCCACCTTGTGTACTACGGGACGTTCGTGCAGGATGTCGGGGCGATGTCACCTGTGTTCTACACGTTCAACGACAGGGAGCGGGCCTTTGACATCATCGAGGCCATCACCGGGGGCAGGATGCATCCCTCGTGGTTCCGGATCGGGGGGACTGCCATGGATCTGCCCGAGGGATGGGACACGATGGTCCGCGAGTTCCTGGACTACCTGCCCCCCCGCCTCGCCGAATACGTCGCCCGGATGGGCGAGCGCAGCGCCCGCGAGCAACACGGCCGCATCGAGCT
>CAYTFM010000525.1:0-3535 GCA_964436735.1 uncultured Victivallales bacterium | reverse complement strand
GGCTCGCTGATCGAGATGTACGGCTACCCCGCCAGCGGCGTGATCCTACTGGTTGGCGACACCGAGGAGGGGTGGGTCATGGAGATGTGCGCCTCCGAGGAGGACGGGACGGGCGGGTTGTGGGTGGCCAAAAAGGTGCCGGACGGGGAGGTTTTCGCCGCCGGCAACGAGTTCAGGATACGGGAGGTGGTTCCCGGCGATCCCGACATCCTGTATTGCGCGAACCTCTTTGACGTCTGCGAGAAGAAAGGCTGGTGGAGTCCCAAACAAGGCAAACTCGACTGGCTGAAGGCGGTTAGCCCGGGAGAGTACAATCATCCCTATTATTCCCTGCGACGCGTCTGGCGGATCTTCGACCGGCTTTCGCCCTCCTCGAAGTTCAGCCCGTGGGTCAAGGACGGGTACGCGAGCGACTATCCGTTCTCCGTCAAGCCCGACAGCGCGCTGGCCGTCTCCGACGTCATCGCACTGCATCGGGATCATTACGAGGGGACGATCTTCGACCAGACGAAGGGGCCTGGCGCGGGGCCTTGGGGATCTCCGACTCGCTTTACGAATTCGAACGACCAAGTGCATGACAGCTCAAGTTTCAAGAAGCTCAAAGGCGCCTGGGAACGGCCCATATCGGTCTTTTATTGCGGATTCTTCTACGTGAACCAGTCGCGCGCATGGCTCCCCGATCCGATCGGCGGCGTCTGCTGGTTCGGCTGCGATCGTCCCTACGAGGACTGCGTGGTGCCGTTCTACGCCGGAGTCACGGGAGTCTCCAGTCTCTACGAGAAGGTCGACTCGAGCGTCTTCGATTGGAAGTCGGCGTTTTGGGCGTTCAATCTGGTGAGCAACTGGGCCGATATCAAATACAGCTACATCATCAAAGATATCCAGGCGAAGCAGCAGGAACTCGAGGCGGCGGAGTTCGGGAAGCAGGAGGAGGTGGAGGCCGCCGCTTCTGCGTTGTATGCGGCGAGTCCCGACGTTGCGCGGGCCTACCTCACCGATTATTGCGCGGCGAACGCCGAGACGGTCGTGTCCGAATGGTGGAAGCTCGCCGGGGTGCTCATCATGAAATATTCGGACGGCTTCATCAACGAGCCTCCCGACAACATGGCGCAACAGGTGGATTATCCAGGCTGGTGGAAGAAAGCGGCGCTGTTCAAGAACGGACCGCGCAGCTATGGCAAGAAGAATCCGCTGCCAAGCAACTGGTTCGCCCAGGAAGACTGATCGGCGTGCGCCGGCTTCTTGATGTTGTCGGTGGAAGATGCTATAGGGCTTTCTATAACACAATGCGGAGCTTGCCCGCAATCCAATTTGTCGCCGTGCCTGACAGCGTTAGGCGTCCGATTGACCGGGCGTTCGGCCCGCCTTGGGGGAGGTGTGGTGTTGTTTGTTTCTTGTTGTTTTCAGAGATGTTGATCTTTAAGTCGCTAACACGGAGGAACTATGAGCGAGGTGCCGTTCACGTCCGTCAGCCGTTTCTTGGCGAAGGCCTTTCATTTGGCCACCGCCGCCATCCTGGTGACGACGATGTCCGAGATGCGCGCCCAGACGCCGGGATCGCTGGATCCGGAATTCAACATCGGGGAGGGGGCGGACTATAGCGTCTCCTGCGTGGCGCTCCAGCCTGACGGGAAGCTGGTGATTGGCGGAGGATTCTCGCATTATAACAAGACGGACCGGCGGGGAATCGCCCGGCTCAACAGCGACGGCACCCTCGACGCCTCGTTTGATCCGGGAGCCTGGAAGGGGCACATGGTGCGGGCCATGGCCATCCAGGCGGACGGAAAGATAGTGGTGTCGTGTTCGGGGTACAGTTATTATCATTGGCTTGAGCGGTTGGAGCCGGATGGTTCAACGGACATCACGTTTGACCGCGTGGAGACCTCCGGCCACGTCGACACAATCGCGATTCAAGCGGATGGGAAGATCGTCGTCGGGGGCACCTTCTATGAAGTCGGCGGAGAGAGCAGGAGGCGCCTCACGCGGCTCACCTCCCACGGGGCGCTTGACGAGACGTTCAGCACTCCCAGGATAACCTCCGACGTCAACGCCGTCATGATTCTCGCCGACGGCAAGATACTGCTGGGGGGCGATTTCAAATCGGTGGGAGACGCCGTGCGGAAAAGGGTTGCCATTCTTGACGCCAATGGCGCGGTCGACGCGTTGTTCGACAGCAGCAACGGCCTCGATGATGACGTCAACGCCCTCGCCCTGCATTCGGACGGGAAGATTCTTGTGGGGGGCACCTTCCATCATGTGGGCAAGACTGACTGCGACAAGATCGCGCGGTTGGATGTGACGGGGCAGCTTGACGCCTCGTTCACTCCTTCGGACGGGACGACGAACGCGGTAAACACCGTGTGCGTCCAGGCTGACGGGAAGATCATCATTGGAGGGAGCTTCTCCAAGGTGGGGGACACCAAGGTTAATCGCCTCGCCCGGCTTTCGGCGGGCGGGGCACTTGACACCACCTTCATCAGCGGCAGCAAGGGGCCCGACGACGAGGTGCTTGGTGCAGTTCTGCAATCCGACGGCAAGCTGGTGATTGTCGGAGAATTCCATGCTGTGGGGGGCGTCTCGTCCAGGCATCTGGCGCGGATACTCTGTGGCGACCTGGTTCCCTCCGCTCCGTCGATCGTGTCGCAGCCGGTTGGTCTGGACACGTACACCGGGCTGACCGTCCGGTTCTCCGTGTCGGCCACGGGTTATCCGGCACCGACATACCAATGGCGTCGCGATGGCGTGGCTATCACCGGCAACGGGACCGCCACAACCTCGACGTTGGTGTTCGCAAGTCTTACGGAGGCCGACGCGGGAAGCTATGACGTCGTCGTCTCCAACAGCCAAGGCTCGGCGACAAGCGCCGCCGCAGTCCTGAAAGTCACCGCCGCGCCGATCCGGAGTGTTGTTTTCGCAGTCAGTCCGGCGTATGCGGGAGCTATCAGCCCCTCAGGCACGGTGTCGCTGCCGCAGGAGTCGACCCAGACCATCGTGGCGACGGCCAACGACGGGTATTATTTCTCCTCATGGAGTGCTTCCCCCTCGGCCAACGCCGTTTTCGCCGACGCGTCAATCGGCACGACCTCCGTGACCATCAAGGGCGACGTGGCGATCACGGCGTCGTTCTTCGATGCGGTCTTATTCGACAAGGCAAGCTTCACTCAAAGCTACAAGGAGACATGCCCCTCCACTACGGTCTTGACCTCTGGTAAATGGAAGGCCGAATTCCATGCGGATGATGATTTCTCCGGTTTCACCGACGACGACTGCGAGGTGTCGGTGAGGGTGGGGGCGTTCGACTCCTCTGTGTTTTTCAATACTCTGGGAGACATCAAGGAATTGGAGAAGAACGGACTGGCGAAGCTCTACATCACCACATCCTCCTCAAAGGGCTTCTTTTTCACCGTCTACCTTACTGATGGAACCACCGGAGCGCAGATAGGGAAGCTATATGTGCATGTGAGCAAGTATTCCGCTCACTTCAAGATCGAGGTGAAGAAAGGGACGACCGCCGATCCCGCCACCTCGGTGCTGC
>CAYTFM010000524.1:0-3582 GCA_964436735.1 uncultured Victivallales bacterium | reverse complement strand
AAGATCCTCTCGGACCGAGGCACGCCACGTCGGCCCCCACGATAGAATCTGGCGGGCCGGCCAGCACTACCAGCCTCAGGCAATCACATGGATTGCGGAGGCACAGAAATCATCGGCCACGGCCTCTCTATCCACGGCGTTTGTGCCTCTCCAATGCGGCCCACATGTCGTAGCATATGTCGCCAGGACGCAGGATCTTTTGCCGGTCAAGCTGGGCGACGGCCTTCTTGGTCTCGCTGCCGGCGCCGAGAAACGTGTGTCGTATATTGGCGAGACTCCCCGCCACCGTGAAACGGATGCTGGTCTTGCCGGCGTCCGCATACTTCGCAAAACCTTTCCTGACGAGTCTCTCGCCACGTGCGGCCTCGATGGACTCGAATTCATCAAGCACACGCTCCTTGTCGAACAAGGCGAGGTCGGCGGCGTCCACCTTCGAGAGCCTCTCCCGGTGCCGGGCCAGCAGTTCCGGCAGGTCGGCGTTCAGCAGCACCTCCCTGTCGAGCAGGCCGGACAGATCCGCAGCCCCCGGCTCGTCGGTCGTCACGACGACGATTCCGCCGGACTTCAGCTTCGACTGGAGGCGGGCGCGGCGGCACGGCAAGCCGAAGGCCTTCGCCCCCACGATCTCGCAGAGGATGAGCCGGTCCCCGCTCACCCAGAGGCTGTCGTTCCCACGCACTTTCGACTTCCCCTCGGCCGTGTGGAAGTCGCCGCCGTGCTCAAACCCCAGCTTGCCCGCCAGTTCCTTCATGGCCATGAAGTAGGATATAACCTCGCAGGGGCTTTGACCGACCGTCGGCGCAAGATCGCTTCTGAGATACTGCCGCTCCCAAAGCGAGACGATGATAAAACCCGTGAGCGCAAGAGCGGGAATGCCCACAAACAGCAGCAAGAATATAGTACGGATCGTCATGCTGGGACTATTCTCCATCTACCTGCGATATACGGCTTGACGCAACCAGATCTCACCTTGACGTCGCCCACCCCATCGGCATGGCGGCTGGAGCGGCACGGGGGCTCAGATAGTGAACGCCCTCTCGCTTACCCTCTGTCCTCAGCCACGGCATTCCTCCCGCCAGCGGCTCCTCTATACGATACGATATCCGCATTCGGGACATGGGACGGCGATGATCAGCTCTGTGGCGGAAAGCATGCTACCGCCCTTCCATCTCGCTCAGCTTCATGGCCAGTCTTTCATAGAGGGTGTCCGACTGCTCCTTGCCAAGCAGATCCTGCGCCGTCATAAGGACAAGTTCAACGGTCTTGGCGATCTCCTTCGAGGACTGCTTGTTCCTCACCTGCCAGTCGATGCGTTTCCTTAGGGCCTTGATGACTTCTATCTTCGCCATAACGCCTCTCGCCTTCGCCAATCATCCAATTCTATCACATAGCACAGCATACGGCCACCCTGGACCTCACCTCCGCCTCGGGTTGGTATGCCATGCATGTGCCCCCCCGGTGCGCCATCTGGATAGGCACGACCCTCACTCCAAGCGGAGGGGCTGTCCCACTATCTCAGGCTGGCAGGGGCACCTGCAGGCGCAGGTGGAGGTGAGTGGGTGGTTGGACTATTTTTACGCACGTGGGGCACCTACATCATACCACGTTATTTTTTCTCTTCAGTGTTTCCCTGGACAGGCACAGTGGTGCCCACGTAATCCACCGCTTTGCCTTTTGAGTCAATGTCGTTGTGTTTGTTGATATCCCCCACTCTGAATGAAACGAGAACTTCGTCCTTGTCGCTGATGTGGAATGCCGTTTTTGTTCATGTGAACGTCACTTTCCTGATCAGGTTTCAGCAATCTCGAAGGCCACAAGGGCAGCCTAAAAATGTCCTCTCTTGGATTTTCCTCAGCAGCGGTAAAACGTATAAACGCAAAAGAAGGACAATACCATAATAGCACTACTTTGGGGATGCGTCAAACTGCAGGAGGCCTGCAGAAGGTGCTTAGGATGTGAACAATTTACTTAAGCACTACAACACTAGTACTTGGTCGGCATGAATCATAGATAGCCGAAACAGCTATTTGAGGATTTTGGTTGTGCGTGATGATCATAGCGTCTTTGTTAGCACGTTATTGCGCCATGCCAGCCCGCTCAACAAGTTCCACTTCGCAGTTCACTCCGAGGGTGTCGAATATCCGGCCATACCTGGGGCCGACCATCATGATCCCGCTCTCCGCCAGCCCCCATTTTTTGCGGTCCTCCTCCGTGGCGATCACCTCGTCGACAACCATCGTGTCCTGATCGCTCAAGAACTTGACCACATCACCGGCTTGAGGGGTGGTGTCGGTTTTTGGGTATTTCAGAAAGTCGGCCATGATCGTGGACTTGTGGATTAAGCAACGGCGAGAGATGGGAAGAAGTCGACGGCGGCCCCGTTGAAGAGAACCGCCGTCAGTGAAAGGTTGGAGCCGTTTTCAGTCGTCACTTAGGAGAGGTGCTTGCTCACCAATTTGGTCATGTCGAACATCGTCACCTGATCCTTCTTGAAGATAGGCTTGAGCTTGGCGTCGGCGTTGATATTGCGCTTGTTCTTCGTATCCTGGAGTTTGTTCTTCTTGATGTAGTCCCAGAGCTTCTTCGTGACCTCGGTTCTCGGAATGGGCTTTGCTCCGACGATCTCGGCGAGCTGCGCGGACGGGGTTACCGGCGCCATGAACTTCGACTCTTTCGCGGCTTTCTTGGCCATGTTCTGTTTCTCCTTTGCGTTGTTGATATGCCCGACGGGATTCCCCGTGAGTTTAAAGCTACGCGGACACTCTCGCCGCAGTCGAATGGCAATTGGCACAAAGCGGCAACTCCTCGGGGAACCGACCGTCGAGCGGGAAAACGCCGAGTCTCACCCGCAGACCGTCCTCGCACACGACGGAAAGCCTGACAATCCCATCCTGCCCCAGACTGGCGCCGCAGATGACGCACTCGTCACGGCGTTTCACGGGAATCAATTGGAAAGGATCCTCATCCGAACTCATCCTGACAATCCCACCTCCTGCTCTCATCCTCATATTCAAAGAAACCTCTTCACTATATCGATCCACAACCTTCTCGACAGCTCATTCCCCGCCTTCACCACTCGGGAAGCTTCCTGAGGGAGCCTCCTTGTCAATTTACCATTCACCCCAGAATAGGCCAGCCACTTTCCGCACATAGTGACTATTGACGCCAGCCACTCCCTGGAAGCCAAGCCCGTCGACGTTCGCCCTTGCACGATCCACGGTCATGTCGCCGCCTTCAGATTAGCCTTCCGGAAGTCCAAGTTGTTCTTATTGAGAAACCGGGGCGCATGCCTCCGACTGGGAGAGGAGCTGTGAAAGCCCTTGATTGACCTGCGAGAGCATCCCGAAATGGTTCTCGATCAAAGCTCCCGCGTACCATTGCTCGTGAAAAACCTCCGCAGCACCGGCAAGGTCCGCGGATCCGCCCGGAATCAGTCGATCACATTTCCCCTGGATGTTCCGCTGGAGTCTTTCTGGAGACCGGCCTTGTCCCCGCATCCAAACCCCGTTCTTGGCTTTTGCTCACGTCTGACGTCGGCGAAATCGAGCCCTTCGTCGGGGTCGAGGTCGAACACCATGCGGT
>CAYTFM010000523.1:0-3621 GCA_964436735.1 uncultured Victivallales bacterium | reverse complement strand
CTGTCCAGTCCCAGGCGAGGCGCGCATGCACGACTGGTGGCTGTTGCTGACCGCCGCCGCCTTCGGCGTCGTCGACTTCATTGATGTCCCGTTGGCGCTGTACCGTCGGCACGACGGCAACGCCCTTGGCGTGAGGGGAGGTGGTGTTTCTGCAGGCGTCTCACGCCTTGCGGACGCGAGGCGGATCAAGGAGGGGTTTGTCCGCTCAAGCGCACAGGCTGACGCCTTCCTGCGTCGCTATGGCGACCGTTTGGACGCCGCCTCCGCCAATGCGGTCAAGGCCTTCGCCATGCTTCCCCGTCTCGGATGGATTAACCGTCGTATGTCGATAGTCCGCAATGGTTTCTGGAAAAGCAGTCCACTGCGTAATCTCGGCGTCCTGTTGCTTGTCTAACAATCCGATTCTTTTTTTTCGATGAGTGTTTGCGCCATATATGTCACGTTCAACCCGAGCCTTGAGAGGCTCGCACGGAGCGTCTTGGAGCTTTCCCGCCAATCCGTTGGGCGGTTTATCATTGTCGACAACGCGTCGGAGGTGGACGTTGCCGCTGGTTTGCGGGAGTCGCTGAGTGACATCCCCTTTGAGATCTTGGCGATGCCGGAGAACGTGGGCATCGCCGCAGCCTTGAACAGAGGAAGTGAGAAGGCGCGTGAAGGCGGAGCGTCACATCTCCTTTTGATGGATCAGGACAGTGTGCCCGCTGCGGGCATGGTTGACGCCCTGCTCGCCGCGCACGAGGTTTTGGCGAAGAACGAGAAGATTAGTGCCGTGGGGCCGGCGCTGGTCGATGCGCATACCGGCGCGCGCATGCCGTTTCTCGGATTCGGGTGGATTCGGATGGCGAAGTATTATCCGCATGAGAAAGAAGATCCTGTGAAAGTTGACCAGCTCATGACATCTGGCATGCTGCTTGGGGAGAAGGCTTTCCAGGAAGTCGGTCCAATGCGGGAGGATTTCTTTATCGATTGCGTCGACACCGAGTGGTGCTATCGGGCGCAGGCGGTCGGAGGGGCGTGCTACGGAGTCCCCGCCGCGGCCTTGCTGCATCATCTTGGCGAAGCCACCATCGCCATAGGGTTCGGTTTCTGCCGGCTGCGGATTCAGCGCCATCGTCCATTCCGTTACTACTATATGTGCCGGAACCCTTGGCTTATGGCGCGGGAACGGAGGATAGCGTGGCGGCAGCGGTGCGCAACGCTCATCCGCTGCGCCGAACGCATCCTGTTTTTCCCCGCGCTCATCAGAGGGGCCCGTTTTGCCATGCTCCGTATGATGCTTTGGGGCGTATGGGATGGCGTGAGGGGACGGGGAGGGAGGTGCGGCGGTGAAGACTGATCTTGCCTCCATTGTGTCGGCTGGTTTCACGCCTTCCCGCGGCCTCGCCGCAGTTCGGATCAAGGATATTGTGACCGAAGGCGAGACTCTTCAGGCGACTTCCAGCCATGCGTATTTCCAGTATGAATTAAAGAGTCCCGTTCGGTATCTGCGGATTGCGGCGCGTATCAAGTCGACCCATGCCGACGACCGGGTCTGGCTGTATTTCTCCAACGATCCATCGGCCTGCCCCGGGGGGCACCGTCTTTTCATCGGCGTGGCTGATGGACAACCCATCGACAAGCAGATGCGCGTGCCTAAGGCGTCGACGGTGCTGCGGATCGAACCAGTCGACGCGGCGCATCAGTTCGAATTGCGCGATCTCAAAATCAGAAGAAACTCGACGGCTCGGCATTATTGGGGTAAAGGGATGCGGCTCCTGCGCATGATGTTCCGTGACCCCTATGCCTTCGCGGCGTTGCGGATGGCCCTCCGGCAGGCGGCTGGCGGCATGCTGGGGGAGGGGCTTTCCGTGCTTGACAAACGCCTGCGGGTCTGGGAGGGCGCATGCGCCCGGAAGACGACGGGAGGGGATGCCGCCGGAAAGGAATCCGAGCGGTTCGCCGCACTCAAGGAGATCGGCGCGATGTCACAGCCACCGCTGATTTCGGTTCTCATGCCCGTGTACAATGTCGATCTCCGCTGGCTTGACGCCGCGGTCGCTTCGGTGCGGTCGCAGTGGTATGAAAACTGGGAGTTGTGCGTGGTTGACGACTGCTCGACAAGGCCCGAGGTGCGGAAGCGGGTGGAGGATCTTTCCGCCGGGCAGCGGATCAAGACGAAGCTCCTCTCGATGAATCAAGGAATCTCCGGTGCCACCAACGAGTGCCTTGCGATGGCCACTGGTGACTATGTGGTGTTTCTCGACAATGACGACGAGTTGACTCCTGACGCCCTGTTCGAAGTGGTGCGGGAAGCGGCGCGGAGTGAGGCGGACATCGTCTACTCGGACCAGGACAGGATATCGCCCGAGGGGCTGTGTCACTCTCCCATCCACAAGCCGTGCTATTCGCCTGACATGCTGTTGTCGCAGAACTACATGTGCCACCTCGTGGCCGCGAGGCGGACATTGGTCGAGCAGGTGGAGGGATTGAGGCGGGGATATGAGGGAGCTCAAGATCATGATCTGCTGCTGAGGTTGGTCGAGAAAAGCGCCAAGATCGCCCGCGTGTCAAAAGTTTTGTATCATTGGAGGGAGATTCCGGGATCCACCGCGGCGGAGTTCGACTCGAAGTCATATGCGTGGGAGGCGGGACGGCGGTGCGTTGCAGACGCGCTGGTCCGGCGCGGTGTCGCCGCCGTCGTCGAGAAAGGAGTCGTGCGGGGAAGCTACCGGATCCGGCGCGCGGTTATGGGGTCACCGCTGGTGAGCGTCATCGTCCCCTTTAAGGATGGCCCGGATCTGCTTGAGACCTGTGTGGCGTCGGTGCTCAAGCAGTCGACCTACGAGAACTTCGAGATCATCGGCGTCTCCAACAACAGCGTCAAGCCAGAAACGCATGCGTTGATGCGCCGGTTGCAAGGCGAGGACAAACGGATCAGGTTCGTTGAGTTCGACGTCCCCTTCAACTACTCGAGGATCAACAATCATGCGGTTTCGCTGGCGAACGGCGAGCATCTGGTGCTACTCAACAACGATGTGGAAATCATCTCGCCCGGATGGATTGAGGAACTGCTGGGACATTCACAGCGGCCTGAGGTGGGGGCGGTCGGCGGCAAACTCTACTACCCGAATGAAACGGTCCAGCACGCGGGAGTGGTTATTGGCGTCGGCGGCGTGGCCGGCCATTCGCACAAAGGCGCGCCAAGGGACGAGCCGGGGTACTATGGGCGGTTGATGATCACGCAGAACGTCAGCGCCGTCACGGCCGCCTTTCTTATGGTGAAAAAAAACCTCTACCTGGCGGTGGGCGGATTGGACGAACAGAATCTCGCCGTCGCCTTCAACGATATCGATTTCTGTCTTCGCCTCCGGGAAAAGGGATGCCTGAACGTCTTCACCCCGTACTGCGAGGCCTACCACCGCGAGTCGATCTCTCGCGGGTATGAGGACACTCCCGAGAAGTTGCTGCGCTTCGAGCGGGAGATCGCCTATCTGCACCGTCGGCATAGTGGCACCTCAGTTCATCTTTTAATCAAGCATAAAGAAATCATAGGGGTTTAGCCAAAATAAAATTGAATTTCTTGGGGACACGATCCGGAATTAAAAGGCAAATTCCGGTCATATCCCCGAAATTCCAACAGCG
>CAYTFM010000522.1:0-3644 GCA_964436735.1 uncultured Victivallales bacterium | reverse complement strand
GTCAATGCCTTTCCGCCACTTTGCCAAAAGAGGTTAGGCCGCACGAGACATACTGACATGAAAAGCGGTATATATAACAGGAAAAGATACCGGAGAGAGGGGAAGTTAGAGAGAATGATGAGCAACTGCGACAAGAAGCAAAGAGACAATGCTACCCCTTCCTTTTGAAAACGCTTCGAGCGGTAGACTCTGGCGGCAAAAAAGATTCCGGCTGAGATGATGAGTGCCACAGTCAATTCCACCGAGTAGATCCGAAGCTGCGCTAACCAGTCCCCCTCCATCTGCGGCTTGAGGAGCCAGATGAATCCGGCGAAGACAAAGACCGACAGCGGCCCCCTCGCAAGCGCATACGCCGCGAGAATCGCCAGGATGGGGAGAGTCGGCAGCAGGAAGCGGATGCCCTGAACGCTCACGTATCCACTGAAGAAAAGCAAGAACGGAAGCAGAAGCAGAGCTCCGCTGAAGACCAACCGTTTCCCGCTCCCTATCAGGCCGATAAGGGCGAGGCCAAGAAATATGGATATTTGCCCGAAGCAGTATGCCCCCCCCCATGAGAGGTTCGCGACTTTGAACCCCTCGTAAGCGGCGGGGCCATGATGGATATAGTAGGGGAGGAGAAGTGGAGAGCCTGACTGAAGATAGTTCATCAGCAGTTGTGGGCTGAAACCGGCCACAGCTCCCGCACCGGCAAGAGAAATCGATCCGACGCACGACCTCAGCCCTCCGCGGGAAAACGTCCCATGAACGATAAGGTAAAAGACGATCGGGGCGAAACAGATGTCCGACACCCTGAATGTCCCGCTCAGCCCGAACAAGACACCCACCAGAAGAGGGGCTAATCGCGGCGGAGACTTCTTCACCACTCGAGTGACGGGATAAAACCACAGCAGCGTGGCCAGCAGCACAAGCAGAACAAGCAGGTTTGGCGTATCGCTTTGCCCGTTGTAGCCAACCTTATCCGTCCAAAAACGAAGACTCTGCGAATAGGCTGCAACACCTTGACGCTGAAAACAGTCTGCACTCTTGGTGCCGAAGGCGATAATATTCTGAATCAAATATGGCCAAAGGACGTACAGGAGGGTGGCGACAAGCGAGATCCATCTGGAGCGGGACAACTGCATGCTCACCACGAAAATCATCAGCACCACAAGGGTGCCGACCACAAGCGAATTGAATAATTGCATCTGGTAAATCATATCGACGTACGACTCAGCCCCCACAAGCATTGCAAGCACTCCATGGGAAATCGCATTCCCGACAGTGTAGGCGCATCTCGAAAAGTCGTGTGTTACAAATAACGCTCTGCCGACCTCAAAATAGCCGTTTTCGTCATCAATAATCATGAATCTGCCGGCCGCATAAAGAGTCACCGCCAAAAGCGAGATTCTCAAGGCAACGAATGCGCCCAAAACCGTCATGGTACGCCCGCCCCGCGTGCAACGATGCCTCATAATAGAGAGCGCTAACAAAAGGGTCAATAAGCTGATGCAGGAGGCGACAAGATAAGGGAAAGCTCTCTCGTCAGGGGAGAAATTGATTTTCAGCTCCCGCAAGATTCCTTTCTCCGCGCTCACCGGTGGGCCGAGCGTGACACCTTCGATAACCCACCCTCGGATGCCATTCTGTTCAACCTGATGAGAGCGTCGCGGATAGAGGAGATGAACTGGACGCGTGTCTGGCGAAGGAATATCGGCAACCTCGCTCATCAGGACAACGTATGGCCGGTTGGGATCAAATGCAGTTAGCACCTTGCTCCTAGTGGTTGGCTTTTCATACAGTGGAGCATCATCTCTCAATTCGAGAGCCATCAATGGACTCTGTAAAAAAAGCAGGGATACAAAGGCCGCAAGAGCCTGAGCGCGCCATAAGCGGCAAGAAAAACCAATCGTTTGCGACATCAATCGTCCATGAAAAATGGTGTGAGAGATCAACTATCTCATTTTATCCGATTTGATAGATTCGTTTCTAAACGTATCTATGAACAACCGCAAAGTCAAGGATATGGCATTGCCGTCACTTAACAAGAGGTCCCTGAATCATCATAGCCTTTCCTGTCAGTTGAGAAGTTGTAGGCTTTATCGGCCCCATCACTAATTGACAAGGGGCTCTATCGACATAGAAAACATGGGGCACACGGCGTAGATTACAGGATCAACCTTTAAGGTGTGGATCTCATGGGAAGCATACTCTACGTCGAACCGTTTTCAGGGATCGCTGGCGACATGTTCGTCGCGGCCCTCCTGGATCTTGGAGCGGATGTCCCCGAGTTTTGGAACGCGCTGGACTCCCTACCGATCCGCGCCGAGTTCGAGGCGAGGACAGAATCGGTGGCCCGTTCGGGGATCAAAGCGAGGCGGTTCATCGTCGACGCGAAGGAACAGCACGCCCACTGTGGCCACCACAATGGTAGAAACCTCGCAGAGATCGAGGAGATCATCAACGGCGCATTGGTTCTTTCCCCGAAGGACAAACAGCTTTCGATTGGCATCTTCAGAGCGTTGGCGGAGGCGGAGGCGAAGGTCCATGGAGAGCATGTCGCCCACGTTCACTTCCATGAAGTAGGCGCGGTCGACGCCATCGTCGACATTGTTGCCGCCAGCGTCGCGTTTCATCTGCTCCATGTGGACACCGTCATCTCCGATCCCCCCTCGCTTGGTGGCGGAACGGTGAAAACCGCACACGGCATTCTTCCCGTGCCCGCCCCTGCGACCTTCGAATTGCTCACGGGCGTTCCTTCGCGCCGTGGCCCCATCGAATCAGAGCTGACAACACCGACCGGTGCGGCCATCCTGAAGGTTCTCGCCAGCGCATGGATCGCTCCTGGTGGCATTGTCGAACGGATCGGCTATGGAGCCGGCAGCAAGGAATTCGCAGGGCTTCCCAACGTCCTGCGCTGCTCGATTGTCTCTTCACGCGCCAGAGAAGTCGCCGTTGACGAGGTCGTCGTCGTGGAATGCAACCTTGACGACACCACCGGCGAGTCGATTTCGCATCTGGGGCCACGCCTATTTGCAAGCGGGGCACTGGACTACGCCATCATTCCAGCCACGATGAAAAAAAGTCGGCTGGGGATGATCATACAGGTGTTAGCACCGCCCGATGCACGCGGAGCCGTGGTCGACGCATTGCTGCGCGAGACGACGACCTTCGGCGTCAGGTGGCGTATTGAGAAACGCAAAACTCTTCGCCGGATTCTGCGCACGATATCCACGCCACTCGGCCCCCTTCAGGTCAAGATTGGCTTTGACGAGTCGGGACACGCCATCAAGGCGAAACCTGAGGCGGATGCCGTATCGGAACTCGCCAGGACTAGCGGGAAAAGCTATATTGAGGTAATGAGAGAGATCAGCGAAGACGTTTCACAATGCCTGAAGGACAACAATGGAACAGTCACCACCGATTAGTAAAGAACTGCTTGACATCTTAGTATGTCCGGTCGACAAGGCCGACCTGGTACTGCTCGCTGCCGAGATGAGGCTTGTCTGCACGAACTGCGGGCGCCGCTATCCGATCAGGGACGGCATCCCCGTCATGCTTGTGGATGAGGCGGAGCCACCCGCCGGGAAATAAATGCGTCCGGATTCTGTAGTCGTCGATTACGGAAGTTGAAGGTCGAACGTTGGCTTGTAAGGGACTCGGAATTT
>CAYTFM010000521.1:3309-3660 GCA_964436735.1 uncultured Victivallales bacterium | reverse complement strand
CTTAAAGGTCATTGAGACCGTGATCGCAGCGGCGAAAGGCCGTTGCCAGATCATCGCCGGCACGGGAGCGAACTCCACCGACGAGGCGATCGAACTCACCCTCGAAGCGAAGAAGATGGGAGCCGACGCCTCGTTACAAGTCACGCCCTACTACAACAAGCCGCCCCAGGAAGGGCTGTACCGTCACTTCTCCAAGATAGCCGATGACACCGGTCTGCCGGCCATTCTATACAACGTGCCGGGGCGCAGTGCCATCGCCATCTCCGTCGAGACGATCGCCCGCCTCAGCAAGAATCCGCTGATCGTGGCGGTCAAGGAGGCCGGCGGCGACGTCGACCGCGTCAGCCAAAT
>CAYTFM010000521.1:2762-3299 GCA_964436735.1 uncultured Victivallales bacterium | reverse complement strand
ATCACCGTGCTCAGCGGCGATGACAGCCTCACACTCCCCATGATGTCCATGGGAGCGCAGGGAATCATCAGCGTGGCGTCGAATCTGTGCCCGGCACGAATCAAGGAGATGCTCGATGCCTTCTTCGCCGGTGACCTTGCGAAGGCTCGCGCGGCACATTACAAACTTTACCGTTTCTTCAAGGATGTCTTCGTGGAAACCAATCCCATCCCGATCAAGGCGGCGATGGCAATGCGCGGACTTATCGAAGAGGAATACCGCCTCCCGCTCTGCCCCATCTCCGACAAGGCGCGCGAGGTCCTCAAGAAGGCCATGGCAAGCTCCGGCGTCTGACATCCCCCCAGATTTCATCAACAATATTGTGGAGAATACAATGCGATCGTACCCGACAACTCTGGTGATGGTGGCAACTCTTTGGGCTCACCTCTCCGTGACGTCACTCGCCGAGGCTCCGGTTGATGCGCCAAAGAATGAGCAGTCAACCGCAAAGAAAGATGCCACCGCCACGGGATTGACAGGAACCGACAGCCTCGCCGA
>CAYTFM010000521.1:0-2752 GCA_964436735.1 uncultured Victivallales bacterium | reverse complement strand
GCGCATATGATGGCAACAAACGCCAAGGCCCGCAACGAGGCGTTCGCCAAGAAAGCTACCGAGGAGGGATGCGGCAAGGCGGCAAGCCTTTTCAAGGCGCTCGCGGCATCGGCCGAGATCTTGCAGAAACGCCTTTTCAAAGCTATCGAGAAAACCGAAGGGAAGATAAAGGTCGAGGCCCCGCCCTCCCTTGAAATCGTGTCGACCAAGGCCAATCTGCAGGTCGCTCTCGCCAGTTCCAGCGAGAACGTCCTCGCCTACTCGGTGATCCTCAAAAAACTCGAGGGCGGCAACAAGGCCGCGGCACGGGCGGTCCAATGGGCTTCCCTGGCGGAGATCGAACATACCAGATATCTCAAGGAGGCGGGGGAGAAGCCCAACGAGTTGAAGGGCGACGGCAAGGAGTTCATCGTCTGCCCCGAGTGCGGATTCATCACCGCCGATATTTCCATCGCCAAATGCCCCATCTGCGCCGAACCACGCAAAAAATTCATCTCGGTAAAATAACACGGAGGCACTGCATATGACCCACTTCATCCGCCACGTCGCCGCCACCGCGGCAGTCATCGCCATGGTCGCCATCGCCGCCCGTATAGAAGCCCAGGAGGCGAAACAGCAAGAGATAGAACTCCCGAAGCTTCCGTATGCCGATACTGCCCTCGAGCCGGTCATCTCCGCCAAGACGATCAGCTTTCACTACGGCAAGCACCACAAGGCCTATGTCGACAAAGTCAATGCGCTCCTGAAAGACAGCCCTCTGAGAGGGAAGCCTCTTGAGCAGATTGTCAAGGCATCCGCGGAGAAGGAGGAACTGAAAAGCTTGTTCAACAACGCCGCCCAGGCGTGGAATCACGACTTCTTCTGGAAATCCATGAAACCCTCCGGTGGTGGCGCGCCCAAAGGCAAACTGCTTGAGGCGCTCAACGCCTCCTTCGGCTCCTTTGACAATTTCAAAAAACAGTTTGTGGAGAATGGGGTTGCCCAGTTCGGCAGTGGATGGATATGGGTGGTTCAAGACGGCACGTCGCTCAAGGTCGTCAAGACGGCCAACGCCGATACGCCAATCACCAGAGGGCTCGTGCCCCTGCTCGTCTGCGACGTCTGGGAGCACGCCTACTACCTCGATTATCAAAACCGACGAGCGGACTTTCTCGGTGACTTTCTCGACAAACTGGCAAACTGGGAGTTCGCCGAGAAGAACCTGAAGTGAGCAACTGGGCCTCAAGGGAATCGTACAGCTTCTTTATGCTGAGTCAACTCTTCTCCCCACCGTCTCCCCCGCAGCCAGGCTTATGAAAAGGGGGAGACGTGCCACCGTCTGGGTGATCCGTCTATCGATCTTCGCCGCACTCGCCTATTTCCTCCGTCCGCTTTACGCTCCTCCTGCCCCGACGTTGCCGGGCAGTCTCGGACCATCAGACTTCATGAGCTGGAAATTCCATGGCGATCCCAACCCGCTGGTGTGTCAAACGCTGACCGTGTTCGGAGACGGGCGCAACACGGTGCTGGTAACCCGGGCTCTTGGCGACCCCGATCTGCCCGACGTGAACTCGAAGTGGAAAATCAGCCGCGACAAAACCACTGGCTTGACCTATTTCCGCAATGAGTCGCTCCTGTCCCAGGAGAACGCGAAACAACTTCTTCTCTCTGCGTTGAAAGCTGGAGCAATAGATCTACGCCCGGAGCCTGCGCCACCAACAGAACAATTGGAGATACAGACTTTCTTTGCAGGATCTGTACGAACGGCAACTGGACCGCAGTCAATCTCGACACCGGCGGACTGCCGTCCGGAAGTATGGATCAACCGGATGCGCTGGCAAAGGGTCGGCGCGCTTGTCGGCGACGATCCGAATCTGCGCAACATCCTTGAAAAGAAACTCGTCACACTCGTGAACGACGACGGCAGTCCGGTCAAGCGGTGATTGTTTATTGACCTGCCGCGCAGATTGTCTTCTATTTGCCGCACCCCAAGAGGAGTTTCCGTGAGTTTCCTGACAAGATGCGTCACTTCTTCTTCGGCGTGACCATGATGGTCCCATCCCGCACGGTGATGGACTCGAGTTTATCGACCATGGCGGCGAAATCGGGATTCTTGCACGCCTCCTCCGCGAGATTCTTCATCTTGAGGGTCCTCATGAAGTCATCAGGCAGCGGTTGTCCTTTGATATTCAACGAGTCGATGAACATCATCAGACGCCCCGCACTCATCTCGACTCTGAAGGTCGCCGAGCCATTCAGATAGCGTCCTTTGAACATCTCCCCCAACTGGTCAAGGGGAACGCTGACGTCACCGCCTATCTTGTCACCCTCGATCTCGATGTGGGCCTTCCCGGCCACATCCTTCAGCTTCGGATACTTCTCAATCAACATGTTGACGTCTTTCGATGTCAACGACAGCTCGGGAGCCGGGCGATCCGCCTTCAGATTGCCGGTAAAATCCTCGATACGCGCCACGACGTCCGCCACTTCCTGTTCCGTGCATTCAACGGTCGGCAACTTCTGCGGCTCGGTGGCGGCATACTGCGTCACCATGGTGGAGACATAGCCCTTCACGCCGCGATAGGCGATAAAACCGCCAACCACCGCAAGGACGAGAACAACCGCACACCCAATAGCGCAGTACTTCACGCACCCGCTTTTCTTTCCTTCAGCAGCAGTCGACATGATCAGCCCCATTAATTATGAATTCACGTTTCGCGACGTAAAGCTCAACATCTTGAAAATAACAAGCACAAACAACACCACACCTTAC
>CAYTFM010000520.1:0-3664 GCA_964436735.1 uncultured Victivallales bacterium | reverse complement strand
AAGCAGGTCATCACCATGAGCCGCTCGATCTCCCGTACCCTCCGTCGAGAGGAAGAGGCTTCAACCCCATGATGCGCTTGAATAAAGTGTTATTTGACGCGGCCTTCCTCACTGTTTTCTTCGCTGTCGCCATTTGTCGTTTCCCATTGAGCGGTTGGCGTTGGCGGACTCGTCGAACGCCCATGCAGTAATATAACGCCATGAGGCGGTTGCGGCAACGGCGGAACAGCATAGCCTCAAGGAAATCAAGACACTTTCTCATGTTCACATTGGCCGCGTCGAGTTGCCCCGCCACCTATGTCATCAAGATCCCCAGCCTCAATCCGGAAATTACGGCAGCCCTATCATGGTGTCCAGCAGATAGCGGGCTCCCCGTCCACTCCGCCGCCTCCATTCCCCTCCGTTGAGTGTCATGTGTTGCTTATTCCGGCCACGTCGCGCACTTTGTGCGGCAGCTAAAGGCGTGGCACCGCGCAAACAGTTTGCCATTCATCCCGCATACCGTTATCTTTGAGTGTTGAGAACCACAGACCTTCAAAGGAGGCGCGCATATGCTCAATGACACGCTGACTATCGCCGTTGGGACGCTCCGAGGGATCATGAGAGTGAGGGCGGTGTACTTCCTCATCGTCTGCGTGTTCATCCTCATTGGTAGCGCCTACAACTACGACATCCTCTCAATGGGGGAGCACAAGCCGCTGATGATCGACGTCTCGCTGGTGCTCAACACCATCGCGGCGATCCTTGTGGCCCTCTCCGCCGCGTTCGAGATTCCACGTGAGCTTCGGCAGGGGGGCGCCTCGACACTGCTCACCAAGCCTCTTGGCAGGACAGAGTACCTGGCCGGCAAGCTCGTCGGCACCTCTGGTGCTGGTTTCGCCATCTGCGGCATGATCACACTCGGTTTTCTCTTCGTCTTCAGCTTCTTTTTCAGCGCCCAGGCCATGACTGCGATGGTCCGTGCCCATCTTCTCGTGATGTGCAGCGTCATCCCCATGACGGCCATCGCGATCTTCTTCTCAGTTTTTGTCCAGGAGACGCTTGCGGCGCTGCTGACCGCCGTCGTCATATGGCTCGCCCATAGCACGCCGCTGCTCTATGGTAAGGTGGGGAGTGTGCTTTACGGAGGCATTGTGCCAGACTTGAACCTCTTCAACTTGAAGGCGGAGGCGGTGTACTCCTCAAGCATCAGCGGGTTGTACATGTGCATGGTCCTCGCCTGGGGGATCGCCTACAGCGTGTTCGCCCTGACCTGTGCAAGCCTGATCTTCAGCCAGAGGGACCTCAAGTGACGGATGGGGGGAAACGCGGAGGTTGCGCGATCCGGGGACTTCCATCCTCAACATTTCCCATGAAAATATCCTTGCCGCGGTTAAGGGGTGTTCAAAGTTCATCCTCCCAACCACCTTATCTTTTCCGTCAATCTCATCCCCCGCGCCCTATTCGCCAATCGTCATCATAGAGCAATCCGTCCCCCGGCGACACCGCGGAAATCCCTGGTCCGCGAGAGAACAAGAGCAAGAGCATGCGAAGTGTCCGCAAATGAAGACAAAGGCCCCTTCCGCTCCACCTTCAAATTCCCCGTCACGTCACTCCTTCAATTCCCCTTTCACCGACCAATTAACCAGCCCCTTCGCCGTCCGCTTCCTGCCGGTGTAGGGTATCGACGTCCCTGACGGCATGACAAGCGTCACTCCTCCAAATCCCGCCATACAGTTCGTGACCTCCCCCGACAAGGACTTGCCGTCTGGTGTCGAGGTCAGATCCACGATGTTGTCCACTCCGCATTCGAGATCCGGAACCGGCGCGCCCTTGACGGTGACGACAAGCCTCCTCTTGGCGTCCCACTTGAATTGGACGCTTCCGACGACCTTCGAGCCGCTGTCGTCCATGATCTGAAAAAGAGCGTAGCCACCCTTCGCCGCGTCGAGTTTTCTCTTCGTCGCCTTGCTCGTGGAACCGACGAAACTAAAATCGCCAATTGAGATCGAAAGAACAGCGGGATGACTGTCCGTGGGAAACGTCTCAGCATCTGGAAGCTGTGTTGAGAGCGTCACCGTGTAGGCGTCCTGTGATACAGCTTTGGCGGCGCCCTTCTTCAATGCCTCCTTGTGGGTCGAGGCGATCTTCACATTGGCGTTCAACTCGCCGATTTGAGAGAAATTGGCTGTGATGGTGGCGTCGGAGCTGATCGTGATTTCGGTGGAGGCGGCATACGAATCCTTCACAAGCGCGCCACCCTTCGCCTTCCAATAGCTGAACGCCCAACCATCATTGGCGGACGCGGAAACAGAGAACACCCCCACGTCGACGGTGGACGGGCCGACGGATGGAGAAGACGTTCCCGCCGCGGTTGGATTGACGGACATGGTGAGGGTGATCGTGTTGGGCGGCGGCGTGTAGGGGGTGAAATTGGCGGTCACGGTGACGCTTTCGAGCAGGGTGACTTTGGTTGATGTTGATTTCGCGTTCGCAATCAGGGCGGTGTTTGGCGCGGTCCAGCTGGCAAACAAGTAGCCCCCCGCGGGAATAGCGGAGATTTGGCATTCCACTCCCACATCGACCACCCATGCCGCATATGGCGTGGTCGAGCCGGAGTCCCTGGGGGACACGCTCATGGAAAGAGTCACCGGGCCGCTTTGCGCTGAAAAGTTGGCGGTAACGGTGGCGTCCCCGGATAGAGCGACGGCGGTGCTTGCGGTGGACGCGCCGCCGAAGCTCGCGCTCGCGGAGGGATTCGCCGTCCAGGAGATGAACCTATAGCCCGCCGATGGTGTGGCGGTTATGACGGTCGCGGCTCCGGCGTCGACCTGGACTGTTCCTGTCGGCGACGTGGCTCCACTCCCGTCGGGAGTCACAGCCATCTTTAGATTGAGCTTGGTCGATCCACCTCCGGCGAAGTTGGCGGTGACGGTCATGTTCCTCGTGACGCCGCCGAGGGTCAGAGGATTGTCGGTTCCAGTATAGTCTCCCGACCAGTCGACGAAACTGCAACCCGCATCCGGCGCGGCTGTGACGGGGGTTGTCGAAGCGCCGTTGGCGACAGACTGGATTGCGGTTCCGGAGATCGAGCCGCCCGTCCCTGCGTTGAACACGACAGTCCATGTGCCACTACCCCCCTTGGCGAAGTTGGCGGCGACCGTCATGCTCTTCGTGACGTTGCTGATAGTTAGAGGATTCGCAGTCCCTGTATAATCCCCTGACCAATTGGTGAAGCTATAATCAGCGGTAGGCACGGCGGTGACGGATGTCGTCGAGCCGCCATTGGACACATTCTGCGAAGCGGCCCCGGTGATCGTTCCGCCTGTCCCGGCGACGAACGCTACTGACCACGTGGAGCCGCCGCCGCCAGAGGAGTTGTATAGCTCGCAGGATGATAATGCGGCGCCGCCGACGCCCCCCGCCACGAGGACGCTACCGTTCGACAACCGTGTGGCGGTGTGCTTGTATCTATGCTTCAACATTGATTCCGTGGCGCTCCATGCGCCGGACGAGGGGTCGTAAAGCTCACATGGGTCCGTGTCCGACACTACGAGGACTTTGCCGTTTGACAACAGCGTGGCGGTATGGTCATATCTGGCGACGGACATGGAACCAGTCGCGGACCATTTTCCTGTCGACGGATCGTAAAGCTCGCAGGAGGAATAACCATTCGCGTAGTATC
>CAYTFM010000519.1:0-3664 GCA_964436735.1 uncultured Victivallales bacterium | reverse complement strand
CGGGCCGCCCACGTCCCGCACCACGCCCACCTCCATGCCTCCCAAGAGCGTGTCCGTCACCGCGACCTATGCGGCGGCTCCGACGGGCAAGGCCATGCTCACGGTGACTAATGGCGCCGGCGGCGGCATCTATGCCAAGGCCGCCTCGGTGGCCGTGGCGGCGGGCACCGCCAGCACGGGGCAGGTGTTCGACAAGTGGACGGGCGACACCTCCTATCTGGCGAGCTCCACCTCCGCCGCCACGACCGTGACCATGCCGGCCAGCAATATTTCCATCACGGCGGCGTACAAGCTGGCCTCGCGGGCCACGGCCACCCTCGCCGTCGACAGTTCCCCGGCCTCCGCCGGCACGCTCTCTCCCGCCGCGGGCAGCTACGACGTGCGGGCGAACGTCGCAATGAAGATCACCGCCGTTCCGAATGAAGGCTTCCTCTTCCTGAAATGGACCGCCGCCGACGGCGCGACGGTCAAATCGGCCTACGCCCCGTCCACTTGGGCCACGTTCCTCGCCGACGGCAAGGTGACCGCCAAGTTCGCCGCCAAGGGGCAGGTAACCGGATCGGTCTCCTTCAGCTCGGGGCACGAGGAGGGATTCGTGACCGCCAAGAAACTCACCGACAAGCCGACCAAGATCGGCACCACCGACACCTATGTGGTTGAAGGAAACTTCGTCCTGCCCACCACCTTCGACATGAAGACCGTCTCGGCCAGCACGACCCTCGAGTTCAATGTCGGCTCGATCACCTTCACAAACACCCTCGGCGGCGCCAAAGTCAAGTATTTCAGGAAGGACGGCCACGGCTACGCGGCGTTCAGCACATCGGAGACCAATCCTGACAACGGCTATAAAGGGCTAGCGCAAAAGGTCGAGGTGTATTGGTTCGCGGATCGCACGCTGAAGATCCGGATGACGGGCAACAGTCCCTCCTTGAAGAACATCCTCACCCTCGCCTCCAAAAGCGCGGGAGCCGTCTCGGGGACGCTCTCAAGCTGCGCGATGCTGTTCGGAAGCAACACGTGGGTGATGGACCCCGCCGCCGCCATCGCCTACTCCGGAACCAAGACGATCACGCCGCGAACTACCGGCGGCGAGAGCTACGATCTTTCCTCCTGGAGCGTCAAGAGCGCGGGCGCGAGCGGCGCGGTGGTGTCAGAGGAAGAGTAGCCAAGAAACGTCATGAAAAGATCCGCGGTTCGAGCAAGAGCCGCGGATCTTTTTTTTGACGTGAGCTCCGGTGTTGGTGGCGCGTTGGCCGACCGGGGCAAGACCGCTTTGAATGTCCCACGCCAGCCAGAAACGGATATGCGTTCTCGCCGCTCCGCCGCTCGACGATTATTGTAAACACGAGGGGACGGCGGTAGACTACAAGGTGTCAGTCCCACGTGGCCAACCTTCTCTATTTGTTGGAAAGTCGGAAGTCACATGAGCAGTGCGCGGACGAGACAGTCTTTCACGCTTATCGAGATTCTGCTGGTCACCGTGATCATCGGCATCTTGGCGGGCATGCTGCTCCCCTCGCTCCAGAAAACGAAGAAGCGCGCCCGCTACGTTGCCTGGTTGGCCTTCAACTCGCACTGGAACTCCGATCCCAACACCGTGCTCAACCTCAACTTCCAAAACGACAACTATCTCGTGGTCAATCAAGGAACGCCCCAGCCGGGGATCAGGAACAGGTCGGTGGGGTGCGGATCCGAAAGCTTCGAGCCGAAAGACTACGATGGCGTGCTGCGGAACGGCCCGGAGTGGATCAGGGGTGGAGGCCGCTGGGGGTTCAACGACGCGCTGCAGTTTGACGGCAAGACCACCTATATAGAGATACCCGGAGTGAGGGCGGTGAGCTTCACTCCGGCGAAAAACGATTTCACCGTCTCCGTCTGGGTGCGCTTCGACGCCGTCACCGGCCCCAGCGCGCTTCTTTCGAAAAGCGACTCTTCCACCAGCGGCCAGTATGATGTGATCGTATGGAAGAACAAGGTGGACGCGGATGTGGGGGCGACCACGGGGTCGTGAAGTTCGCCGCCTGTCGAGGTTGGCAAATGGATCCATTATGCGCTCGTCTGCTCCAACGGTTCCTTCGACGTCTATTGCAACGGCGTCTCCATGGGGGGGCGGAGCGACAAGAAAAACAAAGGCAATGCGGCCGCCACCGCCTCCACGCTGATCATCGGCGCGGCCTTCGCCGGCGGAAAGTCCGGCAACACCAACTTCAACTTCCAAGGGCGCATGGACGAGTTCATGCTCTCGGCCCGCGCGTTGAGCACATCTGAAATCAAGGCGATCTTCTCAATGGGGAATCCGTACTGATGGCCAAGATCATCGTCGCCGACGACAACAAACTGCTTCTTATGACCTACTCGAAGGTTATCGAGTTCCTTGGTCACGAGGGGGTGCTCTGCCCGAACGGCACCGCCGCCTACGAGGCGTACCAGAAGTCGCCCGCCGACATGATGCTGCTTGACTTCGACATGCCCGGCATGAACGGTCTCGAGGTGTGCTCGGCGGTCCGCAAACTGCCCGAGGGACTCAAGATACCCATCGTCGTCATATCGTCGCACGACGACGAGGAGACGATCATCAACTGCCTCAACGCGGGGGCCAACGACTATCTCACGAAACCGGTGAAAGAGGCGCACCTCATCGCGAAGATCAAGAATTATCTCCAGACCGCCTCCCTTCACAAGAACGACTTCGATCTGGCGAAGAATCAGGCGATGATCGCCGGCCGCTTCAAGATCATGCGCCTGCTGGGGTATGGCTCGCATTCCGTCGTGTTTCTCGCGCAGGACACCGTTAGCGACGATGGACATTCGGTCGCCATCAAGCTCTTGAACAACAACCTCGACACGCGGCAGATCGCCGAGATGTTCGCCGAGACGGCGGCGCGGATGCGGGGCATCGACTCCGACTTCGTCCTCAAAGTCCATGATCATGGGGAGTACAGCGGTCGTCTCTTCACCGTGCTCGAATACGCCGAGGGCGGCGATCTGGCCGTAAAGCTCAAATCGGGCGAACTGCCCGAGCTTGACGCCATCCAGATGGCCGTCGAAATCGTCAAAGGACTCAAGGCGTTGGAGAAGAACGGCCTGGCGCATCTCGACCTCAAGCCCGAGAACATCATGCTGGCCGCGGGGCGCTACAAGCTGGCGGATTTCGGCTTCATGTCGCGAGGCACGCGCGAGGGCGGAGGGACGATGGCGCTCGGCGCGGAGCTGTGGAGCACGGCGGCCTACATGGCGCCCGAATACTATATGAGCGGCGCCGTGGACATCAGATCCGACATTTACAGCCTCGGCGTCACGCTCTACAAGGCGCTTACAGGGGAGAACCACTTCGAGGCCGAAAAGGCGGCCGTCTCGATGTACCGGCAGCTCAACTTCATGCCGCCCTCCATCAGGGAGTACAACAAGAAGCTCTCGAAGGAGTTGGCGACCATCGTCGCCCGCATGCTGGACAAGGATCCCGGCAAACGGCCGTCGCTCGACGAACTCGAGGCGTCGCTTGTGGACACCGCTGAGAAAGTCAGGAATGGGACGGCCACGGTGGACGCCCTGCCACCGCCTGCCGTGGCGCAGTCAGGGGGGGCGGTGTCGGCCGCCGGCGGCACGCTTGTCGGCGAGACGGGGCCGACCGACGCCTATATGGTCGACAAGGGGAGGCGCGCCG
>CAYTFM010000518.1:1874-3694 GCA_964436735.1 uncultured Victivallales bacterium | reverse complement strand
ACGACATCGGTCCGAGCGGAATGCTCCGCCACCGCGTCGACAATGCCCTTGAGATAGACCTCCATGTCCACAATATTGATGTGCCCCGCCTGATACAGGTGATTATGCAGCAGCACGATTCCCATGATACGGGCCTCAAGATCCTCAAGCACCGAGTCCGTCGCCGCATGCGGGCCAGACTTCAACGAGAGCTGACATTGCTGCACCAGGCTCAGGATGACATTCAGATTGTTCTTCACCCTGTGGTGAACCTCTTTGATGAGAAGATTGTTTTGCTCCTCCACCCTCCTGCGCTCGGCGATCTCCGCCTCCAGCCGCTGGATGGTCATGTTCAGCCTCGTGGTGCGCTCGGAGACACGGCGCTCCAAATCCTCGTTCAGACGGACGATAAGCTCCTCCGCCCGCTTGCGCTCAGTGATGTCCGTGACCACGCCGTCGTACGAGGTCACCCCTCCCGCGGCGGAACGATGCGGGACGATGGTGGCGCCGACCCAGCGGATTTCGCCGCTCTTGTGGACGATCCGATGCTCAAGCGACAACGGCGTCAAGCTCGAGAACATTCGTCCGACGGCGTCCACCACCAACCCGCGGTCATCTGGATACACCATGCCGATCCAGAGGTTGGGGTCGCGCTGATAATCGCCTGACGTGTATCCCGTGACGCTCTCGCATCCGGTGCCATGCGTGGTGCGGACAGGCACGCCATCGTGCACCTCGACGGTGTAGACATAGCCGGTCACCGACGCGAGAAGGCGACGGTATCGCTCCTCGCTCTCCCGCAACTCCTTGTTGGCGCGGGTCAATTCCAAAGTCCGCTCCTCGCCATAGTAGTAGTACCCTGTCGGACGCGGCAGCCACTCTCACAGGCACTCAAGACACGCCCTCTACTATGGTAGCCACACTATCGCCATAAATCAAAGGGAGCGTGAGAAGATACCGTCAAAATCGTCCCCCCGCCACGCCTGCGCCACCATGCGCAAACCAGTGTTTACACCTACCCCGCCCCCCGCGGCGGCGCGGAAAATTTGCCGGCTTCGCCCGCAACATAAATCCGAAAATCGAAGCACGAAATCCGAAACAGCGAAAACGCTGATGAACTATCTTGTTCCATTCATTCGAAATTCGGATTTACTTCGGATTTCGACATTCGGACTTCGGATTTACCCAACATTGAATTTCCTCAGCGTCAAGTTAGGCGGGCTTCGCCCGCAACTTGTTACACATGATCTCGCTCACCCACGTCCTCGCGCCGTGGGTGAAGAAGCACGCGCCTGCCACCACTTTGAATTTTCTATCCATAAATGGCGGGCAAGCTACCTCCACTTCAGTCCATTGAAAGACGCGGCAAGGGTGATACTGTGAGGCGGCGTTCGCAACAAATAATCACCAAGGGAGCTCAATGGGGAAAATCATTTCACTGATGGCACTACTGAAGGTGGCAAGATGAGAACATGCGGAATCGAACTGGCCGCCCACGACGCGGTTGTCGTTATCCTGGACGGGACACGGGCAGCATGGAATCTTGTTGCTTCGGAGTCCAAGAAGATCAGCGTGCTGGATGACGAGGACGCCAGACAGATGCGGGCCTTCAAAAACGCCATGGACGCCTTGGTCGCCCATCATGGGATTGATCGAATCGTGATCAAGAAGCGAGGGAGGAAGGGCAGATTCGCCGGTGGTCCCGCCAGCTTCAAGATGGAGGGGGTGATCCAACTGATTGACGCCTGCGAGGTTGTGCTCGTGTCCCCGCAGACAATCTCGGCTGTCGCGAAGAAGAATCCCGATGCGGAGGATCCCGCGGCGGAGGGCATCCACGCCGT
>CAYTFM010000518.1:0-1864 GCA_964436735.1 uncultured Victivallales bacterium | reverse complement strand
ACCGTGTAGGTGTAGCAGCTCGAGCCAGTCACGCAGGCGGTCGCGGCCGTCGCGAAGCAGAATTCCGACGCCGTCCCCGCCGGGTTGAAGCACTACCAATGTGAGGCGTTCTACACGGCATTGGCCGGACTGGACATGCCATGAGCGGTCCACACTAAGTCGGGCTATCTTACGTTCAACACACACCGAGCCATGGAGACACGAGATGGACACGCAGGAGATACTCAGGCAGCTCGAACTCGACGCCACCGCCGCCTTCCCGCGCCAGGCCATGGAGGCGGCAATCACCCGCAGGGACGAGATCATCCCCGGCCTGCTTGAGATTCTGGAACGGACGAGGCGAGACGCCGAGACGCTCCGCGGCCAGCCAGGCCGCATGGCGCACATTTTCGCCATGTTCCTGCTCGCCCAATTCCGTGAGACGAGGGCCTGCCCGCTGATAATCGACCTGTTCTCCATGCCCGCCGACGTGTCGGACGAGCTGATGGGCGACCTGGACGCCGGGGGGCTTGAGAGCATCCTCGCCTCGGTGTGCGGCGGCGACACCACGCTGATCGAGAAATTGATCGAGGACGACGGCGCCGGAGAGTTCGCGCGAGGGGCCGCCGTCGACTCGCTGGTCGTGCTGATGGCCAACGGACTGCTGCCACGCGAGCGTGTCGTGGAATATTTCAGGCACCTGCTCAAGGGGGGGCCTCGACCGGAGCCCCTCAGAGGTATGGAACGCCCTCGCGTCCAACTGCGCCGCCATCCATCCCGGCGAACTGCTTGAGGAGCTGGAGCTCGCCTACGACGAAGGCCTGATTGAGGATGAGGTCATCGACTACGACACGATCCGGGACGTGGCCGCCATGGACAGGAATGCCGTCGTTGGCGAACTGAAGGCCGACGGACGCCGCGGCCTGGTGGACGACGCCGTCAAGGAAACTGAGCAGTGGCGCCGCCTCGACCAGGACTATCCCCAGGACGACGAGGAAGAAGATGATGATGGCGGGGACTATGACGAGGAGCCGGTGGTCCCGGCCACGCGCGCCGCGCCCACGGTCGGGCGCAACGCCCCGTGCCCGTGCGGCAGCGGCAAGAAGTACAAGAAATGCTGCGCCACATAAGGAATTGGAAACTCCGAGTCATAGGCCCATGAGGGTCTGTTCATGAACAGCCCCTTACTTCATCAAATCGTTCATTTTTTTGTTGTGGTCATTGTTCATCTGCTGGACTTGGCCCCCCTTTTTCTGCTTGATCTCAAGCTGGGTCTTGCCCATGCCATAGTCGACGAAGTCGCCAACTCCCACGCCCACGGTCGCCGAGGACACTTTGCCGCCGGTGCCGTCCGGCTGTGACGCTTTGCCGCCAGTTGCTGGTTGCGCCGGAGGCGGGGGCGGGGAGTGGGGCGCGGCCACATTCTTGCCCGCCGGAGCGGGTTTTGCGGTTGCCCCGGCGGCAGGAGCGGCCTTCTGCTCGTTTTTTTTCTCCGGAGGCACGGGTTTGAGCTCTCCGCATCCGGACATATAGCCAAGACAGACAGCCAGCATGGCCACGACGATAAGCGTTTTCATCACGTCCTCCTTGGGGCATGGATTGATTTCCTGCGACATGCCCTCTTGTAGTGATTGTAACAGTGAAACGGCCCGATCTCAAGGGTGAATGCGGAGAAATGCGTCTTCTGGGCCGCCGCAACAATCCTCCGGCAGAACCGAAGGAGCGTTACTCTCAGGCGGAAACATCTTACGAAAATTCTCGTGTCCCGCTGCGAATACATCGCAGGCAGTCCCGTATACCCTTTTGAAAACAGTCAACGAACACGTGCAACCCAAGGCGGCACACGGCCGCAACCACATTATGCTTCAAAGCCAAGTACAATTTT
>CAYTFM010000517.1:1237-3708 GCA_964436735.1 uncultured Victivallales bacterium | reverse complement strand
TCAAGAACCGCTATGACGGAGCCATCCGCCGACAGCGCGACATGACCGTCTCCGCGGGACGTGGCAAGCAGTTTGTCCCAGCCATCTTCCACGGCAAAAGGAGTGAGCCGCCTCCAGGTCGCGCATCGGTCTCCGGTCACGTAGATCGAGCTGTTGGCGGAGTTCAAAGAGAGCGAGGAACCGTCGGCCGACACCATCGCAGACACCCATTTCTTACTGGAATACTCTCCTGTCGGATCAACATCATTCCAGGTGCCCCCCCCGTCGAATGAGACGAAGGGAAGCTTGTCGCTGGCGCATGCGGCGATCACCTTTCCATCGGCCGAGCAGGCCGTCGCAACCCATTTGGCGGAATCCCCCTCGCCAGCGCCCTTGCACAGACTCCACGTGCTCCCGCCGTCCTTTGACAGGTAGAGATACTCATCACAGACGACAATGGTCTGTCCATCATTGGATAACGATATCGCCCTCCATGTTGCGTAGGAGTCGTCACCAGCGGGATCGAGCAGTTTCCATGACACCCCAAAGTCAGCCGTGAGATAGAGGCCGCCCCCATTTGCAACGGCAACAACCTTGGAGCCGTCGCCGGAAATTCCAACCTCGCGCCATGCGTTCCGATAGGAGGGCAGAGCATGATCCGTCCACGTTATGGAACTCTCGCCTGCGGCAACAAGCGAAGCGATCATCAACAACCCCACGACCAAGCGTTGACACAAATCCTTTCCGCCAAATGGATACCCCCCCATGAGACACCTTCCTTTCCCCTTCTCCATGCCCTCCTCATACATACAATAAAGTGCTGGCATGTAAATTCATGCCCGAGAGCGAATATGTCATATAAAACAGGAAAAGGAAACTGCCGCGCCAGGATACGAAACCGCCCCGACGTCGGCACACTTCCGCCCCCCTCCATTCCCTCCTTGAAGTTGCACCGTAAACATGTTAGAATAGAGTGAGCGTCGCGTGTCGGAGACATAGAAATTTCCCCATTTACGGAAAGGTATAGCAAATGCGGTTCATCATAGGCCTTGTCTCGCTCCTGTCAGTCTTCTTTTTCTCGACAACGGCGCGCTGCAGCGAGTTGAAGGATTTCGAGGATACCCTCAATGAACTTCAAGGACGCTTCGTCAAAGTGTCCGGCGTCAGAAACCAGGGAGTCGGCGCCAACAAGGATTATTTCGAAATCAAGTTCATGAAGCTCAAGACGCAGGCGCGGGCCATTCAGGAAAAGTCCCTCAAGAAAGGGCTCAAGGACGTCGACCTGCCGAAAGGCGTGAATCAGATCATTAAGGCGTACGAAGCGGCGACCGTCAGATCGGGCGGAGGAACGAAAGGGACATTCACGCCCGACTTCTTCGACGATCTGAAGAGGGCGATGCGAGTCCTCGACGATGAGTTGCTGAAAATCAAGGACGCCGGCATCTACGACGACGACAAAGGGAAGGAAAAGGCAAAGGACGCGGGCAAGGACAAGTGACGCGCCGGACTCCTCCCCATTCAGAAAATGGCAACTGATTACGCTTACATCGAGGTTGACACATGAAAACTCTTTCGACCTGCGCAGGGTTCGCTTTGCTACTTTTGTGCCTGCAAGGCTTCGCAGATCCGCCCATCAACGATTTAGAGGAGTTTGAGAAGGCGTTCCGCCGCATCACCTCCTACTTCGGCACCGAAGGCGCCAGGGGCGAAAGCTCCGGGCTCGGAAAGGCGGCCGAATTCGAAATGGAGTTCGAGAGATTCTCAAACCTTGGACGCCGCATCCAGAAGAAGGTCGTCGAAAACGGCGTGACCAACGTCGACATTCCCAAGTACGTCTTCCAGATCCATGACGCCTACAAGGACGTCCGCGACAAGCGCGACAGCGGCAAAAGGACCACCAATGCGATTAAGACGTTCAGGGTCGGGGCGACTGACGCCGTCAACAAGCTTCTCAACGAGATCGAGAAGGTCAAGGAACTGGGCATCTACAGCGAGAAGATGCGAGTGGCGAAAGGCGAGGTGGAACCCAAGGAGGAGGAACCGCAGAAGCCCACCCAGGAATACAGCAAGGACGAACTGTTCAAGAAACTTCAGGAGTTCAGGGACAAGCTGGTCAAATCCGACATGAAGGTCAGCGGGATGGAGGAGGGAACCATCGCCGAATACCTCACCACGCTGACCGAATCCCAGAAAAAGGTTTACAACAACTTAGTCGACAAGTACGTCCGCTCCGGCTTCGAGAAGGAGGACGCGCGCGGCACCGCCCTCCGCGAGCTGCATGGCCGTCTAAAGAACGATCCCGCCCCGTACACCAAAGACGATCTCGTCCGGATGCTCATAAAGCTCAAGGTCATCGAGAAGAACTGACCCCTGGGAAGCACCGCCACATGGGTTCACCCCGCCCCACTGACCCATTCTCCGCCGCGCTCGCCGCAACGGCCATCCGCGTCGGCGACCGTGATGTAGCTGCTCAGAGACAGGCTCTGGCCCGT
>CAYTFM010000517.1:0-1227 GCA_964436735.1 uncultured Victivallales bacterium | reverse complement strand
CGCGTCGGCGACCGTATCGCCCATGACCGCTATCCCGCCGTGGTGCGGCCTCCCCTGCTGAGAAGAGCCACCTCCCGCTATCCACGCCTCGGCGGAAAACGCATCCGCCCCGCCCTCCTCCTCTGGTCATGCGGCGCGCTCGGCGGAGATCCCGAAAAGGCGATGAGCGCGGCGGCAGCCGTCGAGGTCTATCACAACTGGTCACTCGTCCACGACGACATCATCGACGAGGATGACTTCCGCCGCGGCGAGCCGACCACGCACCACGCCGCCGCGGCTGAAGCGCAACGCCTCCACGGCCTCGACGACGCCACGGCCGGCAAGCTCGGCTCCGACATCGCCATCCTCGCCGGCGACCTCCAGCGCGGCTGGGCCACCTCACTGCTGCTCGGCTCCGTGAAGGATGGCGTCTCCGCCGACGTGACCCTCCTCCTGGCGAGGGAACTGTGCGAGAAGGTCGACCGGGAGCTGATCTCCGGCGAGGCCCTCGACGTCGAACTGGCTTACCGTCCGATCGCCGAAGTCCGTCCCCGGGAGGTCGAGCGGATGATCACCTTGAAGACGGGATCCCTGCTCCGCTTCTGCGCCGAAGCCGGAGCCCGGATCGCCCTCGGCCACTGCCGCGAAGACGACCGCATCCGCCGCCTCGGCGATTTCGCCGCCGCCGCCGGAATTGCCTTCCAACTCAAGGACGACTGGCTCGGCGTGTTCGGCGACGAGGCCGTCTTCGGCAAACCCGTCGGCTCCGACATCCGCTCAGCCAAGCCAACGCTTCTGGTCCTCTCCGCCCTCGAAAAACTCAAAGGCCGCCAAAGACGCGCCTTGCTCGATTGCCTTGGTTCAGACACCCCAACCGCTCTTAGCACCGCCCGTGTACTGATTAGTGAGACGGGAGCGGACGCCGCGATCCTCGCAAAAGCCTCGCGGCTCGCCGATAAGGCGCAAGCCGCCCTGCGACCGCTTCCACCAAACAGACACAAACTACTGCTCCTCTCCCTCGCCGACGCCTTCATCAACCGCGAGAAATAACCCACCCGATATGGGTCTCCGCTCCATCACTCCGCCAACGGGTGCAAGCACCTTCTGGACACCCAGACTTGTCCGCTCGACGAATACCGTGCCCGCGCCCTCCGCCGCAATGGCAGAGCCTGATCCGGATCTCACGACTCCCCCCCGGCGACCGCTCGCCAGACCTCACGCTTTCCAAAGCGGAGCGTGTCGCAAATG
>CAYTFM010000516.1:0-3727 GCA_964436735.1 uncultured Victivallales bacterium | reverse complement strand
CAAGGTGTCAGGTTTCAGGTGTCAGGAAGAATCTCCTTCTGAAACCTGACACCCGTAACCTGACACCAGTTACCTGGGAGTGTTCGGTGTTCGGGAAAATTCGGAAACAATTCAACAGCGTTCCCCTATTGTTTCGTATTTCGTGCTTCGATTTTCGAATTTTCCACAGGGGCGCCTGTCGACGCGCCCAACCTGAAATGAGATTTGAGCACTATCCGGCGCACCTCACCGATGGAACGCGCCATCTCCTCCACAAGGAATTCGGCGGCCCGCCGCCCGATTTCGTCAAACGGCTGGATGATGGAAGTCACGGGAAACGGGGCCGGAATGCCGTCGAAGGTGGCGAGTGACACGTCATCGGGAATCTTCAATCCTTCCGCCTGTGCCGCCACAAGTGCCGCCGCACCCAGATCGCCTGATATGCTCCACACCGCCGTCGGCTGTGCGCATCGCAACCATTCTCTGAGCAACTTCACCAGTTCTTCAGGGTTGATGCCATGCTCGACGGAGACCACCAACTCGGGATCCGCTTCAGCCTTGAACTCCATCACCGCCCTCGTATATCCTTTGTGGCGATCCTCTGGAGTGCTGCCATGCAGATGGCGGATCAGCCCGATCCGCCGATGTCCAAGCTCAAGCAGATGCCGCGTCAGCGCATATCCCGAGCGGGCGTTGTCCGAAGTGACACAGTTGACCTCGACGTCTTCAGGGTATCTGTCGACCGCCACGGCGGGAAGTTGGCTATCGATGATCAAGGTCGCCAAACGGGTGTTGTCGGCGCGGTGGTTGGCCGTCGACAGCGGCGACCAGATGATCCCCCTGACGCCAAGTTTGACAAAATCCTCGATGGCCTTCAGCGCCTCGCCAATGCTGTCGCCGACATCTCTGACCACCATCTCGTAGTTGTGTTCCCTCAGCGTGGAGCCCACTTCCGAGAGCATCGAATTAAAGCCGCCGCCGATAACGCCGACGAAATGACCTCTGGATTCAAGCGAAGCCGTTCCCCACGTGTCGCGGGACGCGACGAACGTCCCCTCCCGCTCTCGGCGGACAAGATAGCCCGCCGCAGACAAGTCCCGCAAAACCCCCTCCAGCGTGACCGGAACGCATCCCATCCGCTTCGCCAGAATCCGCCCCCCCGGCAGTTTGCTCCCAGAAGCCCACTCGCCTGATCGCAGCAACTCGATAAGCTTGGCTCGTATGCACGACGACTTGTCGTGACGCATGGGATTCCTTTTATTAAAATAGTGCAGTTATTTTGCTGTACTATTGCAGATTATACCTTAAACCGCGGCATCTGTCAAGCAGGATGAAGCACAAGGTAGCCGCTACAGCATATGCCCCACCGCCTCTTTTCCCTGATTCGGAGTTACTGGCTCGCCCTCGACCGATTTGACTTTGACAAGGGGGGAAATTATACTCTATAAGAGTGACAATTTTTATTTTCAACCTTATAGCGTATAGATTCTCCCCGCATGGCGCGCACCGTCATATAACGAACAAAGGTGGAAACTATGGACAACTCTTCTGGAAACCCCAAAGGCGGAGCAAACTCGACGCCTGACAATCCTCAGCCATCTCGTTCCCCCACTCCCGCCGGGGCGAGCTCGAATCCCGGGATCTACGTCTCCTTCTTTTTCATTATTCTGCTCGCCAGCGCCGCCGCCACGCAGTTCTTCGGGCCCTACAAAGGTTGGGCTGACACGTACCTCTCCTCAAGCACCATCAAGCCGTGCATGCTCAAGGCCAAAGGTGCCCCCCTCGACATCAAAGAGCGGGTACGCGACACCGTCAAATCCACCGCGGCAGCCGATAAGGGAAAAGCCAAGGAGGACGTTGCCAAGAAGGGTGACGGAGTCGACGACGATGATGACGCCGAGGCGGTGAAGCTCCCCGAGAAAACCGACGACGAGCTCAAGTTCGACGAACTTTTCGACAAGTATTTCAAAAAGATGAAAATGCCTTCCATCGGTAAAAAGTACAAGTTCAAACTCCAGGCCGGTGGAGAGATCGACGGCATTCTTAAGGGCTTCAGCGACGGCAAGATCGAGATCGAGCAGCAGTACGGCAAGCTTGGCTATCCGATCAACGTGGTCCACCGCTCCGCATACCCCGAGCTCTTTCCGAAACGGGCGGCGCAGATCCTCGCGCAGTTGGAGCTCGACCGGATAATCCAGATGAAGGCGGAAGCGGAGAAACCGAAGCCGGCGGCGAAGCCCGACGCGCAACTGGCGAAGGCCGACACCCCCGCTCCCGCAAAGACGGTCGTCGTCGAGACGCTCTCGCTGAATGACTTGGAGAACGAGACGGCGAAACTGGAGAAACCGCACCGCGAAGGAGACTTCAAGTACGATCCCACCTTCGCGGAGACGCCACCCGAGCTGAAAAACACGATCCTCACCTTCGGCAACTGGCTGAAGTTCCAACAGAAAAGCATGGGACTCACCATGGCCGAAAAAGTCTTCGCCAAACAGCAGGGCGGGCACTCCGTCGTGTATTTGAGCATCACCCCCAAGTTCGCCAAGCAGGACTATGACTTCCGCTTCGGCGTCGCCGATGGCATGGCGAAATTCTGGTCGTTCCGCTGCCTCGACGCCAAGACGGTCAGGAGCCCGAACGACGCCCACATCGTCTTCCTCGACTCCTCCAACAACATCGTGGGCGGTTCGACGGAGAAGTCCGGCGCCGAGGTCTGGGTCAAAAAATAATCACCCGATGCGGGGCTTATGGCACCACGCCACTACTCGGCACACGATGTGACGGTCTACGTGCCGTGCTTCAACGCGGAAGCGACTGTGCGGGAAGTTCTTGCCGCCATCGCCAACCAAACTGCGCCGCCGGCGACCGTGCTGCTCGTCGACGACGGCTCCGCGACGCCTCTCGACCTCGACTTGTCTTGTCATCCCCATGCCATCATCATACGCCATGAGCGCAACCTGGGATTGGCGTCGGCGCGGAACACCGCTCTCTCCCGCTGCCTGACGCCGCTGATCGCCAGCGTGGACGCCGATGTCGTCCCGCAAAGCGACTGGCTGGAGCATCTGCTCACCGCGTTCAACGCCAACGAGGTCTCAGGCGGCGGCGGCAGACTCGACGAACGCTACCAGGAGACGCTCGGCGACCGTTGGCGGGCGGTCCACATGGCGCAGCACTGGGGTGACTCCCCCCTCTTCAAACCGCGCTTCCTCTACGGAGCGAACACCCTGTTCTCCGCTGACGCCCTCCGCTCGGTCGGCGGCTACAACATAAGCCTCATGACGAATTTCGAGGACATGCTCCTCTCGGAGGCCCTCTACCTCAAAGGACACACGCTCTTCTATACCCCGATGGCGCGCTGCCGCCATCTCAGACGGGACTCGGACGCGATGATCCTTCCCGGCTTCCGGAACTGGTACAAGGACCGCGGCGCGCTCAGAGGCGATTTCGACTCACCCGACGGACTGATCGCCCGCGTGGACAAGGTCGCCTTCGGCATCTTCCGCCATCGCTACGACATGGACGCCGCGGCGGGCAGGGACGAACTGCTGCCGCTCGACCTGCTGCTCCCGTGGGTCTTCTGCGCACTCGATTTGAGGCACGCCTGGAAAGTCTCTCATATCGAACCGCCCGCCTTCCCCCCCCCGGCGGACCACCTCCCCGCAGTCTCTTTGTTGGGCGACTTTCGCGGCATCATTCCCGTTGTCGAAAGTACGACGCAAGAAGCGTGGCACGAGAGATATCGGGAGGA
>CAYTFM010000515.1:2781-3733 GCA_964436735.1 uncultured Victivallales bacterium | reverse complement strand
CGTTATTCCTCGACGAGGTGTCCGACCTCCGCATGGAGGCGCAGGTCAAGCTGCTTCGTCTGCTTCAGGAACGGGAGTTCACGCCGGTGGGCACCGACATTCCCAAACGCTGCCACGCCCGGATAGTGCTTGCCACCAACCAGGATCTGGATGTGTTGTCCAGTCAAGGCGCCTTCAGGAAGGACTTGCTGTACAGGTTGCGTTCTCATATGATCCGTCTTCCCCCTTTGAGAGATAGGATCGGCGACCTCAGGCTGCTCTTGGGGCTTTTCCTGAAGGAGGCTTCCGCCGAGCTGGGGCGGGTCGACCTCAAACTTCATCCCGAGGTCGTCCCGGCATTGTCAAGCTACAGTTTTCCCGGGAACGTCCGGGAGCTCAAAGCCATGGCCTTCGCCGCGGTCAGCCGCGCGCGTGGGGGTATCGTGGCCATGGAGGCCTTCAGGGACTCCCTCCCGACGGGATTCGACCCCATGCCCCGCCACCATCAGCCTATAGAAGGTTTATCCGTCAATGACGGGACGTCCTCCGCGCCGTCCGAGTCCGGACAACCGGGAATCGCCTCGGACATCGTGAGGTTCCCGTCCTTGAAGGAGGCGACGGAGGGGCTGGTGGCCGAGGCGCTGAGGAGATCAGACGGCAATCTCCATGCGGCGGCCAGACTGCTCGGCATCTCACACCAGGCGTTGAGCAAAAGACTGAAGAGGAAGACAGGTCCGGCATCTTAAGGGACAGTCCCGGAGCTCCTTCCCTGGCTCGCTGAGGTTTATCCTCGGAGACGTTGCCTCTTCCTATTCATGCATCGAATTCCATGCGAGCCCCGCGCTATCCGCGGACAAAAGTTGCCGCATGGGGCCTTCCTTCCCCTTTTTCGGCAACCTTCGTCCATCGCCCCACCACTGTTCAACTTGCCGTTAAAAGTAGCAAGAGATTAGCAGTTAACTACTTGTGTGTA
>CAYTFM010000515.1:287-2771 GCA_964436735.1 uncultured Victivallales bacterium | reverse complement strand
TTTGTTGTGGCAGGAGTAATGCTTTATACGCTCTCGAACATCAAAACTCATGCGGACGCATGGTGATATGGGGGAGCGACAATGAAACGACGCATACTCGTGGTGGATGACGAACCGGAGCTTCTGTTCAGCCTTGAGACGCTGCTGATCGAATCTGGGTATGAAGTGGTGACGGCGGAGAGCGTTGCGGAGGCGCTGCTGATCCTCGGGGCGCGCGGCGCGTCCGAGCGGCGTCCTTTCGGTTTGGCGCTGATCGACGTCCAGATGCCTGGCGTGAACGGAATAGAGCTTCTGCGCAGTATGAACACCTCATTTCCGAAGACGTGCGTGCTGATGTTAAGCGGCTCCGGGGATAGGAAGACTTTTGAGGAACTGGAGAAGGCCGGCAATCCAGAATTTCTAAGCAAACCTTTCGACGAGAAAGAGTTGCTTGGTAGAATCGAGGGGATCCTTCTCAAGGACGCGATGAAAACTGAATCCATGGCCGGTGCCGCTCCGGCGAAACGCGGCCAGTCCAGCCCTCGCCCTCTTGCGCGGCGTCAAAACAGTCGTCGGGGTTTGACCTATGATAGTCTATCAATCGAACAGGAGAAGTAACATGAAACTTCGCGCAAAACTAGTGGGTGGGTTCCTGTTGGTGGGGATAGTCGTGCTGGTTGTCGGGGGGATCGGCTTCCTAAGCGCGAAGCGGCTTTCAAGGAATATCAGCGAGGTCGCCAGCGTCGCCCTACCCTCCGTGACTATACTGGGCAAGGCGGTGGAAGACTTGCAGCGCATCCGCGTGGCGCAGCGCACGCTGATGTGCCCGGACCTGTCCGAGGCGGATTACGGCCGGCAATGGGAGAACATCCGCAAATTCAACGAGGAGCTCAACTCGCTGGAAAAACAATTCGAGGCATTCCCACGCTCGGCGGCCGAGGCTGGGCAGTTCAAGAAATATCTGGCCGCCAAAGATGAATGGTCGAAAATGAACGACCTGCTATTCGAGAACGCCAAGAAGCTCGAAGCCACGGGGGTTAAAAACCCGGGCTCCCTGCTGGGACTCTTGGACGGCATCCGTGCGGATCATTACAAACTCGAGATATCCGCGCTTAACTTGATTGAGCATGGGATCGCTTTCGACGGCGGTGTGGACCACACGGCCTGCAGGTTCGGGAAGTGGGAGGCGGGATTCAAGTCAAGCAACCTCCGCATGACGCAAATGCTCAAGGAGGCGTCGCCCCTGCACAAGGCGTTCCACGAAAACGTGAAGGCGATAAAGTCCTTGGTGGACAAGGGCGACAAAACCGCGGCGAAGGCCGTCTTCCAGGAGAACATCGAGGGAAACGTGGAGAAGATATTAATCCGCCTCCAGGACATGCGCGAGGAGGCGAAGCAGGCGAGCGAGGCGTATCTCGAAATGGTTGAGTTGGCCATGGGCGACGCCAGGGTCAAGCAGGACGCCGCGCAGAAGCTGATGGTGGAGCTCGTGGAGCGGACCGGGGACGGGGCCAGGCAGACCGGGAAGGTGGCGGCGGACGCCGCGCGGCTCACCATGGCCTCGACCGGGCTGGGCATGGGCATAGGTTTCGTTGTGGCTCTGATTCTGGGATTTGTCTTAAGCTCCAGCATTACAAAACCGGTGGGACTGATGGCCGACGGGCTGCGCAGGCTCGCGGCGGGGGATCTCACGACGCGGGTCGATGTAAGATCCAAAGACGAGATCGGCGAGATGGCGTCGACGATGAACAAGACCGTCGAGGATCTGCATGCCGTGATGTCGGAGATCCGTCTGGCGGCGGACCAGACGGCGGCGAGCGGAGAGGAGCTTTCCGCCACGGCGCAGAACATATCTAGCGGGTCGCAGCAGCAGGCGTCGTCGGTGGAAGAGATCAGCGCGTCGGTCGTGACGCTGAGCGCGGCGATTCAGAATGTCGCCGAGAACGCCAGGCAGGCGAGCTCCGTGGCCGATGGCGCCAAGGCGGCGGCGTCGAAGGGCGGCGCGACGGTCGAGAAGTCCATCGACGGCATGAGGCTGATCAACGAGAGCTCGGAAAAGATGTCGAAGATCATAGGAGCGATCAGCCAGATCGCCAGCCAGACCAACCTTCTGGCGCTGAACGCGGCGATAGAGGCGGCGAGCGCGGGCGAGCATGGATTGGGCTTCGCGGTCGTCGCTGACGAGGTGCGGAAGCTGGCGGAACGCAGCAGCCAGGCCGCCGAGGAGATCACCCAGCTGATCAAGGAGAGCACCACGCGGGTCAGCGACGGGTCGCGGCTGTCGGACCAGGTGGGCAAGTCCCTCGCCGACATCCTCGGCGGCATCGACACGACGGGGAAGGCGATGAATTCGATCCGCTCCGCCACGTCCGAGCAGGCCGCCACGGCGACGGAGGTCTCGAAGGGGATGGAGAACATCTCCGCCGTGACGGAGGAGAACTCGGCCAGCGCCGAGGAGATGTCGGCCAGCGCCGAGGAACTCGCCGCCCAGGCGCAGAAGCTCCA
>CAYTFM010000515.1:0-277 GCA_964436735.1 uncultured Victivallales bacterium | reverse complement strand
TGAACGCGGCGATCGAGGCGGCGAGCGCGGGCGAGCACGGGCTCGGTTTCGCCGTGGTGGCCGACGAGGTGCGCAAGCTCGCCGAGCGCAGTAGCCAGGCGGCCGAGGAGATCACCCAGCTGATCAAGGAGAGCACCACGCGGGTGAACGACGGATCGCGGCTGTCGGACGAGGTGGGCGTGGCGCTCGCCGATATCCTCGGGGGGATCGGGAAGACGGGAGCGGCGATGTCATCGATCCGTTCCGCCACCGCCGAGCAGTCGGCCACCGCCTCCGA
>CAYTFM010000514.1:2067-3772 GCA_964436735.1 uncultured Victivallales bacterium | reverse complement strand
GGGGTTTGATCCTCGAAAACCGCAGCCGAGGCAAGAGTATTCATCGTGGTTGAGCGTGGAGTTTTCGGGAGCGGCATTTGCACCGGAGAAGTAGAAGCTTAGGCAGGGAAGCGAAACATATGTCTGCTGAATTATTCACCGTGTTGTCGAAGAAGGAGCAGGTCGCCGACAAGATCCGGGGGCAGATCCGGCTTGGGAAGCTGAAACCGGGAACGAGGCGGCGCAACAATCAGGAGCTGGCGAGGACTTTCACGGTGAGCACCAAGAGCATTCTGGACGCCTTCGACATCCTGGAGACTGACAGCTACCTTGTCCGCGAGCCGGGCAGGGGGGTCTTCGTCAGGGAGCACTCAAAGAAGGAGGTCGTCGAACTGTGCCTGATCGGGTATGGACTGAACACCGCCGCGGAGCCGTATTTCGCCAACCTCATGAGGATCGCCGCCCCGCCCTACCTGCGCGAAGGGTACAACTTCATCGTCAGAGCGGTGCCGAAATCCGCATTGTTCCCCGAGGAGCGCTTCGAGTCTGATTTGCGGAAGTTCCTCACGCACTTGAACATCGATTGCCTCCTGTTCAACGCCTCCAGCCTGAGCGAGCGGCAGGTGGCCGCCTGCGCGCGGCTCGGTTCACCGGTGATCTTCATCGGCGATTTCTCGGCCGGCACCTACCCGAATCTCGATTTCAATCAGATAGCCGGCGACAACGCCGCGCTGGGCAGGGCCAGTGTTGAAGAACTGGCGAGCCGAGGCGAGAAAATCATCACGCTGTACTCTGGTTCCCGGAAGCACTACTTCTACCGTGAATACCACAAGGGAGCCGAGGCGGCGGCGAAGGCGCATGGCTGCGAATTGCGCGTCGTCGAGTTCCCCAAGGGGCTCTCGTCTTTGCCGCTTGATGAGCAGCGACGGGTGTATGCGGATGTGGTGGGCAAGGCCCTCTCCAAGGGATGGACGAATCCTGGCATAGACCTCGGAATGTCGCTTGAGAGGCTCCGCGAGGCGTTCGAGGCGCATGGCCAGAAGCCCACACTTTACACAAGCAGACTTAAAGATCACTCCCTCGGGGCGTTTTTCGAGCGCATCTACGAGCGGGTACGCGAGACGCTTGGAACCACGGGGCGCATGCGCAAAGAGATGTTTTATGTCGATCATGAACTAATCCGTGTGGATACCCAATAGAGAGGGAATGCCATGGACAAAGCATGCAAAGCGGCGGTGGGGATGCTAATTGCGGGATGCCTTTGTGGGACGGTTGTCGCCGCGGGAGAACTGCAAGCGCGGAAGGTCGATGCCAGTGGCGACTGGATGAAGGCCGTTTGGGCGCAGCCCGTGCTTCCAGGCGATTTCCTCGAGGAGAATGGCGCGGCCGTCGCGGAGAGGACCGAGCTGCGGATGGCGTGGATGGACGATGCGCTGCTGGTTGGCGTCCGCTGTTTCGAGAAGGAGGCGCCGAAGAGGCCTGTGGTGATAGACGCCAGCCACCGTGACGGAGCCCTTGTCGACAAGGATGACTGCGTTGAGATTTTCATCGACTCAACCCACGACCATGAAAAGGCCTTCGGGATCGCCGTGAATCCGAAAGGGGCGCTCCTCGACGCCCTGTACTATTCATGCGACTATGCGAACCGGCGCTGGGACTCGGAGGTGAAGCCTGAGGTCAAAGTCAATGACGACTCCTGGGAAGTGGCCATGAGGATTCCCCTCAA
>CAYTFM010000514.1:0-2053 GCA_964436735.1 uncultured Victivallales bacterium | reverse complement strand
TTGGCGTCAAACTGTCGGCGGGCGACACCATTGGCGTCGCGGCCAACCGCCTCCGGCGGGATGGCGAGAAGGCGCGGCAGTCCGTCTGGCCCCTCAGCAAGACGATATTCAGTTGGTGGCAGCGGAGGCGGATCCCGCATCCGTTCTTTTACGCGCCGGTGTCGCTCGCGCCAGTCAGCGATGGTCTTCGGCTTGAATCCTGGAGCCGCGGATCCTTGGCGAAAGGCGCCACCCCCTCGGTCAACTCTTTCAGCGGCTGCCTCGTCAATCCTGGAACTGCGCTGCGCAAGGTGAAAGTGGAAGCGAGCCGGGGTGACGCCAAGGGGGCGTCAGAGGTCGTCTGGGAAAAAGAGTTCACACTTCCTGCCGCAGGACGTGTTCCCGTATGGTTCACCTACGGCACGGAGCCGGGGCGGCTTTCCATCAAGGCGATGAATATGGTGGACGGAGCAGTCTTCTACGAGAACGCCACCGAGCGGACGTTCGAACTGCCGCCGCGCATCACCGACTTCGGCGGCGACTTCCTGCCTGAATTGGTGGCAAAAGCCGCCACCCCTCCGGCCGCCAACGGTTTTCTCGTCTACGCCCACCAACTGAAGGGGGCGGAAGGGGCGAACCAGTACGCGGCGGCGATGGGCATGGCGTATTCCCTCGACGCGGCGATGAAGGAAGTCGCCGCCGCCCGTCAGTTGCCGAACATGACAGCCAGGAAGGACACCGACTACAACAATCTGGCGAAGCATGCCGATGCAATGAGAAAACTCGGCGTGAAAAGCGTCGCCTACGCGTATCCCGAGACCGTGATTCTGCAGAAGTATGGCGAACTCGAGAAGTGTCCTTATCTCGTGAATGTCTCCAAGGACGGCAAGGGGCGCGCGAAGTGGGACTACCGGCCGTTGCCATGCGGGGAGTTGATCGAGGATTCGCTCGCATCCATGGAAGAGGTGGTGAAGTTATATGGAGATGTCATCTATGCGTTCAACCTGCCCGATGAGTTGGACTACACGCTCAACAAGGCCCTGAAGCTCGGCTTTGCCACCCCCGAGATGCGGGAGCGGTATCCGCTTGTCGGTGAGATCGACGATGCCGTCAAGGCGCGTTTTGGCGCGGGGAAGTATGGATTGATCAATGACAAGACGCCCGCCGAGGATATTCCCTACTGCCGCATCGCCACGCAGCGGTTCATCAACGACTGGGTGACGACGCTCACCCGGTCGACGCCCGCCATGCGCCATCCGCTCAAACCCGGCATCCCCTTGTTTGGCGACGATCCACAAGGGCAGATCTTTCCGTATGATTACGCTGAGAGATGGAAACCCGTGGACGTGGTTTTGCACCAGACGCACGACAAACCCATGCCGCAGGACATCGGCACCGCCGTCATCTCCAAGTTCATCTCGGATGTCACTGGCCACAAGGAGTTCTGGCCCTGCATCCACACCGAGGGGGCCTCGGTCGCGAGTCTCGACGAGATGCGCGAGGTGATGAGCCGCGCCTTCCGCAACGGGGCGACCGGCGTGAGTTTCTTCAACCTTGCCTGGGATGGAAGCTATGGGCGATGGGACAGTGGGAGCGCGCCCGACCGCTGGGAATACCTCAAGCAGATCGCCGCCTTCTATGGCGAAGGCAATCGGGCGAAAATCCCTGCGAAGGCTGACGTGGCCGCCTTTTTCTCCGGCTATTCGACGATGACCGACTACGCCCGAGGCGTCGGCGCCATCTACAACTATCTTGGCCCGGCGTCGGGAGCCTATTTCAAGTTCCTGGACGGATTCTCCGTCGAGCGCGGCGAGGCGGATCCCGCCGCCTTCAAGGTCGTTTTCGTCCCCTTCGCCGAATATGAAAGCCCCGTGACCGCTCGCACGTTGCTGGAGGCCGTCAGGGAAAAGGGCGTCACGCTTGTCGTCACGGACGCCGCGGCGTTCTCGCATGACCTCGCGGGTGGTGTGCTAACCGAGCGGCAGGAGTTGTTGGGCGGACTTGAGTTCGGCGCCAAGGAGCGTTCGGGGGATGTGTCGGGCGTCGGCGAGGGTGAACCGCTCAAAGCGATAAG
>CAYTFM010000513.1:0-3777 GCA_964436735.1 uncultured Victivallales bacterium | reverse complement strand
TTGCGGCTATTGTATCATCTTGACTGCAGCATGGAATCAATTCCTGACCGGATCTCAGCTGTCATCGGGGTTGATCTCGGCCGTCGCGGTCGCGGTATTATCGGTGTTGTCACCCAGATCCTTCTCAAAGACGACCCCACTTTTCGAAACCATAAATGATTTGATTCCCAGCACGCCATAATTGGCCGGGAAGGCGAGTATCGCGAAACCGTTCACCAGCTTGCCGTCGACAAGATAAGACTTCTTCCCGCCCGGCGCGTCAGCCCCTTGGGCGGTCAGCACCTTATAGTAGTAGCCATAATACGGTTTTCTTTGGGGATCGTCGGCACTCAGGCTCGCCAGGACGAGATCCGCGCAGACAAGGCTTTCATTCTTGCCGTCCGCCTTATCCCAGTAGAGGCCGTTGGTCTTTCCCGGGTCGCCCTGGAATTTCATGGCGTATTCGCGGAAGCCGCCCGCGGCCTTGCTCTTCCGGGCATACTCGGCCTCGGCCCTGACAAGTGACTCACAGATGTTTATGGTGAAAATCTCGTTTCTACCGATTCTCCTGCTGAGCAACTCATCCAGTCCTTCCGGTGTGTTGAAAAACCATGTGCCGCCGCACTGGGTAAGCGGAACCGCGAAAGGCACGCCCTCTTTGCCAAGTTCCACTACGTAGCTCCCTTTTTCATCCTCCATCTCCACAATCGACGTTCTCTCCTCGGCGTTCTTGGCGAAATACGCCCTGGTTTCGGCATCAAGCTTCTCGTCGCCGGAGAACACGATCTCCTCGCCCTGGGGGCCGAAGATCTCCATCAAACGTTTTGTGTCGTTCTTCTTCGCGGCCTCGGTCAGCGCGGCGCACGCCGCTTCTCCTGAGGCGAAGACAGCCTGCTTCTCATCAGGCTGTTTGACCGAACTGCATCCGGAAACTAAAAGTGCGGAAAGCACCGACAGCAACAACTGTTTTATTTTGCACATATATTCCCCCTCTTTCATGTCGATCCTGTAAATCCTGTCAAATTACGTGCTTCGGATTCGGATTTATCTTCTTCCGCCTCCGCCACCGCCCCCTCTGGCTCCGCCTCCACCGCGCGAACCACCACCGCCTTTCGGAGCCGCACCGGCCCGCGAATGCACGTTGCCGCCACCTTTGTTGGTGGTCTTGGCGCTGACATTCCGGCTTTGGGCGCCGCGCTCGCTATATATCCGCTCAAGATTGGCGTTGCGGGATCCGCTCATGGCTGGATCGGCGTTCCGCTTGGCGGCGGCACTCTGGGCGGCGTTCGCAGTAGTCTGCCTTTCGCGGCTCGCATTCTGCCCCTGCCCCGCAAGCGGGGAACGATCAGCTTTCTTGAGAGCTTGCGCGGCGGCTGTGCTCCTGTCCCCTGCCGGGACAGCCTGGCGAAGCTCCTTCGCGGCAGCCGAGTCGCCCGCCTTGACATTGCGCGGCGTTGCCCGTTCCGTCTCAAGCCGTTTGGCGATCTCCTGGCTGTTCGAGGTGATGGGTTTCGCATGAGCTTTGTCGTACACCCAGTCCTTGTTCGCGGAGTTGATGTTCACATTGGTGCGATTGTCCTGGTAGAAGCTGCCGTTTTGATAATTGTTGTTATAGGCGACGGCACGCCTGCCCCACCCGCAGGCGTAGCCGAGGGCCCAGCCGGACGCATACGGACGCCAGGGCCACGCGGGAGCAGCGATCACCGCGGGATAGTCCCAGGAAGAATAACCCCAGCTTGAGCCATAGGCGGTCGCCGGGTCATAGTTCTGCACATACACCGTCTCAGGATTTGCGCTCTGGATCTCCACTTGGCCATCCTCAGTGGTGGTGACCGTCTGATTCTCATCGGACTTCAGGGTTCCTGCCTCCTTGGCCTTCGCCCGCATGACCTGGATCGTGTCCATCAGCTCTTTCTGCTGATTGAGAAAGGCCTCACCCAGCTCCTTTGTCCAGTCCAGATTGTCGTTCAGCTTGGCGAGAAGTTTGGGGAAGAAGATCAGCCCCTTCACGCTTGGATCCCATTTCCTGCCCTTGACCTCGGCTTTGATGTCATCCTGCGAGAGCTCTGAAAAACTCGGATTGCGCTTCAGCCATCGCGCGGCCTCGACAATGTCGACCGGATACGTCGACGCCGCCAGCACCTGCGCGAGAAGCTCGTCGGGGTACAGCGCGACGGGAGCGACGAGTTGCTCGAGGCTTTCCTTTGTGAACGGCACCTGAGCCTGCGGCGCGGGAGCCGCGGTTTCAGGCTGGTCTTGCCCTCCGACAAAAGGCGTGATCAACAAAAAAAGAATCGATAACGCTGAGATCCTCATACATCACCCCATTTACAGATTCGTACTTTTCTTGATCAGATGTGGTATATAATGTTACTGTCGCTTCAACGATTTACCACATTTCAACTACGTCTTCCCCGTTCGCCATTCATGAATAGCACCTCTCCTTCTTGAATTCACCGAGCTTTCATCTACTAGTTACGAGTCGTTTCGGCGTACGGCCGCGGCATGCGTTTCATGGCACACGGCGTCACGGCCGAATATGGTGGTGCAACTCCTTACTCTTGCCGCTCCTGAAGCCCCCCCCACACATTTACAGTATGAGGAGGTTGTATGAGTCTTGACTTCATCCCTGTCGAGATCATCTTTGTGGTGACTATCATTGTCGTGATGGCCGCCGTCGAGGCGGGATACATGCTGGGACGGAAAGCGCATCGGCACTCGGAGGACGAGAAGGAATCGCCGGTCTCGGCCATCGCGGGATCCATCCTGGGCTTGCTGGCGTTCATTCTGGCGTTCTCCTTCGGCATCGTGACCGAGCGGTATGACGCCCGCAAGGGGCTTGTGCGCGACGAGGCCAACGCCATCCGCGCGGCCTGGCTGCGCAGCGACATCCTTCCGGATAAGGCGGACCGCGTCCAGGCGGCAGCGCTTCTCAAGGAGTATCTGGATCAACGCCTGGCCGCCGTCATGTCGGGCGACATGGCGCAGGTGCGCCAAGCGCTCGTCGATTCGGACCGCATCCAGCGTCAGCTTTGGGATCTGGCGGTCGCCAAGACCCGCACGGACATGAACTCGGATTACGCCTCCCTCTATATCGAATCGTTGAACGATATGATAAGCATCCATGCGATGCGGGTGGCCGTCGGCATGCAGACGCGGACTCCCCTTGGCATCTGGGCGACCCTCTACGCCCTCATCGTTCTCGCCATGGTGGCGATCGGCTACCAGACGGGCATCGCGGGCTCGCGGCGCTCATGGGCGACGCTGATCCTGGCGATCTCCCTCTCCATGGTGATCGCGATGATCGCCGCGCTTGACAACCCGACGAGCGGCTACCTCACGGTCTCCCATCAGCCGCTGCAAGATGTTCAAGCACTGATGAGCGCAAGCTCCGAGCCCCTCTCAAAGTAAATCCGAAATCCGAATATCTAATTCAAAATAGCATTCAGGAAATAACACAAGGAAAGACCCCATGGCGGAGAAGAAATTCAGAGACACCGCGGAGCAGAGGCGGCTTAATATCGCACGAGAAGACGGCATTCCATGGAAGAAATGGGGCCCCTACCTGAGCGAACGGCAATGGGGCACCGTCCGCGAGGACTACAGCGCCGACGGCAACGCCTGGGATTACTTCACCCACGACCAATCCCGCTCGCGGGCCTACAAATGGGGCGAGGACGGATTGGGCGGCGTCAGCGACGACAAGCAGCGGCTGTGTTTCGCCCTCGCGCTGTGGAACGAGCGTGACCCCATCCTGAAGGAGCGCCTGTACGGCCTGACCAACAACGAGGCGAACCA
>CAYTFM010000512.1:0-3778 GCA_964436735.1 uncultured Victivallales bacterium | reverse complement strand
GTGCGGCAGACGATCGAGCGCCGCATGAACGAGATCCTCGCCGGCATCACGCAGACGGGACTCGCCTGGTCTTCGATCAAGTTCGCCCCCGTGATAGTACAGGGGATTGACAAGGTCGAGGCGGTCATCCCCTCGCCCAAGGGGAAGATCGTCGCCTCGTGGCGTTTGGAAGGCAACGCGTTGAGCGCCAAGCTCTCCATCCCGGAGGGCGTGACCGCCGACATCGCTTTGTCCGACAAGAACGAGCGGATTACCGGCCCCACCTGTGTCGAGCTCCGCACCTGCCACGTGCCGGAATAACAGCCGCCGCATTAGCGGAGTAAGAAAATTTTGTCCGCAAAATTTTCTAGGCCATCGTCAAGGTGCGGTCGAGGCGTTCGAGCATCCAGTCGATTTCGTCCTTCCGCACAATCAGTGGGGGTGCGATGCGGATGACGTGGTGGTGCGTCTCCTTACAGAGGATTCCCAGCGTTTTCAAGGCCTCGCAGAAGCGCCGCGCACCGCCCGCAGCCGGATGCAACTCCATGCCAACGAGCAGGCCGCGGCCCCTCACCTCTTTGACGTGCGGGCTCTTGATGCCGCGGAGCTTCTCCATGAGGTAGGCGCCCATCGCCGCGGCGTTCTCGACCATCCCCTCCTCGCGCAGGACGCGCAGCGCGGCGCGCGCCACGGCGCAGGCGAGCGGATTGCCGCCGAAGGTGCTGCCGTGGTCGCCCGGCAGGAAGACGCCGAGGATGTCGTTGTTGGAAAGCACCGCCGACACGGGATAGAAACCACCGGAGAGCGCCTTGCCGATGAGAGTGGCGTCCGCCTCGATCCCCTCATGTTCCTCGGCCAGCATCTTGCCGGTGCGCCCCAGTCCGGTCTGAATCTCGTCGAGTACAAGACAGATCTTGTTGGCGTCGCACAGCTCCCGCGCCGCCTTGAGGTATCCCGACGGCGGGACGATGACGCCCGCCTCGCCTTGGATGGGCTCAAGCAGGACGGCGGCCGTGTTCGGCGTGATCGCGTTCCGCAGGGCGTCGGCGTCGCCGTAGGGGACATGGACAAACCCCGGCGTGAACGGTTCAAAGCCCTCGCGGTACTGCTGCTCGCTGCTGAAGCCGATGATCGTCAGTGTTCGGCCGTGGAAGTTGCCGTCCGCCACCACGATCTCGGCCTCGCCTCTCGGGACGCCTTTGACCTTGTAGGCCCACTTTCTGACCGCCTTGATGACGGTTTCAACGGCCTCGGCTCCGCTGTTCATCGGCAGCACCTTGTGCGACTTCGTCGCCTCGCAAAGTTCCTTGTAGAAGAGACCGAGTTGATCGTTCCGGAAGGCGCGGGAGGTCAGCGTCAGTTTCGCCGCCTGCTCCACCATCGCCTTCAGTATCCTCGGATGGCAGTGCCCTTGATTGACGGCCGAGTACGCCGACAGGCAGTCCATGTAGCGGGCGCCCTCGATGTCCCACACCCAGATCCCCTCCCCCCGCGCCAGCACGACGTCCAGCGGCTTGTAGTTCCGCGCCCCGTACTGCTCCTCCATCTCGATGAACTCCCTCGTGGTCAACCGCATGTCAGACATCGCGTACCCCCTTTAAAATAAAAATCCGAAACTCGAATCTCGAAATACGAAAATCGCTTTCCCGAACACCGAACACATCCCGCCCCCGACTCACCCCGCCCCGATGAAATGCCGCACCCCGACGCAGACCATCTGCGCGGAGACCGCGGCCAGCACCATTCCGGAAAGCTTGCTGAGAATCCGTACACCCTTCTGCCGGATCACGCGCTCAATCAGCGATCCGAAATACAGGACCGCGGCGAGGAAGAGCATCGAGCAGAGCAGCGCGGCGCTGCCCGCCAGACGTCCATGCGAGGCGTCGGCCTCGGCGCCCATCACCAGGAGCGTGCCAGTCACCGCCGGCCCGACGATCACCGGAATCGCCATCGGCACCACCGTGATGTCATCGCCGTCGGACGCCCACGCGCCCTCGCCTCCGCCCCTCACCAGATCGACGGCGGAGAGAAACAGCAGCGCGCCGGCTCCCACGCGGAAGGAGTCGACCGTGATCCCCATGCAGGCGAAAAGCGCGCCGCCCGAGTAGTAAAGGATCACGCAGACCAGCAACGCCACCGCCGACACCGCCAACGAGTTGCGCCGCCGTCCCGCCTCCGGCATCCCGTGGGTCAGCGCCAGATGCACCGACAGCACGAAGAACGGCGACAACGTAAAGACGAACCTCGTCCAATCCTTGACGAATTGATCAAGCATACCATCATTCTCCGGCGATCTGCGCCATGTCCAACGCCAGCGTCTCTTTGATCGTCTGCAGCACCAGTGTCGTCTGCGTGCCGGTGATCCCTTTGACGGTGCCAAGCTTCCGCAGGAAGGCGGCGTGCGCCTCGACATTCCGCACGCGGATCTTGAGCAAATAGCAGTACTCGCCAGCGAGAAAGTGCACCTCCTGCACACAGGGGAACTCGGCCAACTTCTCGCCGATCACCGTCGCCCCGACGTTCTCCGTGGTCTTCACCAGCACGAACGTGGTCAGGTCGACCCCCACCGCCGCAGGATCGACCCGCGTCTCATAGCGTTTGATGACCCCCTTGCCCTCTAGCTTGCGCATGCGTTCAAGCGTCCCCGAGGGAGCCATCCCGATCCGCTTCGCCAGATCGGCGTTCGAGATCTTCGCGTCCTCACCCACAATCTCGATAATCCGTTTGTCCACTGCGTCAACCATATTCCCACCTTATATTCTGTTTATATATTTTATTAAGTATTTTATTCTGTTATATATAACTTATTTAGCATTTTATTCAATTGTGGCGATTAAAAATCACAACAATAAACCATTCTCATGGCGGGATTCCGATACGGCTCGGCAAGCCTCGTTCCCCAGTTGTGTCTGGATTAACGCGCCCACGGGAAAGTGAGGCTTCCCTGCACCGTCACTGGCAGTGCTGCAAAGCTTTCCATGGCTCAAAAGCTCAGGGCGCAGAGCGGGAACTCGGCGTCATTTCCCACTGGAGGTGGGTGATGGCTGGCAGTAGATTGACAACGCCCGGGCGGACTTCGCGCCGGACGCGAGGCAGGCGGTGTGCGGCACGTTCTTGGAAAGATAAATGGTGTCGCCCTCGACGAGCGTCACCTTCGACGACATATCGCAGACGTAATAGTCGATCTTCCCCTCGAGCACGAGGAAGAACTCGTCGGCGTCATGCATCATCATCTCCCGGGGACCGTCGGCGGGGCTGTAGGTGATGAGAAAGGGATCCATGACGCGGTCGAGTTTGCTGAACGCAAGGGAGAAGTAGCGCAGGCCAAACTTCGCGCCTTCGTCGCGCACGACCTCCTCGCCCTCTTTGAGGTTGCCTCTCACGAAGAGCGGCGACTTGTACTCGTCCTGGAAAAACGCCGCCATGGGGACGCCGAGCACCTCCGCGACTTTCGCCAAGGCGGTGAGCGACGGCGAGACGCGGAAGTTCTCAAGCCGCGAGAGGTATCCCTTGGTGAAGCCGCTTTTCTCGGCGAGGACATCAAGCGTCATATTTTGGCTCTGCCGCATACGCCGCATCGCCTGGGCGACGGTGAGGAGATTCATGAGACACACTTCCATTTTGTGTTAGTGGGGGGCATTAGTCATTAGTCATTAGTCATTAGTAGTCGGTCAGGGGCTCAAATAACCAATGACTATTCCTGCCCCATTATTGACAGATCATCCGTCATGACCGCGGCGATCATCGACGCGCAGGAGAGTTTCTCCACTTTCGCGAGGTCGACGGTACTGTTCACCGT
>CAYTFM010000511.1:0-3805 GCA_964436735.1 uncultured Victivallales bacterium | reverse complement strand
AAAATCGCATGGGACAAGGAGCGATACTCGCCCGCCGAGGAGGCTGTCGGCACTCTTCGACTGACGGGGGCGGTCAAGGCTCCCCGGGTTGTGGCGACCGTGTCGCGCGATGGCAAGGAGACCGATGTTCCGGTCGCCGAATCGATAGAGGGCGGTGGAGCGAAGACGCTCAAGATCCTTTTCCCCGGACGAGGGGAGTACCATTTCCGGGTGGTGGTGTACAGCGGCGAATCGTCCGAGACTTATGAGCGGATTTTCAGCGTGTCGCCGCTCAGCGATGAGGGATCATTTCTCTATCTTAATCGGGCCTGCTTGGAGAAGGTGGCCACTGCCACGTCGGGGATGTTTGTTGACGAAAAGAACGTCGACGACCTCATCCGCCGCCTCCACTCCGACATGGCCGCCCACACCACCGCCGCGCAGTTGCATCTGGCGCGTTTCTCCGTTCCTTTTGGACTGCTGATCGCTCTTCTGCTCGCCGTCGAATGGGCGTTACGGAGAAGGTGGAGTCTGATATAACGGCTGACGTCGAGCATTCTGAATCCTGCTACGGTGAGTCGAAATCCTCGTCCTCTAATATGAATCCACCATCGGTTGCGCCGTTCTTGTCTGGTGCCGCTCCCGGTTGGTTTGTTCCTGCTTGGCGTCGTCCATCAATAACAACCCGACCGTCCTTGACCTCATATGTTGTCGCACTCCCTTTGCAGAGGTATTCGATTGCCTCGCCCAAGGGGATTTTATCAACAACTATGGTGATGAGATGCTCTCTGGGATTGACAGGGCCCCGATATCGAATTTTGACCCCTTTGCCATCCGGATCCATGTTTTTGGCACATTTGCGCAAGTATCTGACGACGTCGAAAAGTTTGACTTCTTCGAATTCAATATGGTCGATAATTATGGTGTCAAGCTTCCGCTTCAGTTTCTCGTCCGAACTCTCCGGCGAGTCTGTCGCTGGCGTGATAGGCTGCGGTGCTTGAGTGGCGGCTGCGGGAGAGCGCGTGTGTGTGGCGGAGATCTTGTCCTCAACAGACCTTTTCCCTTGGGCATTCGAATCGGTTTGACCCCATGGTCTGGGACCCGAAAGAACCGCTTTACTGACAACTGGCGGCGATGCTGATGGATGGTTCGTGGGCTGGTGCTCTTGTGCCTCCATATCGTCTTTAGGTGTCGTCCTATGTTCTCCTTCCCTGATTCCCTCTATCGCCACCATGCCGATGGCTCCAACCAACGCTGCCGCCACCAAACCGCCACCAATCATTTTGATTTTAACCATGAGCATCGCCCTCAACGTTCCTTCCATAATAATCACGCTATTCCCCGTTCCCGCTGCTGCGGTGCCTGCCGCCATCAGCTGCGGAACGGCCACGAGGGAAGGAATGAGAGCTTGGGGAACCGATGCGCTTGCCTCAGCCTCCAGCACGGCAACCAGAGCGGGAACGCCGAGGGTGCAACCGCGCCGGATCAACCGACGACGCAGATTTGCGACCCCCTCGCTGGCGCGACAACTCAGTGTGTGCGGCGCGCAACCGAGCACGGCGGCGGCTTCCTTCTCGCTGAGCCCTTGGAGGTGGCGGAGGATAACTGCCTGTCGTTGGGCGGTGGTGAGAGCTGAAAGCTCCTCATCCAGGATGCCCAGAACTGCGTCACGCCTCACCTCGCCGACCTCCTGGCCGTGCCAGTCGTCAAGCAACTCCGCTGCCGCCTGCTCCCGCCGTCTGCGATTAGCGCGTGCTCGCGCCACAGTCAAGGCGGCATGTCGGGCCACCGTGTGGAACCAGCTTCCCAAAGGCTCCTCCCGCCGAAGCATTGACGCTTTCCTCATCAGCGTCATGAAGACCGCCTGACTGGCGTCCTCGGCCTCGTGTTGATTTGCCAACACGCGGAAACAAACGCGGTAGACCATCGATCCATACCGAGCGACGATCTCGGAGAAAGCGTCCGAGTCGGCTTGCCCCGCAAAGGCTCTGAGAAGTTCCGCATCCGTCTTCGTTTGCATGGCTTTACATTACCAAACTTTCATTCTTCCCACAAATAAACACGCGGCAAATCAGCTTTCGTCGCATGGGTTCTCAAAGAAATAGCGATTTTTTCGGTTTGAGCCGATAGGCGCGGCTGAATAACTGGCTTGACCTCCTTGAGGCAATGCGCATTTGATTGGCTTCGATCATAGCTTGCGTGCTGGTCGTGTGGCGACAAGGAGGTGATGCTCCGTTGGAATATCAAGAAAGAAGGCGGATGTTATGATGCAATCGATTAGATTTTTTTAGGATAAGGCATGGGAAGTCTTTGTCCTTTGTGGCAAGGTCTTTTTCTTGAGGGGTGCATATGGGGATCTCTGATTGTTGTATCGCTCTGATTGCTGTGGTGGCGGTCGTGTGCGTACCGTGCGCCATGCGGGCGGACGATGCCGCGCCCAGGGGGGCGGTGTCGTTCTCGGATGGCATGAGGATCGAAGGTAAAGTGCTCACGAAGCCGGACACGAAACTGTCGATCGACGCAGGTGGCGTGAAAGAATTTCGTCTCTCGGAGGTCGTTGAGATCGCCAACACCCCCGCGAAGGAGGAGATGGAGCGGGCGTGGCGCTTCAAGGAGGCGGGGAAGACGGAGAAAGAGTTTTTCGGCGAACCGTATCCGTTGCGCTACCTCACGGCGGAAGTGAGTCTCACGGACGGGCGGAAGCTCAAAGGCTCGCTGAAGGCGGTGCCGATTGACCTTCTTGATGATGCGGGAAAAAAGCGGAAGGTCATTCTGCTCTCGAAGCAGCGTGGTGAGGCGGGGACGTCGTTCGAGGCTCTCGTCTATCCGCGTACGGTGACTTTCACCTGGGCCGTATCTTCTGGAGGAAAAACTTTGACCGTGCAGATTTCGCAGAAATACCGTTCCGCGAAAACCGAACTCTCCACGCTTGGCAAGCCGGGACTCCTGAACCTCACCGTCAAGGCTACCGGGGAAGGGAACTATGTGATTGAGGGCGACGTAAAGGATGGTATCTTCGCCGCCGTGAAGACAGCTGATGCGATTGTGGCCGCATGGCCCTCATCGTCGGTTGATGGGGAAACGACGCGTAAGGTCGCCGCGGCGCTTGCCGATCTACGGGATTTTTTCGACCAAAAGACGATTCTTGGCGTCGCCAAGGGAGCGGGGAGGGGAGAACTGTACACGCTGCTCCTTCTGGCGAGAGAGGGAAAGACCACCCTTGACGCGTCGGATAATTCGCCGTGGCGTTTAGAAGTCTGGCGCTGGAAAGGAGGCAGCGACGAGGACGACAAACTCGCCGTCGTCGGCCGCGGCTGCCTTTTCCGCGGAATCGGACCGGCGGATGTGAAGCCCCCTCCGGTGACGCTCGACTCCGAGGCCGTCACGATATGCAAAGACGCAGATACCCAATAGCGTAATTGCCGCGAAAGAACGCAAAGGTCACAAAGGGGACAAAGGCGGGACAAACGGTATATTAACAGAGTGTGTTCGGTGAAACAATTTATCTTTGTGCTTCTTTGTGTTCTTTTGCGGCAATAATCTTATGCGCATCATCGTCATCGCAGGTTTTCTTGGTTCGGGGAAGACGAGCCTCCTCGTCGAGCTTGCCCGGCGCGCCGTCGAACGGGACGGGCTCCGCGTCGCCATCATCGAGAACGAGGTGGGGAAGGTGGGGGTCGACGGGGACACCATCGTCGACCAGCTGAGGGTCGATTTCGGAATCTACACGAACATCACCCGCTCGGACAATGGGATGACCGTCGTCGGCCCCTTCTGGCGGGCCAGCGTCACGTGGGCCCCCGATTCGACGACCATCGTCACCAGG
>CAYTFM010000510.1:0-3823 GCA_964436735.1 uncultured Victivallales bacterium | reverse complement strand
ACCTGAACAACTTCAATCCGCCCTCCTGGGGCGGCGGCGTGCAAGGGGTCAGCGGTGTCTATCTCACCCTGTCCGACAACTTCATTGCCGTCCCGCTCAACGCCATCACGAAAAACGGCGCCACGTGGACGGCCAGCGGCACGTTCGGCCCGGGCAGCCAATCCACCTACACCCTGACCTTCAACACGGCAAAGAACAGCTGGTCGCTCGATGCGGAAAACGTGTGGCTCACTATCGAGTCCTACACGTTTGGCGGGCAGGGCGGCGCGGTTCAGACCATGAATGGCATCAGTGTCTCGCTCTCCCTCAACACCGACATCTACAGCGACTTCTACGTCACCACGAACACCGTCTCCATCGCGGCGCTGGCGCAAGACGCCGCCGCCAAAGGGACGAAAAGCAAATGGCCCGTGTCGGAGAAGGTCTCGTGGACATTCACCGCGGCGAAGCACGCGCAGCACTCCCACACGCGCACCTTCGCCACGCGGCTGTCCGCCTTCGCGGTCGTCAAAGGCGCGGGGAGCTTCGACAACGCCTGGGGGGGCAAAGACGCTATCAGTCTTTCGGGAACCTTCGAGCCCCCGGCCGGCATGAGCTCGCTTTCCGATTTCGATCCGGGCACCTCCGTCACGGTGTCGATAGGATATAAGGAGCGCGGCTTTCCGATCACCTCCTTCATCGAGAAGAAAAAGGGAGTCTTCAAGCTCTCCGACAAAACCACGTCCACCACGATCTCCCTCGACTTCAACACCGGGAAATGGATGTTCACCGCCAAGAAGGACAACATGCCGTGGGTGATTCCCTACAAGGGGGTGAACGTATCCCTCGACATCGGCGGGCACAAAGGCGCGTGCCTCATGGAGCCGCAGTACAAAGTGACAGTGAGAACGCAGAAAAGGAAGTGAATGCTAATGACAACAACGAAAACGCTGAGGACCACGCTACTTCTGATCTGCGCGGCCACCGTCAATCTCACCACGATGGCTGGGGAAAATGCCACTCAAGAGGGGGATAAGCGCTTGGCGTCGCATCAAGGTGGAACCGGAACGGGCCCAAGCTACTGGAATCAACGGGTCATCCCCCTGTCGCTCGAAACGATCGACGATTCCCAACGGCTGGTCATCTACGTTGGAATCAATGGTGGCGTGGCGCTGCCCTATCTCTTCGACACGGGATCCGCCGGTTTCAACGCCGCGTATTACAAAGGATCCTACACCGGCCCCAAACCAAACCCCGCCGCCTGGAAGGCGACCTCGACGATCAGCAAAAACGCCAAAGTCTCCTATGGCACCGCCACCAAAGGCCTCAGCTACATCTTGAACGCCGTCACCGTCCCCTCGATTCAAATCTACGGAAAATCCGATCTGACGACCCCCGTGGTCGATCTGGTGGCGAAGGACATCTATCCGCAATCCAAAGGATTCGTCATCGGGCAGGTGACCGATCAGACGTTCCACTCGGGGAAGCCCTCCTCGTTCAAATCGAATCTGCGGGAGGGGAAGCCGCCTTTGGAAAGCGGCCTGTACGGCACGTTCGGGGCTGGCCTGTTCACGGGCGACAACACCAGCGGCTCGGCTCCGTATGTGAACGCGAGCGTGCTGGGGCAATGCACCCAGACCGGCTGGGCGGTGGTGGCGAACGGCGGAGCGGGCGCCGCGTACGCCATCCTCGGGCTGATGGACGCCGTCCGGAGCCAGTTCACCTCGTCCGCGCCATGGACCGCCTCCGGCAATGACCATCCCTTCCCGAACTCGTACGCCGTCGGCGGCACGGAATTCGGCGGCGGACAATTCGCCTTCACGCTCACGGATCCGGCAGGAAAGAACACGCCCGTCTCCTGGACGTCCGGGACGCTTCTGGACACCGGCACGCCGAACAACGGACTAAACTACTCCGGGGAGCAGGCGGCTCTCGACCCCTACGAGACAGCCAATCCGCCACAGGTGGACGCCGGCTACGCGATCTCCGTGACTGGCGAGGCGAAGGGTGCCGGCGTCTACAGCTTCGCCACCACGGCGGGCGCCAGCCCGGTCACCTATGACGCGAGCATCGGCGCCGGACAGACGACATCCACTGTCGGCATTGGATTCTTTTTGAGGAACAGCGTCGCCTTCGACCTGGAGAACCAGCAGACCCTCTACACGGACTCGGTTGTGATGGCGGCGCCCGTCGCCGCCCCGGAATTCGCCCCGCCCAACAACGCCGGCGGACCCAACGGCAGCTGCGTCGTCTCGGCCGGAACCCCGGTGGCGATGACCACCTCCGCCGGAGCGGACATCTATTTCACGACCGACGGCAGCGTCCCGTCGAAGGTAAATGGGACAAAATACTCGTCTCCTGTCCCGATACACGCCACTACGACGCTGCGGGCGGTGGCCGTGCTGAACGGCGTTCAAAGCGACCTCGCGTCGCTCACCTATTCCGTGTACGCGTCCCCCTACGACATATCACCAATCTTCACCCAAGCGCAACTCGGTGACGACTTCGCGAAAAGGGACAAGCTGAATCCCTCGACCATGGCGAAGTCAAAATGGAGCGATTTGAATCAGAAGTATTACACGCAAAACACCATAGTTGGCATCGCCTACGGACCACCCCTCGCGCAGTTTCCCGCCCCCAGCACCAAGCCGACAAGTTTGGCGCGGACGCTGGACTGGCGGCAACAGCGGCTGCTTTACGTGGCGCGGCGATACATCAACACCCAGTACCAGCATCACCACCTCCCGCAGTGGGATCCCCCCCAGACCTGGCCGATCGATCCTGGCAATCTCGTCCCGTCCCGCCACCAGACTCCGGGCATCGACTGCTCGGACTTCACGGCGTGGGTGTACAACTACGCGCTGGGGATCAAAATGACGTCGGGCATCCTCGAGCAGGCGGCGCTCACGAGCGTGGAAGACGCGTCCGGCGCGGCGATTGAGATCCAGAAGATACTGTCGACCGGGGATTTTAACAGCCTTGTCGCCCAGTTCCAGCCTGGCGACCTGCTGTATATCTGTAAAGAGAACTCAACGACCGTCTCGCATGTAATCACCTGGATCGGGCAGGTCAACGGAACTGGAGACTACCTGGTCATCGACAGCCATGGTGAAAACGTCACCGACAGCGAGGGGCGCATGATCCCGTCCGGCGTGCAACTCCGTCCGTTCAGCGACAGTCCCGGCAACAACACATGGTATTACACGTCGTTCTCACACGCAAACAGGATAGTGCGGCAATAAGGGCCACTCGAAAGACAAAAGGAGTCTTACATGAAGCTTTCCCTCTTGAACCGGGCGATCGTCGCCGAGCTGGTCGCTCAAAGCTGCCAGGACGCTGAATTCAGGAACGCGTTTCTCGCCGATCCCATGCGCTGCCTGCGCGAAGCCGGAGCCGTCTTCGAGGGAAATCAGAATATTGAAATCCGAAAGCCGAAAGCTGGAGTTTCCTCTTTCAATCCCGAACACCGAATTCGCCGCGGCGAATCTCCGCTTCGCTCCGACACTGAGTCTGCCTCGATCCTTCCATCTTCCACCCTCCACCTTCCACCCAGGATCCTCGTCCACGAGAACACCCCTTCGCTTCTCCACATCGTCCTGCCGCCGCTTGACGAGAGCGGGCTGACGCTGCCGTTCATCGAGGCGCCTCTGGATGTCGGGCGCGGGCTCCTCCCCCTTGTCGGGAGGGCGTTCTCCGACGCCGCGTTCCGCAGGAGATTCCTCGCAGACCCCATGGGATGCGTCGCCGAGGAGGAAAACTCGAAACTCGAAACTCATGACTGGGGAAATGGCTTCCTTCCCGAACCACGAACCCTGAAACCTGTACCCCGCATCATTGTATTTGA
>CAYTFM010000509.1:0-3852 GCA_964436735.1 uncultured Victivallales bacterium | reverse complement strand
CGGAGTGTTTTCCCAGATTTTCATTGGTCTTGAATGTCGTCCATACATAAACAATCCGTCCGGCGCCCGTGTCTGCCTGTCGATCGCCTCTGGCGTTCACGCCGCCGCTCAACCAGCCGCCCCTCGGAGTGTTTCCTCGGAGTGTTTAAACGCCTATCTCACACTGGCTGATGGCCTCGGCCATCTCGTTTATCTTAAATGCCTCCGCAGGAACCTCACCAGCTTCCAGACCGGGATAGTCGTTCAGAAAAAGTCCCTTGGCAAGATAGTCGTAGAGACGCTGCACGGCGGCGTTCTCGTTGAGAATGTGCAACGTCTTGCCGGTACTACCGCCATGCGTGAGCGCAAGCACCGCTGACGCCGGAACCTCGCCCACCTCACACCGCCCGCCCGACAGTTTGAACGAGTCGAGTCGCGTGCCGTCGGAATCCTGCAGTTCAGCCTGCCCTCCCTGCCACGGACCGCACGGATCGACGGTGACGGTCAACCGCGTCGCGGCCGGCTTGAACACGAAACCTTTCGGCCTCAGGTAGACCGGATTGGTGATGGCCATGTGCCTGATCGACTGCTGCCGGACCGCGTCGGGCGCGTCATCCTGCCCGAATGCCCGTGCGATGAGATAGGACGGTGTCGCCGTTCCGGGAAGCTCGAGATGCACGCTTCCTCCGTCAAAGTCATCGATTTTGCAGAGCACCTCTCCGCCGCGGCCCAGCAGTTCCAGCCGCGACAGCCTCTTATGACCGGGAGCGGGGCGCGCCTCGACGACCACCTGATGAGCGCAGCTCGGAGAAGTCGCGACGGGCGACCCCATGGGCGCGCCGTCGACTGCGACGGTAAGGAAGGGGCCGCTGGTGGCGAAGCAGTTTCCCGTCTTGGCCGAGCCCACGATGGCCTTGACGGACAGCTCCTCAAGCGGCATCATGTTCACGAAGGTTCCGCGGACGGAGTCGTCGAGGAGGTTTTTGGTGTCAAAACAGGTGTCGTTCTCAGCGAAGCCGGGAATTGTCGCCCCCATGTCGAGCAGCTTGAACCACAGCTCCTGATAGGAGCGCTGACAAGCGTCATACCCTTGCACGACCATGCCGTCAAGTCGACCGTCCGCCAGCAGATGCCCCACGATCTCGGCGGCGATGTTCGTGACAAACCTGCCGCGTGGCTCCCACCAGCTTCCCGGAGGCGCCTTGGCGTGGACGCTGGGACGCCCGGAGGCGAAGTCGGATTCCGGGGCGAACCACCAGCTCGTCGGATGCGCCCACACGCCCAAGGCCCCCGCCTTCCGCTGCGAGGCGAGCACCTCGGCATAGGAGCGGCGCGTGTGCGGTAGCCCAGTGACCGCGTTGACCTCGAACTCCGCCTCGCCCTCCCACGACTTGACGGGGCGGTCCTGGCCATAATCGTGCCACGCCGGCACATCGTAGTTGTAGCCAAAGTACCAGAAGTGGCCATGCGGACGCTTGGGGGTCTCGTTGTCGATGTAAAACAGCGTCTTGCCGCCCGAACGGGCGTTGAGATCGTCGAAAAGGGCCTGAATCTCCGTGCGGTGCATCACCGACTCGAGATCGATCCGACCCGCGTAGTAAAGGTCGCGGTCGCTGCCCTCGCAGCGGGCGTAACTGGCCGACGACACCGGCTCCCATGGCGAACCGAGCCCCACGGCCGCGACATTGTTCGCCGCGCACCAGGCCAGTGTCCGCTCCTTCGCCGCCTCGAACGGCGAACGTCCGCTCCGGAGGAAATGACTGTGGGTGGCGACGCCGCGCCAGCGTCCCTTCGCGGCGGAGGCGCCGTTGTCAGAGATCTTTCTCAGCACAGCTTTCATGACAGGTGGGTTCCGATTTGAAACATACAGTTACCATCTATTACTATCTTACCAAAGTTTTCAGACGTTTGCAAGACGGTTTGTATTTTTTCACTCATTTTATACTATTTTACAAAAAAACCTCTTGCATGTAAGGGTAACTTTTGCTATAAATAGCAATAGGTAATTGATGGTAATAGATATGATACAACAACACCCAAAGAATCATTCCGCCTCTGAGTGGCGCATGGAAAGAGGTTCGGGGAATCCCCTGTACAGGCAGATCGCCGACAGGATTGCCGCCGACATGGACCATGGCGTCTACAAGGCGGGCGAACCACTGCCGTCGATCCAGCAGCTCACCTCCTCGCTCGGCGTGGCCCGCAACACGGTGATCGGCGCCCTGCGCCACCTTGTGCGCACCGGTAAAGCGGTCTCCTCGCACGGCAAGGGATTCTATGCGAAAGGCGCGGCCGACACGCTTCCCATCGTCGATCTCCTCGCCCCGCTCCACTACTCCTACCATCTGCAGGTGTACGTCGGCATGATCGCCGGGGCGCAGGACGCCACCGAGAAGATCGGCGCGCGGGTCGAGTTCCACGACACCAGGGAGTTGACCGCCGACTTCCTCACGCAACTGGACAAAGTGTCGGCGCTTCGTCCCGGCGGCCACCTGATCGCCGTTACCCCGCAAGAGGACTTTGGTCCGTACGGCTGCCCCGAATGCGCGGCCGCCCTTGAGCGTCTCGCCCGCTCGGGAACCCGAATCGTGGTGGTCGACCGCCGAGGCCCCGCGTCGCTGCCGCGGATCGTCCAGGACAAGCTCGCCGGCCGCCGCCTGTTGCTGCGCCATGCGGTAAAGGCGGGCTGCCGCTCCGTGCTCTTTTTCGACGCCTTCGAAGACGAGGAGCAACTGCGGTCCGAAGCGGCCGCGATCGGCCTTGGCGAGTCCGTTTATTTCGTGAAGTCGAAAACGCCCCGTGATGATATTGAGCTCGCCCTGCGCCTCCGCGCCGAGGCGGTCCTGTGCGCGGGGGATCTCCGTGCCCGCCGCATCATCAACCTCATGGGAACCTCCCCGAAGCTCAAGGTGGGCGGCTACGACGCCACGCAGATGGCCACCGCGTTCCATCCGCGCATCACCTCGGTGAACAACAACCTCGCCGAGGCGGGACACCGCGCCGTCGAGATGCTGTTCTCGGCGAACCTGCCCGTCTCCGAGGAATATCGAATAGAGCCGTTCCTTGTCCCGGGCGAAACCCTCTGAAAACACTCCGAGGAGCGGCTGGTTGAGCGGCGGGGTGTCTGCCAGGGATGATCGACAGGCAGACACGGTCGTCGGACGGATTGTTTATGGTGTGAAGGAGGAAGAGTAACATGTGCATCAATTATTCTTTTGTGCGGCGTAGCCGGACAATTAATAATTCGACCAAGGTGAAGGCGGTCGCCTTCACCTTGATCGAATTATTAGTCGTGATCGCCATCATCGCCATCCTCGCGTCGCTGCTCCTGCCCGCCTTGAACGGGGCGAGGGAGTCGGCCAAGTCCGCGACGTGCGCGAACAACCTCAAAACGCTGTTCACCCAGACCATGCTCTATGTGGGGGACAGCAACGATTTTCTTCCCAGCTCCTCCCACGACAGCGGCCGCTGCGGGTCGCCGCGGGGCGTGTCCACTCGGGCCACGAACTCCTGACCATCGCTGGTCAGGACGCTCACCTGCGCCCAACCGCCGATGGGCAACTGCGCCTCGTGGCCTTCCTCCGCGGCTGCAGCTTCTCCTGCGAGCAGACCCTGCTCGAGGCTGGCGGGCCCGTCCGCCACATCGAGGAGCGCCGGAACGTGCCCATGTACCTCACCCGGCGAGCCACCCGCTCGGTCGGCCCCTTCGGCGGACGCCTCGTGGTCACGATGCGCCCCATCCCACGCGACCTCGTGGCTCGAGCCGTGGAGGCCACCCGCCTCTCCTGGCACGGCCACGGCCCGCCCATCCACTCGGGCGATGCCGAGGCGCTGGGCATAGAGGACCTCTCGCGCCCCGACTGGGGAGATCCC
>CAYTFM010000508.1:0-3861 GCA_964436735.1 uncultured Victivallales bacterium | reverse complement strand
TTCTTGGCGTTGTCCCAGGCCCCGCCGGCGTTCGCCATGAAGATGGCCTGGTAGAGGCCGAAGAATGCGATGCCAATGAGATACCCGATGAAGAAATAGGCGTTGATGAAGGGAAGAGCGAGGGCAAGACAGAAGATCACAATGAAGATGTTCACCATGCCTTTCTGCGCATATTGGGTGCAGATCTTCACGACTTCCTTGCTGTCCTTGACAGATGCGGTCTTCGCGTCGAGGCGGATGTTCTCTTTGATATAGACGACCGCGCGGTAGGCGCCGGTGACGACCGCCTGGGTGGAGGCGCCGGTGAACCAGTAGATGACTGCGCCGCCAAACAGGAGGCCCATGATGACCATTGGCTCGACAAGACTGAGCTTCTGGATGATCTGTCCTTCCGCAATGGTGTTGTTGAGAAGGAGAATGATGCCAAAGATCATCGTGGTGGCACCGACAACGGCAGTACCGATAAGCACGGGCTTGGCGGTCGCCTTGAAGGTATTTCCCGCACCGTCGTTCTTCTCGAGGGTGTGCTTCGCACCTTCAAAGTCAGGCTCGAATCCAAACCTGGACTTGATGTCCGCTCTGATATTCGGTATGGATTCGATCTGGCTGAGCTCGTAGACCGATTGGGCATTGTCGGTGACGGGACCGAAGCTATCGACCGCAATGGTCACGGGACCCATGCCAAGGAAACCGAACGCAACAAGGCCAAAGGCGAAAATCGGAGGTGCGAACGCATAGGCGCTGCCGATGACTCTCATAACGTCGGCGTTTGTTGAGAAGTAGTAGCTGATCCCCATCAGGACGATAATCAGAAGCCCTTCCCAAAAGGCCGAGAAGTTTCCGGCGACAAAGCCCGACAGGATGTTGAGGGAAGCTCCTCCTTGCTTGGAGGAAGTCACGACCTCTTTCACGTGCCGCGAGTTGCAGCTGGTGAATGCTTTTGTGAATTCGGGTATCAATGCGCCGGCGATCGTTCCGCAACTGATGATGGTGGATAGAACCCACCAGAGATCCTGGTATTTGGAGGCCGGCAGCAGGAAGTAGCTTGCGACATACGTGACAAGAATTGAAACAATCGAGGTGATCCACACAAGGCTCGTCAACGGCGACTCGGAGTCAAACTCCTTCGCATTCCCAAATTTGGCGGCGCACATCTTGTCATTCACGAAGTAGGAGATCAAGGAGGTGATGATCATCAGAATGCGCATGACGAAGATCCACACGATCAGCGTGGCGCACACCTCGGGATCAGCGGCAAGAGCATAGGCGAGAAGAGCGATCAGAGCGACGCCGGTGACACCATAGGTCTCGAAACCGTCGGCGGTCGGCCCGACACTGTCGCCGGCGTTATCACCCGTACAGTCGGCAATGACGCCGGGATTCTTCGGGTCGTCCTCAGGCAGTTTGAAGACGATCTTCATCAGGTCGGAACCGATATCGGCGATCTTCGTGAAGATACCACCACAGATTCTGAGGGCGCTCGCACCGAGAGACTCACCGATGGCGAAACCGATGAAGCAGGGGCCAGCAAGCACTGTCGGCAGAAACGAAAGGATGCAGATCATGAAAAACAACTCGACACTGACGAGGAGCAACCCGACGCTCATGCCGGACTTTATCGGAATAGTCAGCGGCAGCCATGGCTTCCCCATGAGAGAGGCGAAGGCCGAGCGGGAATTGGCGCGAGTGTTGATCCGAATGCCGAACCAGGCGACGCCGTAGGATCCAAGAATGCCAAGGATCGAACAGAGCAGAATGACGCCGACGTCGAATGCGCTCTTGTGTTGAAGGGCGAAGAAATAGTATGAGATGCAAGCACCAATCAGAACCCAGAGAACCGCCAGAAATTTGCCCTGCTGGAATAGATAGGTCTTGCAGGTCTCCCAAATGATGTCGGATACGTTGCTCATGCTTTCATGAACGGGGAGGGCCACCGTCTGCTTGTACTGCACAAAGCCGAAAAAAAGCCCCACAAGGCAGACGACAAGCCCCATGTACATGAGGTGCAACCCTGTCAGTCCACCGGCAAATTTCACGCTGCCAAGGTCGGGGAGGATGATGTCCCCCTCTCCCGCCATTGCCGTGGCCGCACATGCCACGAAAACCGCCACCGCCGGAACCATTCGCCTGAGAAACTCTCTCATCACTTCTTCGCTCCTTTCCCAATCTATTTTTCTATTCGCCTAGTGAGTGTGAAACTCTTTGAAAAAACAAGCATAATCAGAAGTAAATTACCATGCGCTCCCTGCTGGCGCAAGAGGCGATATATGAAAAACTACCAATATCATAAAACAAAACCCTCCGCATCAGGCGGAGGGTTATGATTCGCACGGTGCGCGCAAAAGATGGCTGACGATTTTTATTGCTCGGGGATCTTCACCACAGTGTTCACTTTGATCTCACCAGCGGCGGGAAGGCCTGGATTGATTTTGAGAATGTCTTCAGCTTTGACCCCATACATGTCTGCGAGGGTTTTGACGGTGATCGGCTCGGTGACGGTGTGCGTCATGGCGTTTGAGACGTCCGGCATCGGCTCATCAGCGACAGGTCCGGCGGCGGTAGGCTCAGCAGCCATCTTCTCGGCGGCGGGTTTGCCCGGTGTCCCGGGAGCGGTGGCGGCAATGGGGGCCGGGGCGGCCACAGTGGTAGTGGCGGCGGTGGTGGATTTCTTCGCATCCTTCGCCGTGCCCGCTGTTGCCGCTGACGCCTTCTCCGGCACACTGGCAGACGTTTTGCCGCCGGGGATGATTATTTTCTGCCCGATCTGCAGCGGCTTGTTCGCGTCGATTTTATTCGCGGCGGCGATGTCGCTACCTTTAACCTTGAACTTCTTCGCAACTGTCCACAGATTGTCGCCACTCTGAATGACGTAGGAGCCGTCTTTTCCGGGAGCGGCGGCGACACCTGCGTCGTCATTTTTGGATTTTGGGGCTGAAGATTTGGCTCCTGCTCCCCCGTGTGATTTGGCTTTCGAGCCTTCGCCCTTGGCACCTGCCGGAATCTTCAACTTGGCGCCAACCTGCAAAGGTTTGTTAATAGACATGTTGTTGAACTCGGCAAGCTCGTTGGCGCTGATGCCAAGCTTGTGGGCGATCTTCCAGAAGGAGTCGTTCTTCTCAACCACATACGTCCCACCGGCGCCGACAGCACCTTTTTTAGAATGCGAGGAGGAAGGCGGAGGGGGGGGGGGGGGGGGGGGGGGGGGGGGGTGGGGAGGCGGAAGCGTGTCGGTGATGACAGGAGCCGGGGCGACGGGAATAACGGCAGGCGGCAGTGTTTTGTCGGCAGATTCCTTGCCCGGCCCCATCTCTGGCGGCGGGACGTACTGGCGTTCCTCAAGAATCTTCGAACCGGAGCTTGAGCATCCACCGCTCAAACTGATGCAGCCAATCAGCACCACATGCAGCATGACCACACCGATAAAGATTCCAAGGACTTTCCTCTTCACCTCTGTTTTCACCTCGTCAACCTCCTGTTCACTATGTTTTTAAAAGTTTCGCCGCGCTCTATGTAGTTCTTGAACATATCCATACTGGCGCATGCGGGAGAGAGTAACACGACATCACCTGCTTTGGCGTTGTCGCACGCACTGGTGACGGCGTTCTCAAATGAGCCGCATTGTAGACATGGAATACGCTCGCTCAGTAAATGTGCAAGCTTCATAGAGCATTTTCCAACGATCAAGATTATTTTTATCCGATTTTTTTCACCCAAAAGCGACGAGAAATCCATATCCTTATCAAGCCCTCCGAGGATGAGGCATACGTTCCTCTCACCTCCGACGGTGCGCAGGGCGACAACAGTCGAGTCGGGAGTTGTTGATTTTGAATCATTTATGTATGACACACCATCCTTTTCCGC
>CAYTFM010000507.1:1126-3885 GCA_964436735.1 uncultured Victivallales bacterium | reverse complement strand
GCCGTCGCGCAGCTCCACGAGCAGCGTGTTGGTCCCTTTGACGAGAAGGTCTTTTGTCAACTCGACGTCGAACGGGCCGTTGCAGGTGTCGTGCTGTGTGAGTCGCTTTCCGTTCAGGAAGACGCGGCAGTCGTAGCTGGCGCGGCTGACGTGAATGAAATAACGGGCGTTTTGCATGGCATCGGGTAGCTCGAACTCCTTTTTATACCAGCCGAGATGATGTTTTTTGCATTCATTGTCGTCATGCCAGCTCGCGGGCAGATCGGTTTTCTTCCACTTCGCGTCCCCCTTCAAGGCGTCCAGATCCTGAAGCGTACGCGTCTTCTCAGTCAGGTCGTCGGGAATCGAGGTCCACTGCCAGTCCTTGTTGAGCCACATCTTCTTGCGCAGACCGGCGAAATTGTCGCGGAGTAGTTCGACGGTCTTCTCCGAGGTGAAGCCTTTGCCGTCGGTGACCTTGACGACCGCCCGGCAGCGATCCGTGTCGTCCGCTTTGAACGTGAGTTTCTTGCTGAAAGGCTGATTGTCACCGAGTTCGACATCCTCCGCGCAGGATGCAAGCTGTTTTTGGAAGTAGTCGAGCGCCGTGCAGGAGACGGAGTACTTCTGGGGCGATCCGCTCGAGTTGATGAGCGTAAAGGAGAGTTGGAACTCGTCAGGCTGCTGTGCGTTCGGCGTGAGTTCGGTTTTGAGTCTGAAGCGGTCATGCCACCAGGGGCAGGGGATGGCCTTCACGTGGATAGGCGTGAACGCGAGTTGCTCCTTCGCCAGGGCCATGTCGCCGAAAAGCGTGTTGAGTTTGTGGTTCCAGCGGATCACGTCGCCGTCCTTGAGGGAAATCGCCGTGTCTGACTCGATCGTGGTGAAGAAGATGTTCCTGCTTTTCTTGAGAGGCGTGCCGCGGGTGAAGTTGAGGGGGGCGCCGTTGAGGTAGGCGAACGGGAGTTTGCCGAGATTCTCCTCCCCGGTCTTCGTCCCGCTTTCTATGACAAGCCTGATGTAGTATGCCCCCTCCTTGACGCCAGCAAGCTTCCACCCGAGATCCCCCGAACCTTGTCTGATGAAGGGGCCTTCGCTCTTCGGCGGAGTGCTTCCGGAGAGAGCCACGCATTTCGTCGTCGGGAAGAGATAGTCGCCGCTCACCTCCGGCGCGCTCTGAGACATCTCAAGGGCGGCGGGTTTCTGCGGAGCCGGTGAGGCAGGGGCAGTCGCGGACGCCTCGCCGGCGCCGACAATCTTGACCGTGAAATCGAAGTTTTTGGAGACGGACTCGTTGTTGTCGCGGAGGTGGTAGCCAAGGGTCACGGAGAAGGCGTACTCGCCGGGGGGCAGTGCCGGAAGCTCCGGAAGTGGACCGTCAACGAACTTTCCCAGTTTGCCGTCCCACACGTTTCCCGAGCCCATTGTTCCTGCTGGGCGCGCCGAGAAGTCGACGCGGTAGACGCAGGTGCCGTTTTGAAGAGGGTTGAACCAGTATTGCTTGAGGCGCTGGTACCATGCGGGCTTCCCACCCCAGTTCTGTTTGCCGACATTGGCGCTTGCGAAGTCGGACTGATAGCTATGCAGGTTGGTTGTCATGACCGTGTCCTTGATGGGACGCCCCTCCTCCACCGCGCGCCATTTCAGCTTGACCTGCAGATCCGAACCGGCTTTGAGCGTCGGGAAGTCGGGGGAAAAGGTGGTGCCGCCGTCCACGCTGAAACTCAGTGAGGCGTCGATGGGGTCGTCAGCCTTCATGGCGCTGGTCAAGAACGCCAGAGTTGCCGATACGGCGAGCAGTGTTTTTTTCATGTGGCTCCTTATTTCTTATTTCCTAAATTGTTGATTGCCTGTGGCGGTTGGTGAAAATTGCCGCGGGAGCGGCGACGGAAATAAAAGAGAAAACAATTTTGAGAGAAAATTGTTTTCGGTACTGTTGCTCCCCTGGGGTTGTATGGGAAAGTCGTTCTTCATTGTTCGATGGCTCCGGAGAATTCCGCCCATGCGTAGCCTTTGCCCTTCGTGTGCTGGTTGACGTGGGCCTTGTAGGACAGCTTCTGGTCGTCGATGAACACCATCACGTAGCTGTTGCCTGACTCGACGCCGCAGATGCCGGCGTTGATCTGGGTGATCCCATCCTTGACGGCGGTGCCGAAAAGATGGCTGTGGCCGCAGAAGTAGGCGTCGACCTTGTGCTTCTTCAATATCTCCCACAGCGCGTCGGCATTGTTGTCGATCAGGTCGGACTTCGAGCCGACCTCCTTCCCGTCGGGCGTGGTGTAGGGGATGACCGGCTCATGTCCGAAGACGAAGACGATGTCCTTCTTGTTTTTGGCCAAGTCCTCCTCGAGCCATTTCGCCGTGGCTTTGCTGAAGTTGCCATTGCCTCTGCCAGGTTTGCTGTTCGCGTAGTAGAGGTCGATGACGGCGAAGTGGCTGTTGCCGTAGTCGAAGGAGTAGGTGGTGTAGTGTGCGCCTTTGTCCTCGTAGCCGATGAGTTGCGAGTCGACCTCGGGGCCCCAGTTCACGATGTGGGGCAGGTTCTTTTTGTTGTGGTCGATGATCAGGCGTGTTTGGGTGTCGGCGGGATTCTCGGTGCACAGCTCGGGAACCTGAGTCGTGTTGTAGAGGTCGTGGTTCCCTACGATAGGATAGAAGGCGAAGTCCTTGCCTTTTGCGTTCAACGGCTTCACCAGTTCCTCCGACACGGCGTCCCGCACCTTGACGAAGGGGTCAAGACCGCCGACCGCCCCCATGAAGGCACCCGGACCATCGGGCTC
>CAYTFM010000507.1:0-1116 GCA_964436735.1 uncultured Victivallales bacterium | reverse complement strand
AAATCCGTTTGCACGTGGTGTCTTTAAACACAGACGCGTGGCCGGCGTACATGTGGCAATCGGAGGTGACCACGAAATGGAACTTCTTGACTTCGCCATTTCTCGGTTCGGCGCCGTGCGAGAGGATTGCGGAGGCGAGAAAGGTCGACAGCGCCACCGTCAGAACAAGTCCCTTGCGCCAGGTAAGTCGCGTGGCAGATGGCTTCATACTCATTACCAATCCTCCGTCGCCGTCGAAGTGTTGCTATAGGTTCTCGATGTCCGACACGCCGATTTGCCGCAATGAGGTGAAGCTCCTGCTGGCGGTCGAGCGTATGAGTGGATCGTCGCCGCTGGGTACCACAAGGCACTTCATTCCCGCCGCCTTGGCCGCCTGGACGCCGGCAAGGCTGTCCTCGAAGACGACGCAGTCGGCGGGGGCGCGTCCGAGACGTTCGGAGGCGAGGAGGAAGACGTCCGGCGAGGGTTTGCCCTTGGCGACTTCCTCGCTGGAGACGATGACGTTGAATAGGCTGCTCCATCCGTGCTGGCGCAGTAGGTTGTGGATGACCTCGGGGGGCGACCCGGAGGCGACCGCCAACGTGAAGTGTCCCTTCACAAGCGATAGCAATTCATGGGCTCCCGGCATCGCCTTGACCGGCCCGCGGGAGTACTCGATGAGGAGATCGTGAACCATGTGTCCGCATGCGGCGAGGGAGAAACCTTGGGGACGGAAGTGGTTGAACAAAAAGCTCCCGACGTCCAGAGCCGACATGCCGCGGTACAGTCTGGCGGTCTCCGCGTCATAGCGCTGGCCAAGGTGTTCCAGGTAGCGGGTTTCGGCCCGCCGCCAGATGTCCAGCGTGTCAAGCAGGGTCAGATCCATGTCGAAGATGAGGCATTTTGACGAACTCATGTGGAACAGACTCCTAAAACGCGTAGATAAGGCTTGATTTCGGGCCATACGAGCCTGCGCAAACAGGACTACCCAGCACCTCGTCTCCTCTTGTGATGAGGCTGGCATGGCCGTCGGCATACAGAAGGTTGCGGATGCGGTCGTGCGAGTTGTAGGGAAGGGTGTCGGCCGCGCCGGATCCTTCCAGCTGACGCTGCCAGAGGTCCATCATCAGGATGGCG
>CAYTFM010000506.1:896-3885 GCA_964436735.1 uncultured Victivallales bacterium | reverse complement strand
AGGAGTATCCGCCTATCTCCCATGAACGCAATCTGCGCATCTGGTATCAGCAGGTGTTTCTGGGGGTTTATCCGAACGTCCACATCAACAGCAATCCGTCCCGCGCCCCGTACCAGAAGCCGGGCAGCCACTTCCTCACCTGCCCGTCCGATCAGTCTCCTGGGGTGTATGACATCGCCTGGAGCTATTCCGACAACTACAATGTGTTCACGTTCGTGGACACCAATCAGGCGGGGAATCCTTGGTTCTCGCCGCCGAAGAAGCTCAGCAATTACCAGCGGCCGTCCCAGGACTTCATCGCCTACGACGGCTGGGGACTCGGCGGCACGGATGCGCCGATAGGAAACCAATGGCATGGTTTCGGCTCTGGGCATTCCACCTGGGTGACGTCGCGCTCCAGTTCGATGGCGGCGGGCAGATTCCAGGTTCACAACAGACGGTTCAACATGCTGTTCCTCGACGGCCATGTCTGGTCAAGCCCAAGTTGGCCCGAGATGGAGGGCAGCATCATCGACAACCAGCCGGACATCTATTGGGGGGAGGAGTGAGACACTCCGAAAACACGTCGAGGAAGCACTCCGAGGGCGTGATGGGGGCGGGCGGCGTGAGTGCCAGTGGTCACCGATTTTGAAGGCACCAACCGCCGGACGGATTGTTTATATTTGTGAATGATAGTTCAAAACCATTAAAAATCTGGGAAAACACTATGAGGTCGAGATGAGAGAATCGGAGTGTTTGCCGGGCGGGCGGCGGCGGAAGCAAAGTTTCACCGGACAAATTGTTTGTGATGTGGACGACAACTCATGACCATAGAAAATCTGGAGGGGTGATATGATGCGCACAAAGAATTATGCTATGACATTGCATAACTCGAATCGGACGCATCTTCAGATTTTCACAAGCGAAGCGCAGGGACGGCGGAGCCGGACGACTAATAATTCAATGAGCGTGAAGGCAGACGCCTTCACGCTCATTGAATTATTAGTGGTGATCGCCATCATCGCCATCCTGGCGAGCATGCTGCTGCCGGCGTTGAAAAGCGCGCGAGAGACGGCGAAGGCGATTTCCTGCACCAACCGGCTCAAACAGTTTGGCCTCGCCCACGCCAATTATCAGAGTGACTTCAACGGCTATCTCGCCCACAGCACGGATCAGACGCCCGGCGGCGCGGGTGTCGCCTGGGCCAACAAACTCGCCCCATATGTCGGCTACCCCAACGTGGACAGGTCGTTCGAGACATACGCCAAGCCCGGCTGGGTGGCCGGTCAACGCAACAACATCTTCACCTGTCCGTCAAAGCCGGACCCAATTGATCCCAACTATCCGCACTATGGCGTGAATGGGGCCATGGGAGCTCTCTCTCCGTTTGGCACCGGCGATGTCCCCTACGATCCGCCCTATGCGATCACGATGTTTCCCTCACCCTCGTGCAAGGTCTTCATGGCGGACGGTGACAACACATACTTCAGAACATGGTCTTTCTATTATGGGCCTGTCGCCACTCGGCACCGGACGACGGCGAATGTCTCCTTTCTTGATGGCCACGTGACGTCGTATGGCGTGCCCCCCATCCCGTTCTCCAGCGATAACACCGAAGGGGGGAAATGGCTCTCCAAGGACTCGCCCCAGTCGAGCGGGCTGTGATCTCCTGCATGCATTCAACAACCCAATCACCACTGGAGATGGTTCCCGCATTGCAGCTAACGCTCATTGTTGCGGTGTTTATAATGTGGGAGCCAGCTCCCGCTGGCGATTCCATGCCTGAATACGACGGCGGCGCCGTTCGTCTCGAAACCAACAGCATTCCATTCCCATTTTGAAGAGGATAATCCACGTATGAGGTTGATCATGAGGAAAGCAGGTCTGGCGGGAGCGTTCGCGGTGTGTGTGGTTCTGGCTTTGGGAGCGATGGCGCAGGAATCGTTCCCCCCCGCGGGAGCCACGGTGGTCGAGTCGAGGTTCTGGTATGCCATCGGGCCGTTTGCCGTCGAGGGGAATTCGGCGTCCGACGCGCTCGCCAAGGAGTATCCGCCCGACAAGGGGCGCGACTACTATGTGCGCTATCCCGGCGAGGACGGAAAGCCGGTCTATTGGAGCGGCTCCCAGGACCCCAACGGCAAGAAAATCATTCTGCCTCCCAAGGGGCGTGTCGAGAAACCCGGCGTGTTTTTCGCCGTGTGTCATATCGCCAGTCCGGCCGACGGCAAGGCGTCGATCGCCTTCCAGTCTGAGGTGCCGGGGAAACTGTGGCTGAACGGTGCTCCAGCAGGGGAGCTTCGCTTTTCCGGCGCGGTCACCACGATCGCCGCGGATCTAAAGAAGGGGATCAACGAACTGCTGCTCAAATGCGTTGCCGAGAAGGCTGGGAACGGATTCTCGATGGCCATCGACGGTGCCGTCCCGGGACTTACCTTCACCGGCTACTATCCGTGGCCGCTGGCACCCGTCCCGGCGTCGATGTGGCGCGCGGTGGAGGCTGCCCCTGCGGACGTGGAGGCGCTCAGGGCTCTTCTGCTGAAAAAGGACGAGGTCGGCCTTTCCCGCGCGATGCCGGACGGAAAGGCGATCACGTGGATGGAGTTGAAGGCTTCGAGCGACGGAACGTCATGTGTCATCCGCACGTCCGCGGAGGACACGGTCTTTCTTGTCGGCCATCTGTTTTCCCCGATGAAGTTTCACGCACAGGAGTACAAGCTCAAGCTTGCCTGTCCGAAGGATGCGGTGTTTTACATCGACGGCAGGAAACTCAATGGCTCGTATGACGAGGCGACGAAAACCTTCTCCTTCAAAAGCTTCTCGCATGAGATGCGGGTCGGGCTCAACCGCATGGTGGTCGAACTGCCGCCCCGCGCCGGCGAGGCGTCCGTGCGGTTGACGATGAGCAATCCCGGCGATGTGAAGTTCACCGCTGACGCGCCGTCAACGATGGATGCGAAAGTGCATGTCGGCGACTGGCCGTCGGTCAATCTGTCGAACGGGATCGTCACGG
>CAYTFM010000506.1:0-886 GCA_964436735.1 uncultured Victivallales bacterium | reverse complement strand
GGGGATCATTACAAAGCTGGAGAGGGATGGGCACACCTTCTTTCTCGATGCCCCGGCCGTGCACGCCCCGCTCAACTCCGGCGAGTGCTGCGGTCCCTGCGAGGAGTGGTTCGACGCCATCGCCTACGACGACGCCAAGCCGGGCGAGCCGTTCATCAAGCTGGGGGTGGGCCTCTACGAGAAGCCCTACCATCCCAATCATTTGTGGTACTGCGCCTACTGGCCGCTCAAGATGTTCCCGTGGACCACGAAGGCGGAGAAGGACCGGATCGAGTTCGTGCAAGAGGTCGACGGCCCGCGCGGCTGGGGCTACCGGTACGTCAAGCGTCTGGTTCTTGTTCCAGGAAAACCGATTCTGTTGATCGAGCACTCGCTCACCAACACGGGCAAACAGCGCATCGACGCCGAGCAATATGCGCACAACTTCATGGCGCTTGACAAAAAACCGGTCGAGAAGGGGCTGACCGCCGTGTTCACCTTCACGCCGAAGACCACCGCCGATATCTCGAAGATCGGCGTCATCGAGGGGAACAGTATCAAAGTCACGGTCGACAAGGTGGAGACGAAGTTCGTCCCGCTCGAAGGCTGGGCGCCGGAGGCGCGTGACGTGACGGCGACCATCACGACGCCCGCCACGCCGGCGGGGATTCGGATCGGCGGCGATTTCCTCGTCTCGAAGCTCGGCGTCTTCCTCAGCCCCGAGCAGATATCCTGCGAGCCGTTCACGAAAGTCGCTCTCGAGCCGGGAGTCACGGCGACCTGGACAAGGAGCTATGAATTCCTCCTGGGCGGCGCGGCGGGGAAGTGAGTGGAAGGGCGGAAGGGTAAATTCGAAATCCGAATGTCGAAATCCGAAGTAAATCCGAATTTCGAATGAATGAAACAA
>CAYTFM010000505.1:2776-3915 GCA_964436735.1 uncultured Victivallales bacterium | reverse complement strand
CGTCAAGATGCTTGAGATCATGCCCGGAGACGAGGATCGCCTTGCCTTTCACGGTCGGCACTTTCACCTGCGTCGGCTCGGGGTGTCCATACCTCACGGTGTTGGCGGTGTCAAGAAGCCCCATGACCTTTAAGTTGACCTCGCCGACCTTTAAGGCCATGCCCAGCAAGGCGTTGACGTCCGTCGGATTCCCCGCCAGGAAACTCATCGACTCATGGAAGAACGCGAAGACCGACGGATCGCTCTTCCCGAGAATCAGCGCATGGTCCGCATAGGCCGCCGTCCCCTTGACGCCGAAGAGTATGAGTTGCCGAAGGCCGGCGGTGTCCGCCCCGTCCGCGGCGATCTCCTTCTGGTAGGTGGTCTTCTCACCCTGGCTGATCAGACTATTGAGATCCCCCGACACGTCGATCACAAACGAGTCGGTGACCTGATCGGGCTTCTTCCCGGCAGTGGCACAGGCCTTTTCGTAGAGTTTTATCGCCTTCTCTTTGATCGACGGCGACTTGCGGAGGTATTCCTCAATCCTGACTGGGGCGAAGTTCACATTGGTGACCGTCGTGAAAAGTGACTCGGTGACAAAACGGTCGACCTCGACGTCGCTTGCCCCGAGAGCGGCCGCCTTCGTCCCATACAGGGAAATCCCCTTGACCGCATGGATCAGCAAATCCTGCAGAGCGGCCGTTTCCGGATCCTTGCCGCACACGCCGAATGACGTGCATCCTGTACCCTTCGCCGTTTGTTCGCATTGATAGCACAACATCTCAAACCTCCTTCATTTTGGGTTGGTTGCGTATGGGTGATTGACATTCTTCTGTGAGGAGACGAGATCGGACACGGTTGTCTCCGTGAAATGGCGTAGCACCTCGCCGTTGACGCCTTCAACAAGATTTTTCATCCCACAGCCCCCCTCGCAGACCTTTTTCCTGAAAAGGCACTCCCGAGGCGTGAAAGGACCTTCGATGGCCTCGTACACCTCAAGAAGAGTGATGCTATTCGAATCTTTCACGAGGATAAAGCCTCCTTGCGGGCCTCGAACGGACTTGACGAGACCAGATCTGACGAGACGCTGCATGACTTTCGCCAAATGCGCCTGCGAGACATGCAGGGCTTCTGCCATGGTCTCCGACGAGGCACGT
>CAYTFM010000505.1:0-2766 GCA_964436735.1 uncultured Victivallales bacterium | reverse complement strand
TCCACCGTCATTATTCGCGAGCATGGCGACGGCATGGATTGCGATTGCCGCGGCGTCCGAGATGCTGACTGCGTCCGAACTCATCACTATCCCCCACTTATACAAGCATTGCAGTACGTGTTTGCCAATATAGCTCGGGCAAAATGAATATCAATCGAAGTTCTTTCGAAAGACGTCAAAGCGTTCCCTAACGACCATGGAACCGACGTGAGGGTCAGCTTGCCGACGTCACAACCTTTCCGAGGAAAATATTTTGTTGAATATGGGAGCTTCACCGTGATGACGGTGGGAATTCAAGAGATCCCCACACCACCAGCCTCATGGTCAGAGGTTCAGGATATATAGCGGGCTCTTGTCCGGCCGAGGCTCACTTGGAGGTAAGCTGTAACGCCCATTCCTGCGCGATGACGATTGATTCGAGTGCTTCGGCGACCGGGGATAACGATCCCTCCTTGCCGTTAAGCATGGCGTTGAAACTTTCCGCCTGGGCGAACATGGCACTTGTAGATAGGAATACGGCGTGAAATACTTTCAAGACTACTTCAGGCGCATGACCGGTGTCACGCCAGGAGCATTCATCCAAGCGCATCGAATCAGCGCAGCGGCGATGCTGCTTGAGAACTCTACGACAAAACTTTCTGAAGTGGCGCGCCTGTCGGGGTTCACTGACGCCAGCCATCTTTGCAGAATCTTCAAAGGACATTATGGCTTCTCTCCTAAGCTGTGGCGTCTACGTCAGGGTAGATGCGGATTCTGTTTGCCAAGGGCGGAATGAACAGCTATCCATGGCTAATGAAACGAGCCCGGTTTGCATTTTCCACTTAGGCAATTACCATAATGCCCAGTTTTATTTCCACAGCCCCTAAGGAGCCTGATATGAACAGCGACATGGTGAACTCGTTCATCGAGGCGACGGTCATCACCTGCGAGACGATGTGCGGCCTGCGTCCCACCAGGGACGGCGCGCCATTCCTGCACGAGGGAGCGCTTACGGCCGATGACCTTATCGGAGTTCTCGGACTTTCCGGATCGGTAAAGGGAGCCGTCGTCATGTCCATGCCAGCCCAGCTTGGCGCGCTTGTCGTCGGCAAGCTTTCGGGAGAGACCGTCGCCCATGACAGCGCGGAACTGATGGATGGATTCGGCGAACTGCTGAACATCATCGCCGGAGCGGCGGCGGCCAAGATCAAAGAACGCAGCATCGCGCTCGCCCTGCCCACCGTCATGAAGGGGCATGGCGCGGTGATCGGCAAATACAAAGATAGCCCCTGGGTGGCGATTCCGATGGCATTCCCCGGAATGGGCGGATTCAAACTATTCGTCTCGATGACTGATAATTGAGGGTATACATCCCTCCAAGACGCACTTATGGCATATAGCTTGATAGTGAGAAGCAAAGTCGGAAACCCCATTCCCAGAAGTGACGCATACCCGATTGCGGCTGCCATATCCAGAATGTCCGATTTAGCGAAATGGCACCAGAAAATCCCAGGCTCTTCAGAACCAGGCGTCGCTGACACGACTATGGCAAATAAAGGGTAGATATGCCCCAGCAAGGTGAGTTCGACGTTTTGATCGTCGACGACGACCCGTCGTCCGTCGACGGTCTTTCCCGCCGCCTCCGGGGCATGCCCTACGGCGTGAGATCCGCCGTCTCCGGGAGTCACGCCCTTGCCATGATGAGGGAACAACCCGCTCAGATCGTGGTCACCGACCTCATGATGCCCTCGATGGATGGCATCGAGCTGACCAGAAGCATCCTGCGCGAGTTCCCCGACACGAGAGTCGTACTCCTCACTGGCGCTGGCGATGTGAATTCCATCGCCGAGGCGATGCGCGCCGGAGCCGTCGACTTCATCCAGAAGCCGGTCGATTTCGAGCGGTTGAGGACGTCGCTTGAACTGGCGGCGGAGAAGTATTGCTCGCTGGTCTCGCGGTCCTCCCGCGGGGAACAGGAGAAAACACGCGCAATACCTCTTGGCGACGTCTCCCCGCCGCCGATGAAAGGCGGACTGGTCAACGGTTACAAGCTTCTCAGGATGCTAGGCCAAGGCTGCTACGGGGCTGTCCATCTTTGCGAACGCGTCTCTGATGGCCGTTTTTTCGCGATGAAGCTCCTCCGTCCTCGCATGTCCACAAGCGGCGACGACCCCGCCCAGCGTTTCGTCAACGAGGCCGTCGCCATCTCCCGACTTGACCACCCGAACATCATCAAGTATATAGAGCATGGGGAGGCGGATATGGATGGCGCACCGACGCCATACTTCGTCATGGAGTACTTCGAGAGCGAACCGCTCCGCGGCCTGATTGCCGCGGCGGGCCCCCTGCCCCTGCGCGACAAGATCTATCTCGTCAAACAGGCGGCCTCGGCGCTTGACGCCGTCCATGCGATCGGCATCCACCATAGGGACATCAAGCCTGACAACCTCCTCGTCAAAGAATCGTTACGACTCAAAATCTCCGATTTCGGCGTCTGCCATCTGCCGGAGTCCGAACTCACGATGAGCACCGTCCTAGTCGGCAGCCCCTCCTACCTCGCCCCGGAATACATGCTTACCGGCCATGGCGACGCCCGGGTCGACATCTACGCGCTCGGCGTTGTCGCCTATGAACTTTTCTCAGGACGCCGCCCGTACGTCAGCAATTCGCTGGGGGAGCTGGTCATGAAAGCCGCGACCGAGACGGTTGTCCCTCTCGCCGAAGTCTCGCCAGAGCTGCCAGAGGAGATCGGCAAGGTGGTCATGAGGATGATCGAGAAGTCGCCTG
>CAYTFM010000504.1:0-3916 GCA_964436735.1 uncultured Victivallales bacterium | reverse complement strand
GAAAACTGCATCGTCTGGCGCCCGCGATTGTCGAATGCGTTCGGTTTCGTAGACAAAATCTCCTTGAACCATCGAAGGGGCCGCCATATGATATAGTGTTTCTGCGTAATGTGCTGATTTATTTTGATGACGCGAGCAAAGCGGTCGTGATTGAGCACATCGCGGCGCGGATGCGGTCCGGTTCCTATTTGTTTCTCGGCGGGGCGGAAAGCCTTTCAGCGCGGCGGGAGTTGTTTAAAGTCATGAAACCGACGATTCTGAGGAAGGTGTGAGGGGCGGGTTTCAGGGTTCAAGGGGTTAGGTGGAAGGTGGAAGGTGGAAGGTGGAAGGAATTGGCAGTTATTCCTCCACCTCAAATGACAAATGACAAATGACTAATGACTAATGACCAATGACCAATCAGAGGCTCGCAATGGCAGTGACGGGGCAAAATCAAGACGGTGAACTTCTCGGGCAATTCATCGACGAGACCACCACTGGTCTATCGGTGATGAATGAGAAGTTGCTGGAGATCGAGAAGGGGAACGGGGATCCGGCCTTGGTCCATGAGATCTTCCGGGCCGCCCACTCCATCAAAGGTATGGCGGGATTCTTCAATCTGGCCCGCATTTCCAAGATCACGCACAACATGGAGACCGTGCTTGACCGTGTGCGCAAGGGGAAGATGGCCTTCAATCCGGCGATAATCGAGGCGTTGTTCAACGGCTGCGACGCGCTCCACGCCATGCTCGGGAATTTGCAGTCGAGCGGGGCAGAGGGGGATCTTGACGCCATTCCGATCATCGCGGCCTTGGAGGCCGTCCTCAGCGAGCCGAAAGCGGCGCCGGCCGCCTCCACTGATGCCGATCTGGAGCCGTTGCCGGACTTCCTCAAGGGCAAGTTCGACATGGACGACGTGCTCGAGTCGTTGATCGCCAGGAACGCGGGGAAGCGCGTCTATGCCCTTCTGCTCTCGTTCAAGAAGATTTTCGCCGCCAACCTTGATCCTGTCCATCTCTACCACGAGATCGAGGCGAACGTGCAGATACAGACCGTCATCGCTTTGCCGAAAATGGCGGACTCGCCGTGGCGGCTGATAAGCGATTACGACTATGAGGTGGCGATCCTGTGTTTCAGTCCGGCACCGATCAAGGACGCGCTCGACACGGTGGTGCTGCCGCGCTGCGAGGCGTGGGAGTTGTGCGACGCCACGCAGCCGACCCCTCTGACGGTGATCGAGCCGGCGACCTCGATCATGCGCGGCGAGCGCGGGGGCGGGCGCGTGGTGATTCCCGAGATGGAGAAGCACCGCGACTTCTGGATCTCGCAGACGCGCGAAGATCTTGACGCCCTCGACCACTCTGTCCTCGCCTACGAGAAGGCTCCTGCCGACATCTCGCATCTCCGCGAGATATTCCGCGTCGTCCACACCATCAAGGGCTCGTCCGCGACGATGGGGCTTGCCGAGATGTCCCGCCTGGCCCACAATTGCGAATCCCTTCTCTCCCCGCTCCGCGAGGGGGGACATATTCCGGATGCGGCTTTTTTCCAGCTGCTGTATGGGGTCAAGGACTTTCTGGCCGCATGCGTGGCTCGGGTTGCGTCGGGAACGTCCCCGACGCCGGACTCCTCCACTCTTGACGGCCTCATGGAAATGACCCTATCAAAGGGGGGGGGGCGTCGGGAAAGGCGGACCGTCCGCATGCGGTTGGACGCTATCCGCCGCTGAGGAGTCGCTGGTGGTCGACGCCTGCGCCGAGGGACTTCAGCTGTGGAAGCTTGCGGCTGAGTTTTTCAAGGACATCCCGCTGGCGGATCTGCGGGCCAAGATGCTGTTGACGAATTTGGAGCGTTTCGGCGAGATCATCTTCTCCAAGCCGGAGGTCGCCGAGCTTGACGCCGGCATTGACCACGTGCCCAATCTACGCGTCTTGTTGGCGGGCATGTCAGACGAGACCAGTCTGCGCAAGGTGGTGGATGTGGACATGGTCGCCCACGTGGCGGTCGAGCGGCTCGATGGCGCTGCCATGTCGCAAGCTCGGGCGACGTCGGCAGTGGCTCCCGCTCCCGCATGGTCGCCCGCCCCCAGTATCCCTTCTCAATCCGAGTCAACTTCACAGACCGAACCGGCACCGCAAGCCATGCTGCAAGCCGAGCCGCAAGCCGAGCCAAGGCAGAGTGCGCCGCGCGCCGGAGGGCCTGTCGCCGACACCGTGCGCGTGGACACCGCAAAGCTGGACAGCCTGCTCAACGCGGCTGGCGAGTTGGTGATCACGAAGGCGCGGATCGCCCAGCTGGCGGAGTCGTTCACCACCTATCTTCGCCTTATGGACGCCGGTTTGGCCGAAGTGCTCGGAGGCGACGGGGCGACGGATGCCCGCCGCGTCGAAAGACGGAAGGAGGCCACCGAGCGCTGGATGGAGCTCTTCCGGAAGACGCAGCATGAGGCGCAGAACCTGCGCGACGCGGCGATCGTGCTGCACCGTCACGCCGGCCTGGTGCAGGACGTCTCGATGCAGATGCGGATGGTGCCGATCGGCCCGCTATTCCAGCGCTTCCACCGGCTGGTGCGCGACGTCTCCAAGCAGCGCGGCAAGAGCGCCAAGCTGCTTCTCGAAGGCGAGTCCACCGAGCTTGACAAAAAGCTGATCGACGAACTGACCGATCCGCTTACCCATATGATTCGCAACTCCGTGGATCATGGGCTTGAGGAGCCCGCCGAGCGCGTCGCCGCCGGCAAGGCCGAGCAGGGTACGATCCGGCTCGACGCCTATCACGAGGGCGGTCAGATATGCATCCGCATCAGGGACGATGGCAAGGGGCTGAGCGTCAAGAGGATACGCGAGAAGATCGTTGAAAACAACTTGCTTCCCCGCGCCGAGGCGGAGAAGCTTTCCGACGCGGAGGCGATCCAGTACATTTTCCGCCCCGGCTTTTCCACCGCCGCCCAAGTCACGAACATCTCCGGGCGTGGCGTCGGCATGGATATCGTGAGTAGCAAGATCGCCGAGCTGAAAGGAAAGGTCGAGGTCGAGACGGTCGCCGGTGAAGGAACCACCTTTGTGATTCGCCTCCCGCTTACCTTGGCGATGATTCAAGGGCTGCTGGTCGAGATCGGTGGTGCCAAGTACGCCATCCCCCTCGAGTCTGTTCGGGAGATCGTGGACATCCGCGCCGGGGGGCTCCGACGCGTCCAAGGGAAGGGGCTTGTGATTTTCATCCGCGAGCAGGTGGTCCCCGTGGTCGATCTTGGGCAAAGCGTGGGCATCAGGACCCCGCCAGGCGGGTGCAAGGAGGAGACGAGGGGCGTGGTCACCAAAGGAGCGGGCGAGCTGTTCATCATTCCTGTCGACCGCGTGATTGGCGAGGAGGAGATTGTGGTGAAGGGGCTGTCGAGCGAGTTTTCCGCGGTCAAGGGGATTTCAGGCGCGACGATCCTGGGCGACGGCAGCATCGCCTTGATCTTCGACATTCCGTCGGTCGGCGAATTATGCGGTGTGCGCCGCTAACAATCCGGTAACAATCCGGAGCCTGTCGTTAGTTGAACGCGTCCCCGATGCGCCCGGCCGATTCAGCGGGGCGTGGGGCGGATTGTTAATGTTTAGGAGTTTTTTCAAAGCCAATAAAAAAACACTCCGAGGGGGTGGCGGGATGCGGCGGCTGGTTTGCCAGAGATGATCGACTGGCGTGTTCAGAGCGTCGGACAGATTGTTTGTGGTGTGGACAATTCAAAACCATTGAAAATCTGGTAAAACACTCCGAGGACGGGGTGATACGTGGCGGCGTGGTTTCCGGGATGACCGACAGGCAGTTGGGCGCGTCGGACGGATTGTTTGTGGTGTGGACAATTCAAAACCATTAAAAATCTGGTAAGAAGAGCGTGTGCGGATGCGTGGTGCGGCATGATGCGTGGCATGTGCGGCCGCTCATCAGATTT
>CAYTFM010000503.1:0-3917 GCA_964436735.1 uncultured Victivallales bacterium | reverse complement strand
ACCAGCAACTCAATAAGTGTAAAAATCCGGCGCGGCGTCAGAGCGTCGACGCATGGGATTTGCTTGCGACCTGTCGGGCGCATAAAGCCGTCATCGCGGATTTTTAATGATGAGGTGATGACGGAGCTGTCGATGAACTGCCGCGCATGCCGCATTCCTTACCTCCACAATTATGCTGAGCGTGTTTTTGTCTTCCTTCCGTCCGCTTGCGACGGACGGCGTGGCACCCCAATCGTTCCCCCCGCGACCCATGTGGCTCCCACGCGGATCATGCGTGGTGGCTCCGCGCGATGGTCGATGCGGTCGAGGATGAGTTCGACGGCGTGGCGCGCCATCAAGGCGGTGTCGATGCCGACAGATGTGAGCGGAAGACTGTTCTGGCGTATGCCGAAGACGCAGACCCCGCAGACGCTGAAGTCGCCCGGGACGTGGACCGCGATGTTCTCCAGCGAGGTGATCAGTGCCGCCGCGATGGCGTCGTTGAAGCATAGGGCGGCGGTGGCCGCGGCGGCAAGCGATTCCGCGGGATCGGTCAAATCCAATAGCCCGAGAGAGGCCTCGTGGACAAGTGTGGCGTGGTAAGGAAGGCCATGGGCGCGCAAGGCGTCACGGTACGCGGCATGGCGCTCCTTGGCGCTTGGCGAGGCATGGTCCGCGTTGACGAAGCCGATTTTTCGGTGGCCTTGGGCTGCAAGGTGGTCGATGGCCAGCTTCACGCACGCGGCGTTGTCAATCATAATCGAGTCCAGGCCGCCAGCCTCGAGGAGGTAATCAACCAGGATGAGCGGGTGGGCACAGGTGGAGGCGGTGTCGATGATTTTCCTCGAAGGATGCGAGACGGCAAGGTAGATGGTGGCGTCGATTTTGCCCGCCTCGATGATTCGTTTGAACTGCCCCACGTCATCGGTGCCACTGTCCCCCAGCAAGAGGAGCTCCTGCCCGCGCTGCGCCGCGGCCACCCGGAGCTGTCCAAGAATTCCCGAATAGTAGGGGATGTCGCCGGAGACGCGGTCGATCAGGGAGAAGATAAGGCCGAGGGTTCCGGCTCTTGGACGGAGAGGGGCCGCGGCCGCGATCTCCTGGCGGGAGCGCACAAAGGTGCCTTTTTTCCGGCGCGAATCAAGGAGCCCCTCCCGTGCGAGGATGTCGATGGCGTTGTTGACGGTGTTCCTGCTGACGGCGTACCGCGCGGCCAACTCCTCGATGGTGGGGAGCCGATCGCCCGGCTTGAGGGTGGTGTCGGCAATTTGAGCCCTCAGAAGCGAGGCGACTTTCCCGTACAGGCATGCGGCGGACATGATTAATATCCCTTTATCACAATATCCTTATATCCTTTAATTATATCTCGCTTTGATGTTTTGTCAAGTGGGGCGCGGTTTCTCCGCGCCAGTATGTCCGCCGCGGCGGATTGGCGCGCGGGAGGCGCGCCCCACTTTGAGCGCCCCAATCAAGTGGACCTTGTCCAAATCCCCATAGCGGGCAGGACGTCCGCGCTTACAGGAGCTTATCCTGCGGGGGTGCCAGATGTGGTCACGTGTCAGCGCTATGTGCTTAGGGACTCGGAATGTCCAAGTCCCTTACGGGAGGAATCGTTGCGGCTGGATGCAGTGCGCGGGCGAGGGGCGTTCGCCGGTGACATAGGCGAGGGCGTCGAGGGTGTCCGCGAGGGGTGAGAAGACCAGGGCGGGAGCTTTGAGGGGAGGCTCGAATTCCGGATCGTATTCGCCTACGCCGATGAGCGGGCCATCCATTCCGCACGGTTTCCCCTGACTGACTAGTTCGTCACTGATCACGTTGACGCCGAGGGGGCTGAACACCACCACGCCCGTGTCGGGCGGGATGGCTTTGCAGGCGCGTCTGAGTTGGGCGCTGCCCGCGTCTTCTCCGGCGTAGGGAATGTCCGGTTCGTTCAGCAACGGAACGCCATGGAAGGCCGCTCCCTGCCGGACCCCCTCAATCGTTCGCTTTGCCGCCGGGGAGTTTTTGGACAGGTTCGCGATCAGCGCCTTTCGGTAGTTTTTCGCGACAAGCCACGAAACGGCCATGACCCCCGCAAGCCTCCAGTCGGGCATGAAGAACGGCTCGTCGGGAAGATGCTCTCTGAAATGATTGATGTGGGCGACGCGGATGCCGCGGTGTGAGAGTTCGGCGAACAGTTCGGCGTTCGTCTCCCCCAGCGGCGTGCCCAGCGCCACGAGGCCGACCGGGCGGAGCCGCAGCAGCGATTTGAGGTAGGCGCGCTCCTTCGCAGGATCCTGCCGGTCCTGGTAGGCGGCGTATGTGTTGAGGAGGTACCCCCGGTCGAGAAGCCATTCCTCCACGGCGCGGAGTTTGGGCGAATCGCCATATTTACGCTCATCGTCGGAGTTCCAGATCATGCAGACGAGTGGCGAGGAGGACTGCTGGCTGGGCGCGTGGAAAAGGGACGGGTCGAGCTTCTCGCGCAGAATGGTGCCGCCGCGGCCGCGTCGCTCCAGCACCCCGATCCGCTCGTATTGGTCGAGGATCTTGCGCAGGGTGGGGCGGGATGAGCCCAGGCGGACGGCAAGGTCGCGTTCGGGCGGAAGGCGCGCTCCCGCTTCGATGCCTTCCATCGCCAGCAACTCGACCAGTTCCTCCAAAGTTTTTGCGACGGTCTTCATGGGGCTCGCCTGTTTGAATGGTATGCGTTACCATAAATGAGTCCACTCTAAAACCCCTTTGGCGCAAGGGGGTTTTAGAGTGGACTGTATAATGATAGCATGGCACTTCTGCGAATGCAATTGAGGCATGGCATGGACTGCGTGCGCTATGGTCATGGTAAGATACCATAATCGTATCGCGTCATAGTGACCGTTTGGGAAATTGTTATTTGGGTGTGTTCAGCGTGCTAATCCCCGCAGGGGATGGCACAAATGTAGCCACGGGCGTGAGCCCGTGGAAAGGGCTACAGTTGTTCCGCCCGCCGCGGCGGGCAAAGAAGTGTCGCGTAGCCGGTTAAGCTCATGTCCATTTTCCACAACCCTGGTTGTGGCGTGGTTGTGGACTTGGTTGTGTCCGAGGATCCGCGTTTGTTGTGGTGTGTCGTGTAAGCTGTTTGTGATTAATACTATGAGTGTTTGTTTTCAGGTTTGGCATCACTTTTGCTGTTATTGTCCGCAGAGTGTCAGAGGTGGATTCTCAACATTTCTATACTGGAAATAGCTCATGCTCTCAACGAAGAGATTGTTGTTGGTCGAGGACGAGGCGCACATGCGCACGGCGCTGGCGCTTGTCCTCGATTGCGCCGGGTATGAAGTGACGGTGGTGGACAACGGCTTCAAGGCCCTTGAGCTTTTCACCGGCGTATTGGCGGAGGGACGGCTTCCGTTCGACCTCGTGATCACTGACGTGGTCATGCCGTTGATGGGGGGGGGCGAACTGGTGGAGCATTTGAAAGGTCTCGGAATCAGCATTCCAATCCTCGCCATCAGTGGCTACGCGGACAAGGAGACAGTCGTCGATTTGATGCGTCTCGGGTGCCACAACTTCATTGATAAACCACTCTCGCCCGACCAGTTGCTCGAGGCCGTCGAGGAAACCTTTGAAACATATGCGTCGGAGGCGGGGGGGGGGCGTTGAGGGGAAGAGCGGTGCGATTAAGATCAAGATTAAGAGGCAGGATGTTTGTGGTGGGAAGATAGATTTAAGAAAAGGAGGCGCCATGGCGGAGAACAAAGGCAGGAAGACGGTCGAGGAGGAGGATATCCTCGATGAGGAAGAGGAGGACTCGCAGAAGGACAAGTACCTCACCTTCCACATCGCCAACGAGGACTACGGCATCGAGATCGCCTACGTCACCGAGATCGTGGGCATCCAGAACATCACCGAGGGCCCCGACATGCCGCCCTTCGTCAAAGGCGCCATCCACCTCCGCCCCCAGCTCCTCCCCGTCGTCG
>CAYTFM010000502.1:0-3940 GCA_964436735.1 uncultured Victivallales bacterium | reverse complement strand
GTTGAACCGTTGAACCATGCCCCAAACACATTCTCCACGCACACGTGATGCAACTTCGTGCACTACGTTGCGTGGTTAGCCGCTCATCACGCCCCTCCCGGGAGGCGCAACGGGCAGTGGTCGAGGCAGACGCCCTTGCGGCAGGCCTCCTTGGCGAGGCGCACGAAAAGGGCGTGGAACTCCTTGAAGAGCGCCGGATCGCCAGGCAGCGCCTCCATGAACAGGTCACGGAGCTCGTCATAGTCGATGGCGGGGGGGACGCCGAAGTGCCGGGCCATGATGAGCTTCGTGTAGGTGTCGATGACGAACGTCGGCAGGTCGAAGCAGTACAGCAGGATGCTGTCGGCGGTCTCGCGCCCCACGCCCTTGACGCCGAGCAGCGAGGCGCGCCAGTGCGCAAGCGTCCGCCCTTTCGGCGCCAGAACGCCATCGCTGACGTTCGCGCGCCACCACGTCGTCATCTCGCGCAGCCTGACGAGTTTGATGTTGTAATAACCGGAGGGGCGTATGGCCTCGAGCAGGCGTGGCGCGTCCGCCGCGAGAATCCGCTCCGGGTCAAGAAGATCAAGCCGGTGGAGATTGCCGAGGGCCTGCTCGACGTTGCCCCAGTTCGTGTTCTGGGTCAACACGGCGCCGACGGCCACCTCGAATTTCCCGCGGGCGTCGAGCTTCCGTCCATGATAGCTCGGCGCCGCGTCGCCCGCCAGCGTGGTCGGCCACCACCGCTGCGGGCCGAAGGCGTCGAACAGCGCGTCGAATATGCTTCGGCAATTCAGCGTGCCCATCCACCTACCCACCTTTCCCTGCGCCGCAACACCCTACCGCCGCATGCGTCTACGGCTTGATCTCAAGCAGTTTCAGCCCCAGCTTGACAAGATCCTTGTCGAAAGAGTAAATCTCCGCATCGCCCCTCTTCCTCGCAAGGGCGGCAAGGTAGGCGTCAACCAAATCCACGTTTTTTGAACGCAGGAGTTCCAGACACGCTAAGACAAGCTCCTTGTCAGCCATGTGAACACCTGCGAACCCCAACAACTCGGCAAGCGTCTCGACCGCCACAGGACGGGGAACCTGGTAGTGTCGGGTCAGCACATAATACACCTCGAACACCACCACATCGACGATCCACACCTCGGTTTCCTTGGATTCGACATCACGGAAAAGGGAGAAGACCCCTTTAAATCGAACCGGTATGGTGTCCGGCGTTTCGACCAGAAAGCGCAGGATCACATTGGCATCAAGAAGTTTACTCCTCATGGCTTAACGCCTCGGCAAGCACGCCCCGCATCCTCCTCTTGGAAGGGAACGGCTTGAGCCGCCCATACGTGGCGAGCGATCCGCCCAGAGCGGCGGACTTCCCGGTCGGCTTGCCGATCACGATACAACGCCTTGTTTTATCATACCGCACATCGACCATTTCGCCCACGCCCACTCCCAGCCCCTTCCGCATTTCGACCGGCAGAACAATCTGCCCCTTGTTGAAAACCTTCTGCAGCATCGCATCTCTCCGAATGTTTCTTTGCGCACCATAAGTTATACCATACCGTATAACCTTCATGCCCCTTCGTCAAGAGCCAGCCCCCCGCGGCATCCATCACCAGAGGACCACCCGCGCGAGCTCCTCATAGGAGGTGACGACATAGTCCGCCAGCTCGGGGTAGGAAGGCGCGCCGGGGTTGTGGAAGAAGCAGGTGGCGCAGCCGGCGGCGCGGCCGCAGAGGAGGTCGTCGCGATAGTCGCCAACGACCAGCACGTCGCGGGCGGCGACGCCCCATGACTTCGCGATGTGCAACGCGGGCTCGGGAGCGGGCTTGACCGGCTCGAACTCCCGGGTGAGCACGGGATGGAGGCGTGTTCCGAGCAGGGCGAGGACGGCCTCGGCGCCTTCCCGCGAATTCCGCGTCATCACGGCCATGCGGACGCCGGCGCGCTCGAATCGGGCCAAGGTCTCGTGGAGCCCCGTCTGCAGCCGCAGGTTCCCGCGGGCGGCCCGCTCATGCCGCTCGATCACGCCCCAGTACCAGGCGCGGCCCTCGTCGTCAAGCCCACGGGACGCCTCGATCAGGTCGATCCCCTCCGCGACGCCCAACTCGCGGCGCAGCGCCAGGAAGTCGATCACCGGAACGGTCAGCGTGCCGTCCATGTCGAAGATTATTCCCGCATATCTGGACAAAAGGGACATACTGTGTTCGTGTTCAGTGTTCGAGCGCATCACGTTTCACGTTACTCTTCGTTTCTATCTGCCGATCTGATCCGGGGCATCTTCACGCGGACCGGCTTGACCTCAACCCCCTTGCGACGGAGGAGGCCGACGACGCCCTTGACGCCGGGCAGGTGGGCGGCCCCGAACGAGGCGAACACGCCGCCCCTCTCCAGATGCGGAAGGAGGCGGTCGGCGAACAGCTCGTTGCGCTCGTGGAGCATGACCTTCCGGAACTTGCGGCGGAGGCCGACGGAATGACGGCAGTCCATGAGTTTGACGATCTCGGCGATCCGTCCCTCCTCGTACATGCCGAGCAGACTTTGGAAGAACCCCGCTCCGTCCTCCTTGAGCGCGGCCATAGTCTCGTCGAGGATGGCGAGGCTCTCCGCCTCCGAGAAGCGTCCGAGCACGGACATGTGCTCCTCGGGATTTTCCAGGAAGCGGATCTCCTTGCCCGAAGAAGCCGCCGCCTCATGAAGCACGAGGTCAAGTGGCGCCTCCGAAGGGCTGGCAGCCGGGGGAGTCGAAAGCAGCAGGATGGCGAACCAGATGTCGTGGCGATCGACGACCTCCACTGGCACCGGGATGCGCAGGACCTCGAGGAGCTGAAGCAGAACGTCGAAACGCGTTGAGCCGATGAGCTCCCGGAGGCGCGCGCCGCACGGCAGCAGGGTCTTGGCGATCATGGCGGCCTGGTCGGCGGCCTCGACGGCGCTCTCCGTGAAAAGGATGTCCGCCGCATCGAGGGCATCGGCGACCAAAGCCGGCAGTTCGACGCTCCGCCAACGCCCCGCATGGATCGTCCCCAGTATCCACGAGTCCCGAGCACCACCCGAGATTCGCCAGAATGGCGTGTTGGCGTGTCCCATCCTCACTCAACGTCCTCGCCGCACCCCCGTTGCATTCATTTATGGAAAACTGGCGGGAGGGGTGCTATTATACGCAGTTTAACGATTACTAAGACTTAAGCCACGAGACCGTCCCATGACCGGACTGAAGTATAATTCCCTCCGGAAAAAACTCAATGCGCTTTGTGGCTTTTCACCATTACAATTGTGTTTCGCCGCTCACCGTCGCACTCGTGCCGCACTTCGTTTTTATTGCCGCCTTTTCCTCTGCGCCGCCGCCGCCGCCCTTCTCTGCTCCTGTGGCTCGGCGGAGCGCGAACTGAACCGCGAACGCCTGACGAAACTGCGGAAGGGAATGACGAAGGAAGAGGTTCTCGCCGTGATGGGCGAGCCGTTGACCAAGGAGAAATACCACCGCCCGAACGTGTGGTACTACTATACCGAATGGGACTGGGCCGACGGTGTGATCACCAGCACCGAATGCACACCCTTGGTCTTCGAGAACGAAAAACTTGCCGGCTGGGGGCAGGCCTTCTACCGGGAACACCACCAGAAAGACTGGAGGGACTGATGGGCTTCTTCTCCAATTTAATTGCCTCTTTCAACAAATGGCTGAATGCCGAGGATGACGATCCGGCGGCGGCCGCCGACCGGCAGTCCGCATCCATACGGGCAGTGAGACCCCGCGAGAATCCCCTGCCCGACCTCAGCGCGGCGGCCGACCTCGAACCGGTCAACGTCAACGAGGCGGAGGACAGCAAGCATTGGTGGTTCTGTCCGCCACGCGCCCGTCCCGAACTCCCCGTGATCGAGGCGGTGAACAACGTCAAGGTCTTCGAGTCCCTCCGCGAAAAGGTCGAGACCTCCCGCATGAAGATGATCGAGATACCCG
>CAYTFM010000501.1:0-3982 GCA_964436735.1 uncultured Victivallales bacterium | reverse complement strand
GAGGAGTGCCGCTGGCGCACCTGGGCCGCCTACGAGGACGGCAAACCGCAGATCCCCGCCAACGGGCTGATCGCGCATGTCAACACCGCCGTCTTCCCGGGACTCAAGGACCTCAGCATCGATGGCGACGAACGGGCCAAGGTCGTCCGTGAAGTCTTCGTCGACGCCAACAACTATATGAAGTCCGGCACGCTCATGCTGGGCGTCATCGAAAAGCTCGACGAGGCCATCGATTTCCACGACATCAAACAGCGTGGGCAGATGGGGGAGATCTACGAGCTGATTCTCAACGATCTGCGCAGCGCCGGCAATGCGGGTGAATTCTACACCCCACGCGCCATCACCGAGTTCATGGTGAGGATGGTCAATCCGAGCCTCAAGAAGCGCGAGACCGTGCTCGATCCCGCCTGCGGCACGGGCGGCTTCCTCACCGCCACCATCGCCCATCTGGAAAAACAGACCAGCAAGAAGTCGGGCGCGGACGACCGCAAGGCCGTCGCCGCATGCATCCGGGGTATCGAGAAAAAACAGCTCCCGCACCTCCTCTGCACCACCAACATGCTGCTCCACGGCATCGACGTGCCCAGCATGATCGAGCACCGCAACACTCTCGCCAAAGGCTGGAACGACTGGAAACTCACCGAACGGGTGGACTGCGTCATCACCAATCCCCCCTTCGGCGGCATGGAGGACGACGGCGTCGGCACCGACTTCCCCTCGGACATCCGCACCCGCGAGACCGCCGACATGTTCCTCGCCCTCATCGTCAAAAAGCTGCTGAAGGACAACGGCCGCGGCGCGGTCGTCCTCCCGGATGGCACACTCTTTGGCGAAGGAGTGAAGGCCAAGGTGAAGGAACTGCTCCTGCGTGAGTGCCACCTCCACACCATCATCCGGCTGCCCAACGGCGTCTTCAATCCATACACCGGGATCAAGACCAACCTGCTTTTCTTCACCAAAGGCAAGCCCACCGACGTCATCTGGTTTTACGAGCACCGCTATCCGGACGGCGTGAAAAGCTATTCGAAGACCAAACCGCTCCGCGTCGAGGAGCTCCAGCCCATCGCCGACTGGTGGGGCAAGGAGTCCGACGGCTTCGCCACCCGCGTCGAAAACGAAGTGGCATGGAAGGTGGATTTCAAAAAGCTCAAACAGGACGCCGAGGCCAGGGCCACACCGCACTGGGACAAGGCGAACGCCCTCGACGGCGAAGCCGCCGCGTTGGCGAACCAGATCAAAGACCTCCGCGACGCCAGCAAGGGAGAGAAAAAGGATTCCGTCCGCAAAAAGGCCGAGGCGGAAATCGCCGCTCTGGCCGAGCGGATCGACGCCCTCCGTCAGCAGGCCAAGGAGCAGCAATCCATCGGCGACCGCCACTACTGGCCCATCTACAACCTCGATATAAAGAACCCCAACGCGCCCGAGGCGGAGACCCACGATCCCGACAAGCTCCTGGCGAAATACAAAACCCTCCTTGCCCAGATCGCTGAAACCCGCGCCGCCCTGAAAGCCCAGCTCCAGGAGGCGTTGACACGATGAGAAAGAAAACAGATAGTCTCCACGTCGTCTCGCCTGTGAAACGAAAGCCAAGCGGTCTTGCCCCACTTGTCGCCGAGATCCGAGGCCTTATCCAATCCGCCCGCCACGCCGCCGCTTCCACGGTCAACACGCTCCAGGTGCTCACCAATTTCGAGATCGGTCGACGTATTGTCGAGCACGAGCAGAAGGGCGAGAAACGGGCTGGATACGGCCAGGAGCTGCTCAAGGAACTATCCAAGCAACTGACGGAAGAATTCGGGAAAGGGTTTTCCGTCAGCAATCTTCAATTGATGCGTAAGTTTTTTATTGATAACCAAATAAGAATTCAACAGACAGTGTCTGTTAAATTGCCGCTGGGAGGAAAATTCGAGGCGAGGTCTGATCAATCAGCAGTTATTCGGAAACCTTCTGGAGAGTTTCGTAACCCATTTTCACTGAGCTGGTCCCACTATATCCTTCTCCTCACCATCAAGGACCCTGATGAGCGTAGCTTTTACGAGATCGAAGCTTCTAACGAAGCCTGGTCGCTATCCGAATTCAAACGCCAAAAAGCCTCATGCCTCTACGAACGACTCGCGCTCAGCCGCGACAAGGCAGGCGTGAAGCGGCTCGCCGAGAAGGGACAGCTCGTAGAGAAACCGGAGGATGTCCTGAAGAATCCCCTTGTGCTCGAGTTTCTCGGCATCGACGAGAAGGCGAGCTATAGCGAGACCGACCTTGAGTCCGCCCTCATCACCAACCTGGAGAAATTCCTCCTTGAGCTTGGCAAGGGCTTCCTCTTCGAAGCCCGCCAGAAACGCTTCACCTTTGATGAGGATCATTTCTTCGTGGATCTCGTCTTCTACAACCGCCTCCTGCGCTGCTACGTCCTCATTGATCTAAAACTCGACAAGCTCACGCATCAGGACCTCGGACAGATGCAGATGTATGTGAACTATTACGACCGCCACGTGAAACTGCCCGAGGAGAACCCCACCATCGGCCTGCTCTTGTGCAAGGAGAAGAAGGTCGCCGTGGTGAGGCTCACCCTTCCCCCCGACGCCAATATCCACGCCAAGGAATACCAGCCCTATCTACCCTCCAAAGAGCTTCTCAACGCCAAGCTCCTCGAATGGTCCCGTGACGCGGAGGCCGCGCGATGAAGACTCCCGAACTCGCGCACAGCCTCAAGGGTGGAGCATGAACCCCAACGACCTTCATCCCGCCCTCAAAACCTTCTTCGAGACCTTCGACCTCTTCGCCGACGCCCCCAACGCCATCCCCAAACTGCGGGAACTGGTGCTCAGCCTCGCCGTGCAGGGGAAACTCGTGCCCCAAGATCCGAATGACGAATCGGGTGCTGAGTTACTCAAACAGTTGAAGGCATTTAAAGCAGCCAATCCGCTTAATGGCCGCAGTGGTCGTAGTAAAGAGGGGGGCACGGATAAGCCTACCGACTCCAAACACTTCCCCGCCACATGGGTGGAGACAAAAATCGGCCAAATTCTTCACGTTATTCGCGGGGCGTCTCCGCGTCCCAAAGGCGATCCTCGTTATTTTTCGGACACACGAACGCCATATCACTGGGTCAAGATTTCGGATATACGCAAGCACGGTCAAAACGGTTTGTTGATGGACACTGATGAATTCCTCACCGAGGCGGGTATGCGGAAGTCTGTGCTTCTGCCTAAGGGTACACTCGTTCTAACCAATAGCGCAACCATTGGCGTTCCAATTGTTCTCGGGATTGACGGTTGTTGCATCCACGACGGCTATCTTGCCTTCCCCAAATTTCCCGAAAAACTTCTGAGCCAGAAGTTCTTCCTTTATCTCTTCCACACGCTAAGGCAGTACGCTGAGCAACATGCTCGTGGTCTTGCTCAACTCAATCTCAATACAGACTTAGTGCGCTCGTTTCCGTTCGGTCTCCCTCCCCTCGCCGAGCAGAAGCGGATCGTGGCGAAGGTGGATGAATTGATGGCCTTGTGCGACCAGTTGGAGGCGCGGCAGCAGGAGCGGGAGCGAATCTTTCCCGCGCTTTCCCGCGCCTGCCACGCCAGTTTCGCCGAGCACCCCACACCGGCCACCCTCGACCGCCTCTTCGACGACACAACCACACTCTCCCCCGCCGACCTCCGCAAAACCATCCTCTCCCTCGCCGTCCAAGGCAAACTCGTGCCGCAAGATCCGAAGGATGAGCCGGCAGAAGAATGCCTTACAAGGTTAGGCCTGAAATCAACCTTACTCACGTCTGTTGATACTGCTTCAGAAGACGCAATGATTCCACCGTCTTGGATTTGTGTGCGTTTTGAAGATATCGCCCTTGTCGCTGGCGGAGTCACCTTGGGGCGAAAGCTTTGTGACCGCAAAATGGTGACGCTACCCTATCTTCGCGTAGCCAACGTGAAACAGAATGATCCCATAGCCCTTTAAAAACAACGATTTCGTCTCTCTTTTTCCGAGA
>CAYTFM010000500.1:0-3993 GCA_964436735.1 uncultured Victivallales bacterium | reverse complement strand
TTTCTGGCGCATCGGACCAGCGAACGCGTTCAGTCGTTCGCCCATCTCCCGCAGTGCCTCCTCTTGGAGCGTGTCGATCGGGAGCGCGGAGGCGAGCAGTCGCAGATCGCGAGGAAGTTCCCGCAGGACGCCGACGACGGTGAGACGCGCGTCATTCCGCTGTGCCAGATCTATCGCCTTCTCCAGTGCGCCACGTTCTTCGTCCTTGCCGCAGGTGTAGAAAAGTATGCTCCTGAAGCACTTCATATGACAGCTCCCCTGTTGCAATAAATAGTATCACATCGCGCGGTTCTCCGCCATGGGGTGTTATACTCTATGGCGTGAGGTCGCTTGTGGTAGACTTCACCATGGGACGAGCCCATGGGAGGGTGGGCAAGATCCCAACGGGCTTGCCCCGTTGGTGAATTAAATCAGTTGGCTACTTGCGCGGGCAATTACATTTATCGACCCCTGCGGCCTTGCGCCGTGGGTGAGCGAGATCATGCGTAACAAGCTGCGGTCAAAGCACGTCTATAGTTTTTCGATAAATACATTCGCAGCTACTGGCGAAAGCCAGGCTGTGAAATTAATTATCAGAAAAATATATGATGGAAAATGTCAAGGAGAAGGTAACGTCCGTCGGCACGGACGGCTATTGAGTAGCGTCGCCTCAGTATTCGAAAGTCCAGAGGTGGAACATCAATGTGGCAACCCCTCCTTAACAGTCGGGGCTCAGTTCACGGCGTCTGAACAGAGCCACGAGTGTGAACGAGTGGTCCCGGCGTAGCCGGTTGAGTTGAGGGTGTGCGCTTACCGTTATCTTTTCGGCGTCAGCCTGACGACCTCCGGACCGCGGCTGGGATTGAGGAGGCGATCGAACGCCATCTTGACGCTGAGGGCGACGAGTTCAGTGATGTCGACCTCGAAGCGGTCGACCGGCAGCGGGAAGTGGAGTGGGGCCTGGAGGTTCGTCTGGACGGCGATGCGGGGACGGTACTAGGTTGTCGCTACGGTTTCGCAGAAGCCGAGGGCCAACCAGTCGTCGGTGAAGACCACTCCGTCGGGACGCGACGGGGACGGGAGCGCGAGGATATCCTGCGCGATCCGCTGGCCGCCAGGCCTGCCCGTCACGAGCAAGCTGGCGAAGTGGGCTTTTTCCTCTAACGGAAGACCGTGGATGGCAAGCCCTTCTTGAAAACCCCTCCAGAAATCCGAGTACCCTGGTTTGGGGTTGTCCAGGTTGGCGACCGCCAGATGTCGGCAGCCGGTGGAGGCAAGATGTCCGACTGCCTCGGCGGCGAACGCCCGCTGATCGATGAGAACGCCGCTGGTCGTGTCGTCGCGGACGCCGCAGCTCACCACTGGCGTGCCGCGCGCCGAGATCTCGTCTTGGTCGCCGGCGCGCATGAAAAGAAGCGGCAGAAGAACTGCGTCAACCTCGCCGTTGTCGATGTCGTCTTTGAGCCCGTTGAACTCCTCAGTGGTTGGTGGTGTCCATTCCCGCACCGTGCTGCGAAAACACGTTTTGATGGTGCAGCCGCGTTCGAACAATTCGAACATCGTCTGGGTGAACGCCTGGGCGGCGGAGGGGGTGACGGGCTCCCGCGCCGGCGAGATGGCGGCGACGGCCACGGTGAAGGCGGCCGGCGAGAACGAGTCAAGGCCGAGAAAGGTGGTGCCGCCCTTGCCCTTGCGCACGATCGCCTGCGCGCGGGCCAGTTCCTCCATGGCACCGGAGATGACGAAGTTCGTGAGTTCCAGCTGCGCGCGCAGTTCGCTCTGCGGCGGAAACTTGTCCCCGGGCGCGAGGCGCATCCGCCGGGCGAGGCGGAGGATGAGTTTCACCCCGCGGCGGACCGCGATGCTTGGCGGCACTCCTGCGACCTGCGGTTTTGCCGGAACGCCCGATGCTTTTTCTCGCATGGTGGTACGATTGGATTAAGATTAAGAGTAAGAAACAACAGTTCCTGGCGTGCGAGATTTAGAACGGATAGGTGATGGTGAAGCACTGTTGACCGAGCGTCGCCAGCGTCGTCTTCTGCATCGGTTCGGAATGGAAGTCGAGGCATAGGACGTTCGCCTTGAACCGGTGGCGCAGATGAGCGAAGTTGTTGGTCATGGTGGCGCTGTTGGCGGTGATCCAGCAGACCTGCATCGGGTCGCCGTAGCCGGTCGGGTTCACGCTGTCCGCCATCCACACGTAGGTCGACGGCTCCTGCGGCATGCTCAATTTCGTCCAACCGTCCGACCACCCCACTCCGGTCGCTTTGTTGTTCCACAACTCGATGCCGTAGCCGGAATTGGAGGCGGGTTGCGTCTCGGGAGTGGTGCTGTACGGACGCTCGGAAGGACAGAGCGTGACGGAGTAGCTCAGGTATTTCCCTTGATAGAGGGCATAGTTCCATTTTGGTGGATAGGGGCCGCTGGTGTTGCCGCAATGGGGGAGCCACCCGAGGTTGTCGTCGGCGTACTGGCAGGCGGCCGTCCCGCACTGCCGCAGATTGCTGAGGCACATGACGCCCTTCGCCGACTCCCGGGCGTTTTTCAGGGCGGGCAGCAGGAGGCTGGCGAGGATCGCGATGATGGCGATCACCACCAGCAGTTCGATGAGCGTGAAGCGTTTCCTCATTTTATCGTCACCTCCTTGATGATGACGTCCGCGGGGATGGCGCCATAACAGGATTTCACGCCGAAGCGCATCGGGGTCGTCCAGGTGTCAGGCTTCAAGCCATGCGGTCCGGAAAGGGTGCCTGCGCCGGTTTCGACGTCCTTCGAAAAGGCAAGCCGGTAGTTGTTCTTGTCAAGGTGGAGAGAGACGCGCAGCGGAAAGGCGGACGCTGGGATGGTTCCTCCCCAGAGGCCGACGCCCCAGCCATCCGGCGCGTCCGTCTTGCGGGAGAAGTGCAGTGACACGTCCGAACCCTCGTTGAACTCGGCGATGAGGCAGAACGCATTTTTCATGCAGTATGGCTCGACGAACTTCTCGAGCGGATCCGGCGTCAGGAAGATCCGGGCGTGCGGCTGGATTTTATCCTTCGAATCGTTGGCGTGGACTGCCCCGCCGAGCGTGATCTCGAATGTCATTCCCGCGTCGGAGAGGACGCCCTCCAGTGGTTTGTCGAGGAGGAGGGAGGCGTGACCGTTTCTCAGTTTCAATCCATCGTCGCCGAGGGCGGGTTCCGGGAACGTCCAGCCATCCGTCTGCGTGGGCGAGAAGGTGACGGCGGAGGGGGACGCCTCCTTCTTGGTCTCCACCTTGCTCTCGTCAAAGGTGAGTGGAGCCGGTGGGAGGGCGGCAGATGCTCCCGCGGGAAGCAGTTCGAGGAGCCCCCATCTTTCGGGAGTTCCCCAATGCTTGGTGATGTCGCCAAGGAGTGGACGGTTCGCCAAGGCGGCGTCGAAGCCGATGACTTTGCCGGGGCCGGGCATGAAACGTTCACTGGCGGGAAGCCAACTGTTTTCCGTGAGCGACTTCCAGTCGAGCGCGACCTCCGCGGAGAAGCCGTTCTCACGCTCGACGACGACGGCCTGATAGGTCGCAGGAGAGTCGCCCTTGAGGTACACGCCATTGGGATCGTTGGGGCAGTTCCCCCACGACGCCTTGCCGGTCTCCCCATTCTTGAGCGAGATCCACGTTTGCATGCAGCGGTGGTCGCGGGTCGGTTTCTTGGCGTTGAGGAAGTCGATGAAAAGCTCGAGGGTGTCGAACGACCAGAAGCTGCCTCCCGGCGGCACGACGCTCAGTTTGCGCCCCTCGACGTCAAGTGCTATGTACAGACGCTCGGTGTCCCATTTCGCCGCGATCCGCGAGCGATGCGGCGCGATTGCCGGGCCGGCGTGGTCGACCGTGACGAAGCTTTTCTGATTCCAGTCGGCGAGCGTGCCGTCGAGCGTGGGCGGCGCCGCGGCCAGTTCGGCCTTGAACGGAACGTGCTGGACCGCGCCGCGGCGGGTGGTCGCGGCGGAAAGGTCAGGAGCGGACAGCGCCACCTCGATGAACCGCTCGCCGCGCAG
>CAYTFM010000499.1:0-4004 GCA_964436735.1 uncultured Victivallales bacterium | reverse complement strand
AATGGCAGAAGGTACAGCTCGAAGCTGTCCGTAAATAAAGGTCATCGAGTTACCTCTTGGCAATATGCATGGACAGAACAGTGGACTTCTGAATGTGGAACGCCTGTTGAGGCTGGCCTCTCAATCTCTGCGGGAAGGAATGGGGCTGGAGTTCGACTCGCCGACCAGCCTTCCCGCCTTGACCTCGACAGGAACGATGTTGCCCCCCGTCCGTCATCAGGTAGTCGACCTCAGCGAGGACGCCTTCCGCTCCCTGGCCCAATAGTAGAGCTCCGGCTCCAAGTAGATCAGCTTCCTTCCTAACTGTCGGGGCAGGCTGTCGATAGCGATGGTCAGCAACCGGGTGTCCGCCTTGGCTGCGTATTTGTGCAGATCCAGCCTGAAAGTCTCGACTATTCCCGACTTGACCCGCAAGGTCTCCTTGAAGCTTCCCGTGCTGCCGAAAACCGAGACGGCCTCCGGCATGCCGCCAACCACCGCATAGCTTCTGACAAGCCAATTCAGTTTCTCATGCGCATCGGCAATCGTTTTCTTTGCGCATAAGGCGTGAGTAATAGACGCTGTCCGGTTAGTCCATGGGTTCCATGGCAACTGGTAGGGTTGGCCGCTCTTGCCGAGATCGCTCCTGGACTATCGGTGGCTTGGCTTTTTTAACCAAACAGTTCGCCTGCGATCTGCTGTTCCCAACGCCGGAATGATTGCATTCAATAAGTCCTGCTCTATTTTTAGCATGTTGATTGCTTAGGAGCCGCACTCATCGAGTCGGCGGAGGTCTCGGGGAAGCTATTTTGCCCCTGCCCCAATTCACGATGCCACCTGATAAAAATAGTGCGCACATTATTGTAATGGTAGCGGACAATTATTTCTTAACGGAGCAGGCATGGCTATCAAACTTAGAATCGAATGCGTGTCGGGCGCATACTTTAAAAAGGAATGCGTCCGTGTCGTCGCCATGGACGAGGAGGCGACGCTCTGCGACCTGCACGAGACCATCCAGGACGCCGTTTCGTTCGACCGTGACCACCTATATGACTTCTTCATCGCCAACAGCGCATCTCCATTCGCCAAGCGTGAGAGCGTCAGCGAGAAGGATGAATGGGAGGACAGGGAGGACGACTTCGGGGAGATCCTCGTGAGAGACATTCTACCTTCCGGCAGGAAGACACGCTACTACCTCTTCGATTTCGGAGACGATTGGACATTCGAGATCCGCAAAGTGAAGCCCTTGAAGGGGGAGAAGGAGCCAGACTCGCTGCCGTGCGTGCTTGAGAGGAAGGGACCTAACCCCGAGCAATATCCGGATGCAGATGAAGATTGAGTCCGACATCCGGCGGGGGGAGTCGCTCGCCGAGGGCGTTGAGGCAATAGGCTTTCACTGAAAGGAGTTGGATTATGAGCGTTCTGAGAGTCATAGCATGCATTCTGCTGCCGCCGCTGGCCGTCATCGACAAGGGGTGCGGCTCGATCCTGCTCGTCACCGTGCTGACGCTGCTCGGGTGGGTGCCCGGGATCATTGGTGCCATGGTCATCTGTTACCAGGGCGGGAAGAACAAGGAGTGACGATTGCGGCCATCCGCAAGCAACGGCGTATTTCTCCGGTCATGATGAGGCGGGTGGATGCACGCCCACCGCGGCGAGCCTCATGATCAAAGCCGCCGCCGACTCGATCAAGCCCCACTCCTCGCAGAGGGTCAGGAGGTCGATAGTTTGGACCGGGACGAGCCCTAACTCCTTGGCCTCTTTGAGAGCCTTGATGTCGTCGAGCACGGGAACCGAGTTGGTCTCAAGGGCAAGGGCGATGACCTCCCGCTCGCCCGCTCCGAGCCGTCTTTTGAACACCGGCTCGGCCTGCGGCGGCGCAACCGATGACGCCGAGCTGACAAACGCCTCGCAGCCGGCGGAGTCGGGGGACTTGGCCAATAGTTCGGCAAGCACGGCCGGCGTCACGGCGACCTTCACGGGGAGCTTGCCCAGCAGGTGGAGAATCCCCGACTTCTCGAAGGCGATGAGCACGCTGGTGTCGGGAACGATCACCTTGCGGCCTTCCGCAGGGCGTCCAAACCAGCCGACGTCTCGCCGGGCGGTATGTTGGACACGGGAAGTCCCCTCCGGCCGAGCATCTCCATGACCTCACGACAGTTGACCCCGAGAATCTCGGCGGCCTCACCCAGGCTTATCTCCCCCTTCTGACGCTGGGAGAGCACGAAGTCTACGAACACTTCACGGCGCAGAGCCTCAACGTCAATGAGCGAGCCTGCCGCGCGGTCTGGAATGTCGATGGTGATGGTCATGATATGGTTCTCCACGGTGAACGATGCGCATGGTTTAATCTATCAACCTTTCCCCGCATTATCAATCCCGGCTGGACGTCCGTGATGTTCGTGCGCCATCGGAACGAGAGAGACGGGGATTGAGCGTAAAATGCGGCGACTTCCCTGTCCACGGACATTACCTCAACGCACCCGCCTCAATGACATCTCAAACAGCTTCCTCTTCATCTCGCCGCCCATGTTCGAAGCCTAGCTTGACGCCGCCTTCGCCGTTGAGCGCAGATAGAGGAACGCCACCAGCGGCGGGGTGGCAAAGGCGAGGATGCAAGAATGATGAACCATCTCATCAACACGCCTTACCTCTATTATTTGACAGAATCGAGATGGGTGGATTGAATACTTCGCCTGCGAACTCCCTGACCTGGGGGATGCCATTATCGTGGAACCATTTGATGGCTGAGAAGTCGCCGGAATCATGAAACCGCTTGACGGTCTCGGCGTTCCGGACGCCCTCCCAAAGTCTTTCCTCAAGGGTTTTGGATATCTGGACCTCCTAACAACTCCTCCTCCGGCGTGCCGATCATCCCCGGCGTCAGACACGTCTTGGCGCAGGCGAACTCGCCGTCGAGGGCGACGGGGAGGTAGCCGATCCTGTAGTAGTAGTTCCGGCCTTCGGCATAGCCGCCGCCGATGCACGCCTTCGCATACGCCTCGTGGATGAAACAACTATCTCCGCCGCACACCGCCCACATTGAAAACCCAGCGTCCCTGCCACCGTTGAGCGACACCGTCTCCACATGCGTGTCCATGGAGAAGAACGAGAACACGTCGCCCGCTCCCAAATAGTTGAGCTCCATGACCAGCCTCCGCACCACCCTCTCGACAGCGTGCCTGGTGAACGACGGGATCAAACGCCGTCCACCTATCTCCATCACCAGCCTGCGCCGTGAGTGGTGTGCGACTCCGTGAGAAGTCCATGTCTTGAGCAGGGCATCGAACGTGATGGCGAAATCGATCTCGTCGGGCCGCACGTGGAAGTCACAATACGGGGCATGCCTCTCAATCTGTCCCTCTTGTTCAAGACTGTCGAAGATCGCCATCCCGGGCTTGAGCATGGCAAAGAAGAGGTTTTTTTTCCCTTCTGACTGATGCACCCCATCCAACCCGGCGACACTTTCCACAAGCTCCGCCATGGCCACCCTAAAACCCGAGGTTTTCATGGTGCGCTGGAACCTCATGTCGAGTTCGTCAAAAAGCGCCCCGTCCCTGAAGTTGAGACGTTTGGCGGCTTTCTTCTCCGCAGCAACGAACTCAGGATCGACATGGGCTATATCGGCATCGCTCTGCGGGAAGGAATATTCCGGGAAGACTTTGGGCCTCTCAGCCATTAACAGCTGATGGTGCCGTCTCCGTTTGCGGAGTTCACGCTCCTTGCGCTTCTGTTCCTTCGTCTTCGGCATGCGACGCTCCTAATCGCTTGTCCACTTTTGCGTCACATGACGCATGAACCAACTCATCATCATCCCTCAGGAGCTTATCATCCAACAAACAAAGTAGATGATGAAAAAGGCTATTGGCGTCATTGGACGATTAAGCACTCCGCTTCTCCTTTCTCACCGCCCACGAGAGATTGAGGATATTCGCCACCTATAGTTTTTCAGGCATATAATTTCACGGGAGACCGTGAAATTCTAAGCCGGAAAAACTATTGTCCGGAATCGGTGACGATTCCGG
>CAYTFM010000498.1:0-4030 GCA_964436735.1 uncultured Victivallales bacterium | reverse complement strand
CATGGTTGAATCGTTCAACGGCCTCTATCCAGAGGCGAAAACCCCGGAGGGCACAGAGTACACGCCGGTGTTCAACAGCCTGATCCCCAAGGGTGTGTATGTGGAGTCGTTCTACGGCAACTCGATTCAGACGGCGAAGGGGCAGTACTCCATCTTTTTCTCGCTCGTCCCCAGCATCAGAAGCAAGGTGTACACATCGGTCGCCTATTCCCGAAACACGTTCTACGCCCTTCCCGCGATGCTCCGTGACTATGGCTATGCGACCATATTTTTCCAGGCCGAGAAGGATCTTGATTTCGACAACACGGGAAACTTCCTCCGCGACAACGGGTTTCAAGAGCTGCACTCCGTCTCGGAGTTCATGACCCCGGAGGACAAGCCGTATGTCTGGAACTTGGGGCTGGAGGACGAGCGGATGTACCGCAAATTCTTCGCATATCTCGACACGCTGGCGGAGACGCGCGACCGGCGGAAGCCTTTCTTCGCCGCCATCGCCACCATCTCGAGCCACAACCACCACAACAAAGTTCCGAAACGCCTCCGGAGCTTGTACCCCACCCCGCGCGACCAACAGCAGGAGTACGCCAACGCGCTGCACACGGCCGACCAGTTCCTGGCCGCCTTCTTTGAGGAGTTGGCGCGGCGCCCATCCCTGGAGAACAGCATCGTCGTCATCACCGGCGACCACGGCTATCCTGATGGACGACACGGCCTGTTCTTCAACGAGACCGCTTGGTACGAGGAGTTCTTCAGAACGCCGTTGCTTGTCATCTGGCCAGGCCGTCTCCAGCCAGAACGGGTGGCGGGCATCCCCTATTCGCAGATAGATATCGCTCCGACGATTCTCGACCTCCTTGCCATTCGCCCCCCACGGCACCATTTCGAGGGGCGTTCGATTTTCACCCAGCCCCGTTCGATCGAACCCGTCTACCTCGTCCAGCCGTACAACGGCCAGTATCTCGCCGTCGTCGACTACCCCCACAAGTATGTCCGCCGGATGGAAAGCGGTGAAGAGATGCTCTACAATCTTTCCTGTGATCCGGCGGAGAAGACAAATGTGGCGCACGATCTGAAACAAGCGGAAACTTTGGCAAAGCTTCGCAAGGATTTGTCCTTCATCTTCCTCAACCAGGAACTCCTCACGCATAACGAAGTGTGGAAGTGAAGGGAAACCACCTCTCCCGACAAATCATCGACAACGGCTCTTGACAGCGCCGCGGGATTCCCGTATAATATGTTAACATATAACATTAATATGACAACAATATAGGCGACACCATGTCCACTCCCAGGCTCCAGAATGCCTTCACGCGCCATCTGCGGGAGCGCCAGTTCGCGCCCGGGGACAAGCTTGAGACCGAGATCGAACTCGCACGCCGCTTCAAGGTCTCTCGCGGCGCAATGCGGGAGGTGCTCATGCATTTCTCGCAGTTGGGCATTCTCGAGCGGGTGAAGAACAAGGGGACTTTCGTCAAGGAGGTCTCTCCCGAGGCTCTTGAGGAATATCTGTCGCTGTGCTTCCAATTGTCAGCGTTCGGTTTCGAGGAGTTGAAGGAGGCGCGGTTCCTTGTCGAAAGCCTCATCGTCCCTCTTGCCACGCGGCGTCTGTCGCCCGATATGATTGAGCGCCTGAAGCGGAATCTGGAGGAGATGGAACGGCACCTCGGCGATCCCGAGGCCGCCGACCAACTTGACCGCGACTTTCATCTCCTGCTGATGGAATGCGGCGGCAACCGCGTCATCAGGCTCTTCTCGAGCGTGATCCATCTGTTGTTCCACAAGCACCACCGCGAACGGTTTCAAACCCCGGCGGCGGTCAAGCGGTCGCTCGAGGGACATCGGGCGATCCTGAAGGCGATGATGGCGGGCGATGCCGACCTCGCGCGGAAACTCCTCGAAGAACATATCCGACCTACGTGAGAAAAATCCGAAATCCGAATATCGAAATCCGAAACAAATTCAGGAATCAGAATCTCGAATGATTTGATACAAAACGGTTCAACAGCGTTTCCCGCTGTTTCGAATTTCGTGCTTCGATTTTCGTATTTCTGATTTACACGAGGTGAGCATGCGGAACGACATCTATTATTGGAAGTGCGACAGTCCCCACACCGCGCAGGAGAAGCGGGAGTCCTTCTTCAAGGAAAAATACGATCGGGCCGATCTCGGCGACGTCGTCAAAAACGCCTGCCGCGGTGTTTTCGGCGAGACGCCACAGGAGGTCGTGCCGCTCCGCGCCGACGGCAACCACATCGCCTTCATCATAACGCACGCGGGGCGGAAGTATTTTTTTCGTGCCGACGACGGGTGTGGCGACGATGACTACATGCTGGCCGAGAGTCGGTTGATGCAACTGGCGTCGGAGCACGGCGTGCCGGTGCCGCGCGTGTACCACACCGACGTGAGCCGGACCGTCTGTCAGTTCCGCTTCCAGATCATGGACTGTTGCGCCGAGCCATGCCTGAACGCGCATCATAAAAAGCAGAGTCTGGATCTTGCCGCCGTGGGTAAGCAACTGGGCGCGTATCTACATCGGCTGCATACGGTTCGCATAGACGGGTTCGGATTCATCGACACGGAGCGGTTGGGACGGACCGGGCAGGTCAGAGGACTTGACCAGAGCTATCCTGACTATTTCAACAAGCGGCTTGACGACCATTTGGGGTATCTGCGCCAGCACGAGTTGCTTGCCCGCGATGACGCCGATGAGGTTGCGCGGCTTTTCCAAAGGCATGCAGCCCGTCTTCAGCTCGCGGAGGGCGCGCTGGTGCACCGCGACATGGCGTTGTGGAACGTGTTGGGCACGCCCGATCGGATCACCGCCATCATCGACTGGGATGACGCGGTCAGCGGCGATCCGGCCGACGATCTTGGAATCCTCCGCTGCTTCTACGACGACGACTTCATGGAGCCGGTCATGCGTGGGTATTGGGAAGATGAGGCTCCCTCGTATGACTTTCTCTGCCGCGTCGAACTGCACACACTCCGCAACATGCTGTGGAAGACGATGCTGCGTCACTCGCTGGGATACTTCGATAAGGGAGGAGAATTTTTCCTGAACATCCCCGGCGCGCGGCAGTCGCTACGGGAGGTTACCATGGAGAGACTGATGAACGCATTGGTCACCGTAAGAAAATTGGAGGCACCATGAAGTGGTTGAAGGACAAGCTCGAAACACAGAAGCACGTCCACGGCGTGTGGTTGTCCGCCGGTTCGCATGTCGCGGCCGAGATCGCCGCCGCGGCTGGATTCGATTGGGCGCTGCTGGACCTGGAGCACGGTCTTGGCGGCGAGCAGGATATGCTGCGCATGCTGCAAGTGATGTCACGCACGGGGACTGCCCCGGTGGTGCGCGTCCCCTCGCACACAAGTGAGTTGATCAAGAAGGCGCTGGACTTCGGCGCCAGCGGCGTGATGGCTCCGATGGTCAACAGCGCCGCCGACGCGCAGGCGTTTGTCCGCGCGCTGCGCTATCCACCGACGGGAAGTCGTGGACTGACCGCGTCAAGCCGGGCCGCCGGCTACGGCTACGAGTTCAAGGAGTATTTCCGCCAGGCCAACAGCCGTATCACCGGCATCGCGCAGATAGAGACGGCGCGGGCGGTCGAGCAGGCGGACGCGATTGCGGCAATCGATGGCGTCGATGTGCTGTTCATCGGCCATTCCGACCTCAGTCTGGAGCTGGGATGTTTTGGTGAGTATGCCGCTCCCTCCATGCAAACAGCCGAAGCCGCCGTGTTGGCCGCCTGTGTCCGGCATGGCAAAAAGGCGGGCATGCTGCTCAAGGCGGGGATGTCCGCGGAGGCGTGCCGTCAAAAAGGGTTTTCGTTTCTGGCGCTGGGCGGCGACATCGGCTGCCTGCGGCAGGGGTTCGACCAGTTGCTCAAAGGCGCATGTGGATAGTGAATTGATTGTATTGTCTGTGCGCCTTCGAGTAAGGCGGTTTTGTTAACCGCTTCTGAACAGAGCCACGAGCGTGAGCGAGTGGTTGCAGCCGCGGGCTTTTTCACCCACGACGCGAGGTCGTGGG
>CAYTFM010000497.1:2394-4031 GCA_964436735.1 uncultured Victivallales bacterium | reverse complement strand
AACCGCTGAACCGCTGAACCGCTGAACCACTGAACCACTGAACCGCTGAACCGCTGAACCGTTTTTCACCTCAATCTGCGAGTTGCTATGCAAATGCCCCTGTTGCTGGCATCATGGTTCCCCGGGTGCTCCGACGAGGATGCCTTGCGTCTACTCAAGGACGCGGGCGTCGACGGTATCGAACTGCGGCACCTCGGCGACGAGGCCGCCCGCATCCGCAAGGCCGGGCTCTTGGTCAGCTTCCATCTGCCGACGCCAAACGGCGAGGAGCCTCGCATCAATCTGTGCGCCGATGACTTCTGCGCGCCGTTCAAAGATGGTCGTATGAAGGGGCTGGCGCTGAGCGACATCTCCTTTCTCGGGTTTCATCTCGGCTATAGCTGTCTTGAGGCGCGGAAGGTCGCCGGCGGCCCTGATCTCCCCCTTTCTCCAACCTTGAGCGAGATGGAAACGCTATCACGCATCGCCAGAACGGTCCGGGAACTACGCGCGTTGACCGGCAGGGAGATTCTGGTCGAGAATCTCGACTACGGGCCGACGGGAGCCCTGGAGTATGTCTGCGAGGTGCCGTTCATCCGCCGTCTCTGCGAGGAGAGCGGTTGCGGGCTTATCTGGGACATCTCTCACGCCATGGTCAGCGCAGAGCCCATGGGACTGACGGTCGTGCAATATCTGTCCTCGTATATCAAACAACTCTCTCCATTCGTCAGGGAGATTCATCTCAATCGGGCGCACGACGGCAAAGACGCCCACCTACCGGCCGGCGAAGAGGAGCATGGCTGGCTGCGTCGGGGATTCGAGGCGGGAATGCGGCCGATTGCCGTTACCTTGGAGCGTCATTGGGGAAATGAGTCCGGCGCCGTCTTCGCCGCGCGGCTCGCAGAAGAACTGCGGGAACTCCGTCAAGAAATTACTCATTCGCGACTTTATACTCAATTAGGGTGAAAAATTTAAATTTGCGCCCTAATTGAGTATAAACTCAACATCTTTGAAAATAACAAGAAACCAACAATACCACACCTCACACAAGGCGGGTCGACCGCCCGATCAATCGGACGCCTGCTGCTGAAAGGTATGGCCATAAATTGGGTTGCGGGCAAGCTCCGCATTGTACTCAGAAGGGCGTTTCGTTGGGGGGATTCGCCCGGAACGCGGCAGGTGATACGCCGACCCTTTTTTTGAATTCGGCGGAGAAATACAGCTGGTTCGAATAGCCAAGCTGAGCGGCAATCTCCTTTATCGAATCGGTTGACAGGTGAAGTAGATCCTTGGCCAGCCTCATCTTCATGTCGATGAAATATCCAATCGGTGTCGTCGTCAGATGCTTTTTGAAAAGCCGCTGCAGCGTCATGGGACTGCAGGAGCAGTGGCCGCATAGCTCCTTCAGCGTGACGCTTCCGCCCAGCCGCTCTTCAAGATACGCCACGGCCTTTGCAAGCGGCTCGGGCAGCCTGTCCGCCTTCAGCCCGCCGCCCACCAGGAGGAGGGCCTCGTACGCCAGCGACGAGGTGGTCCGCGCGGCACCCGGTCCGACGCCGCGGCACGCCTCCGCCGCCCTCGCGAGCACCTCGAGCAGTGGTCCGGAGTCGTCCAATCGCAGCATGTCGATCTTGTCGAGCCCCAGCGACGCCAAAATC
>CAYTFM010000497.1:0-2384 GCA_964436735.1 uncultured Victivallales bacterium | reverse complement strand
CCCGGAGGGCGTCGCCACTGATCACTATCGTCGATTTTCGAGCGTAGGCGTCCTCCGTGTACATTTCATGATCCCTGTCGAGATGGACGAGGAACAGTTCCCCTGGTCCAACCGTGTGCCTGCGGCCGTCTTGCACGAACACGAAACTTCCCTCACGCACCAGTTCGATCGAGAAGACGGACGAATTCTTTCTGAAACGGTGGCAGCCTTTCACCCAATGGCCGTCGCCTACGAAAAGCAGCTTCAACGGCCAGCCAGATTCGGAAAGCGAGCTCTTGTTGTGCGTGAAGTCATGCCGCGGATACTCACCCACATTCCGTCCGCCAAGCCGCGTGACGCCGTTGTCAATCAGGATGATGTCTTTGCCGCCCAGGCTCATGGCTGCATGCTCGGATGTCGCATATGTATGGTGATATCTCACATAATGAAGAGTGGCAAGGCTGTTGTGTCAAGAGACGGCGCGCGATATAACTGCTCGTGAGATGCAACGACAAGGAGGAATCGAATGGCTGCCGAAAACGTCATGAAACACGCCGATCCTTTCTGGGGCAACGGCGAGATGCGCCTTCCAAAACCCGAGGGTATCGCCGCCTCCTGGATGTTCCTGAAGGCCCAGACGGGAAACACCCATCCGGGGGCCACGCTGCCGTTCGGCATGGTCTCGGCCTGCGCCCACTCCGGGGCGTATCCGACCGGCTATGGCACCCATGCTCCCAACTGCCACGGAGCGGTCCCGAAAGTGTTCGACTCCAATCGCGCCAACGGGTTCGCCCATTTCCACCAAAGCGGCACTGGGGCAATCGACTTCTACTACAACTACTTCAAGGTCACCCCGCTCACCGGCTCCCTCGCGGAACAGACCAGGCTCCAGCGGCTGGTCGACGAGCGGGCGGAGCCCGGGTGCTACGCCGCCACGCTCGGAGATTCCGGCGTGCGGGGCGAACTCGCCGCCGCCGACAAGGCGGTCGTCCACCGCTACACCTTTCCCGACAACGGCAAACGTCGCATCGCCATCGACGTGTCGGCCGGCGGGATCGACGCCAAACGGACACAATCCGAGGGGGCCCGGCTGCGGCTCGACGGCGGAGGAGCCGCTGAGGCGTGGACGATCATGCACGGCTACACCATCTTCATGCGCGCCGAATTGACCGTCACCGCCTCCTCGTCCGCGCTCTGGATGGACGACACCGAGCTTTCCGCCAAGGACTGCGAAGTCGAGGGAGCCGACGCGGCGCGGCGGTTCGGCATACTGTTCACCCTGCCGCACGACATGCGGACCGCCGAACTGCGGATTGGCTTCTCCTTTAAAAGCCTCGAACAAGCCCGTGCGAACATGAGCGGCGTCGGCGGATTCGATGACGTCAGAAAACAGGCGAACGCTATCTGGGGCGAGCATCTCGGCAGAATCGAGATCGACGCCGACGAGCGCACCTCCCGCATCTTCCACTCCGCCCTGTACCACAGCCTCGTCAAGCCCGCCGACTGCGGCGGCGAATCCCCGTTTTGGACAAGCCACGACTACTATACGGACTTCGCCACGATGTGGGACGTCTACAAGACGCAATTGCCGTTGATGGCGACCCTGTATCCGGAACGCGCCGCCGGCGCCGTCAACTCCCTGCTGAGCGCCGGCGAACGGCTCGGCCGTTTCCCCAACATGGAACTCCTGGCCGCCCTCCCCCCTGGAAACGAGGATGGCCAGGCGCGCGGTCTGGCGCAATTCACCATCCTCGACGCCTTCCACCGGCGCGTCCCCGGAATCGACTGGAACCACGCCCTTGCTTGCATGCTGCAGGACATCTTCCGTCCGACAAACGACGACTTCCTCTCCACCGGTCTTGCGACCCCGATGACGCACAATCTGGATCTCGCCGGCGCCTGCGACTGCGCCACGCGGTTGGCGCAGGCCCTCGGCCGCATGTCCGACGCGGAGCGGACGCGCCCGCTCGCGAAGCGCTGGCGCAACGCCTACGACGCGAAGACGGGGCTTCTCAAAGAGGCCGTATACTACGAAGGCACCCTCTGGAACTACTCCTTCCGTCTCCTGCACGACATGGCGGGACGAATCGGCGTCTGCGGCGAACCCCGCTTCGTCGAACTGCTCGACAAATTCTTCGGCTACTGCGCGCCGCCGGTCACGCAGATGACCGACCCGAATGACGCCGACTACCACCGTCACATGTACTCGCTCGGCAGATTCGAAGGGCTCAACAACGAACCCGACATGGAGACGCCCTACGCCTACCTCTTCGCCGGACCCGTGCACGTTGGCAAGACGCTCACCGCGCTGCAGTTCGCCCAGCTCCTGAACTGCACCGGCGCCGAGCCGCCGTGCGGCCGCTGCGGCGCGTGCGAGCGCATCGCCTCCGCCCGTCACGCCGACG
>CAYTFM010000496.1:2445-4037 GCA_964436735.1 uncultured Victivallales bacterium | reverse complement strand
GCTTCACTTGGAGCACTGACAGCCGCCGCCATCGCTATACCCTACAAGCTGGCTCAATCAAGGGCCGAGCTGACGAACGAACAGGCGAATCTGAGGGCGCTCGGGCTGGACGATGCGGCAATCGCCAAGTTTGAGGATTCCGCCGAGGCGTTTTCGAGCAAGGTCGCCGGCGTCACCAAGGCGGCGTATACCAAGGCTTCATATGACGTGGTGTCTGCTCTCGCAGGGCTCAACACAGAAGAGCAAGCAAAGATCACGGATATCTCTCTGCTTACCGGCAAGGCGACAAAGATGTCCGCCGAAAGCGCAACCAAACTGTTCGGGAGCCTGTGGGGAGCTGCCGGAGATGAGATGAAGGCCCAAGGAGCGCAACCGTTCGTGGAGAAATGGTCCGGCGCTGTCTACACGGCGGTGAAGGAGCTGAAGACCACAGGCGAGGAATTATCGTCGGCTGCCAAGAACTCCCTCTCCATGCTCATGGAAGCTGGCTGGAAGCCCGAGGAGATGACTGCCTTTTGGGGGCAACTGATCACCAGCGGTCTTTCCGGTGAGGCTGCCGGAACGGCGCTCAAGCAAATGGCAGTGAAGGAACAGGGCGGATTCGGCAAGCTCCTGGCGAAGACGTCCGGCAAGTGGACTGATACCGAGTTTCTCACCGGCCAAACGAAGAAACTCGCGGAAATGCAGAACAAGGGATTGATTGAAGGCTACGGAGCGGAGGGATCGCGGCTCTTTAAGACAGATCCCATGCAATGGCTTAATAAAATGGGCGAGGCGTATGACAAGCTCAAAGCCAGCGGAGAGGACTATAAGAAGTTCTTGGGGGAGACATTCGGAGAAGAATCAATCAACGCCATGATGCAGTTCTTCGAGAAACGCGGGCAGATGAAATCAACGATCGATAAGATCGCCAAGGGCAGTTTCGGTGACGTGCGGCGTATTGTCGAAGAGGAGATGAGCAAGGGCATTGGCCCGGCAACGTCAATCCTGGGCCAGTTGTGGGACAACCTCAAGCAGACGATGGGCAAGACATCGGAAGGGGCCACCATAGGGGCATTCCAATGGATTGGCGACAAGCTGCTCAAGATGAATGCTCTCTGGAAAGCGCTGTTCACCGATGCGGGGCCCCAGGAGGCAATTGATGCACTCCGGGCAGCGGGCGGAGATGGGCTCGTTGATCTGTATGAACGACTGCAAGGATTGCCGGAGAACATTGCCGCATTCGCCCAGGGAGCGAAGGCGGGCTTTTCGGAATTCCTGGCCGGGATCGGAGCTTCCAGTGGCAGAATCGACGCGCTCATTGATAGCCTCGGCAGTGTTGACGCGGACAAATGGCGCCAGATCGGTGAGGACCTCGGCAAAATGGCCGGGACGAATCTCCAGGGGCTCATTGACGGGCTCGGGAGCGTCAAGGCTGTTGCAGCCGATATGTTCGGCTTCCTGCAGCCGATCATAGACATCATGAGAATCGCAGGCAGGGGATGGGCGCAGGCATATGAGGCCAAGGATTTCCTGGGTGATGATTTCATGGAGGGGACCGCTAATCTGGGGCGCATGCATGACGACTATGAGCCCATGACCGCACCGCTGGC
>CAYTFM010000496.1:0-2366 GCA_964436735.1 uncultured Victivallales bacterium | reverse complement strand
AGGGTAACAGGGCGCCGGATCGCCCGCATATGCCATCGCAAGGTCAAGCTGCGGCTCCGTCGGCGCCGGTGGTTGTGGAGTCGGAAACGCGGATAGAGCCGAAGATCGTCAATGTGGAAGTGGACAAGCGCGGCTTCATGCAGTTCATCCTCGACGCAATAAAGAGCGAAAAGAGCCGGTATCGGCAAGGGGCCGGTGACGGCTTCGTGGACGAGTGGAACTAAGTCATGAACGGCATAATCATTCCGCTCAAGGGCGCTGTCGGATCGTTCACCTTCCAGTGGAACCCCACGGAGGTCAGCGAAGGTTACAGCGCCGCATGGGTTCCGATCAAGGTGGCTGGGCGGGCACTGCCGTACCAGCAGTATTCGAACGGTGAAGAAGAGACCCTGGAATTCACGCTGCGCTTTTCCTCGTCGGGCGACGCCGGCTTTGTGAAAGAGCAACTGAAAAAGCTCAAAGACCTGATGAAGCCGACTGAAAACCTGTCCGGCATGAAAGCGCAGAAACCTCTCCAGGTCCGCCTGGGCAGTGACATAAACGGGAAATACGTGCTGAAGCAAATGAGATCACGGAAACACACGTATGCTGATGGTTCCCTCAGTTGGTTCTATGCGGACGCGAACCTGAGCTTCTCCAAGTATGAGCAGTGAAATGTCAGGACAACCGGACTTTGTCATCACCATCGACGGCCAGGACGTGACGGGATACGCCCAAAGCTGGTCGTTTACGGACGATGAGGAAGGGCAGTCGGACATTGAAGTGCAACTCGGCAACCCGGACATGAAGTTCTCAGGGGCATTTGACTACGGCCAGAGCCTGCAGATCAGGTTCGGTTATGACGGTCAGATGGGCGCCGCAGCGCATCTGCCGGTCGCTGAAGTCAAAGAGCAGTACCCCACGGGCCAGGATCCGACGATAGTCGTCATCGGCAGAGACGAATCCTCCAAGATGAGCGGCGAGAAGAAAAAGGGCGTCAAAGGCAAGGATGAGAAGGACGAGGATGTCCTGGCGAAAGCGGCGAAGGAACGGGGCATTCAGCTCGCAAAGCAGGACATCGAGGGGACGAAACACAAGAAGCCTTACGTGATGAATGAGAACCCAAAGGAACTCGTTGCAAAATACGGCCGCAACGCGAAGCCCAAGGAATCGAGCGGCGGCGGGGGCAATGAGCCAAAAGCCCCAGGCAAGGGCGAAAAAGGGGGTTATCGGTTCTCGTCGGCGGAGCGCATCCCCGAAGAGGGTAAGGATCGGGACAAGAACCGAGGCGGGAATCACTGTAATCAGCACGGGAATGAGCCTATCACCGGCTCATTGCGGCTGAAGGGCTATCCCACGCTGAAGGCAAAGGGCAACGTGACGATGGTCGGTTACGGCTCGAAGGCTTCCGGCACCTACTACGTCAAAAAAGTGAAGCACGATTGGAGCCTGTCAGGGGGATTCCTCAGCAATGCCGACCTGGTCAGGGGCGGGACCGGCAAGGGCGGCGCGGGCGGCAATCCGCCCCTGGTTATGTATGCCGATATCTGGAAGAAGGGCGAAATGTATTACGGCCCGCGAAAGATGGAAGGCGCTGCCCAGGCCACGTTCACCAAGGACGACGGCAAGCATGTCATCGAGTTCAGCTTTCACCTGAAGCCGCAACTCAACCGGCATGGCGGCGAGGGATCGGAAGGGGAAGGGATTGACCTGCGGGACAAAGGGGAGGCCTACAAGGCCGCCTACGAACGCGGCAAGCAGGCGGCGGAGGGAGGATCATAATGCTTCCCAAATCTCCTATTCCGTTTGCTCCGACGCCGCAGCTCATGGTCCAGTATTGCACCATGCACCTGGCAAAGGTGAAGGACGTCAAGGATCCCGAAGGCCGCGGACGAGTCCAGCTCGAAGTGCCCGGACTCTTGAGCACTGGCAAAGAGAACTGGACCGACTGGGTCGAAGTGGTGGGCACGCAATTGGGAGGCACAAACGCTGAAGGTGACGAGGGGATTTGGTGGCCGCTGCAGGTGGGGCAGATCGTGCTGGTGGGATTTGTGGCCGGCGACCCGTTCGCCCTGTATTGCCTCCCCGGCCCGCCCGTCCAAGAGGAAAAGGGCAAGGACAAGCAATGGACTCCCAAGGAAGCGAAGAACATAGCCAAGGCCACAAAAGACCCGCGGCAAGGGACTCGCATCAGGCAGATCAAGACAGAAGCGGGCGCGACGCTCCTTTTTGACGACAGGGGCAAAAAAGAGCTGATGTCGCTGGTGGATTGGACCGGCGCCGGGCTGTTTTTTATCGCCCCGGGCAAGAAGGAAGACGAGAAAGAGGAAGAAGGCGACGAATCCAAACCCCGCAAAGGTGAGCGTCGAGGCACACGCACGGTATTC
>CAYTFM010000495.1:0-4039 GCA_964436735.1 uncultured Victivallales bacterium | reverse complement strand
CAGAATGATCCCATAGCCCTTTAAAAACAACGATTTCGTCTCTCTTTTTCCGAGAGAGAATCCTCAAATTCCCAGAAGACCCATTTTGCGAATTTTATGAAGTGTTCATGAAAATGCTGTCCCACAGAACCTGTCTCAACGGCACGGACTCAGACTCCGAACCCAGGCAGATACGCCTGGTCAGCCCTTGCGATGAACTTAGGAGGTTTGTGTGCTGTCCCATAGGATCTGACAAGAGCGAAAAGATCGAAACACTCCCACAGGACTCCGCGGAGCAGCGTGAAGAGTCTGCCGAACGCGCGCGTCCATTGTCCGGCGTGAGCGATGAATCTGAGAAGCACATACACAAGGAGGGCAGTCCATATCTGCCAGCGGACGGCATTCGCATTGTGGCCAAGGAAGTCGGCAAGTTGCAGTGTCTGCTTCATCTCCTTGAAGAACGTCTCTATGCCCCAACGAGCCTTGTACAGGTCGCATACCGACGTGGCGGCCCATTCGAAATTGTTGGTGATGAACTCCATTTCGACCTTCTCCGCTTTCCCCTCCAGTTTCACCATCGCACGCACAAGCCGGAACGAATCGGGATAATCCGCCCGAGTCTGCGGGTTCGTCAATCGCACTTCGACGTCGAGGAGGATGTCGGGATTGGTGGACGAGGCGAGTTCGCCGACGATATCGTAAGCCATGTTGTCCTTCGCCCGTCCAACCCATGCGACTCCTCTTGCCGACAGGTCGCGGAGATGGTCAAATTCGTTGTACGCCTTGTCGAACGTGGCGATCTCCCCGGACTGAAGTCCCGCGCACAATTCCCTGGCCTTTTTCGGATCGCTGATCCTCGCGGGATCGAGAACGACGAAACTTGGCATGAACGTGTTGAGGTTCAGACGGACATGCATTTTAGCCGCCGCCTTGCGCCTCCTGTGCTTCGCCCAATCCATGCAGTTGGCAGCCAACTGTATGGTGGTGGAGTCGATTGCGTAGACAACCTTCTTGAAACGATGGGGAAGCGCCACGTACCTTCTCTCGTCACCGAACCTCGGCGATCTCTCCCGCAAAGAGTCCAGCACCTTCCAGAACAGCTCCTGGGCCATGTCGGGGTTCCGCTCCCTGTCCGCATGCGAAAGCGTGTTCCTGTGAGGAGGCACCGCCTTTCGAATCGTGGTCAACACCCCCGAGTGATGCTGAAGCGTGTCGCACACGTCATTCAAACTCAGGGCGTGGGAGAGTTGTGCGAACATCAACGACACCACGTGGCTGGCTGGATCAAACGTCCTGCATTTCTTCTCGACTCCATGCTTATTGGCAAGCTTGGAAATCAGGTGCGGCGGGATCAGGTCGCAAATCTGTTTCAGCGTGGTAAATTTGGAACGGGCTGCGCTCATGATGCTCCTCCTGTTTGTGGTTTGGTACCCTCATTCAGGATACATCATGACCAGCCTTTTCGCTATAAAGACACATTTTCAGTGGGATGACTGTGTACCCGATCCGTGATGGCCATGCCCATCCGTTTCAAGTGGTCGTCACCTTCGTCGACATCACTTCTCGCAAGGAGGCGGAAGAGAAGGCCGAGGCGGCGAATCGGGCGAAGAGCCAGTTCCTGGCGAACATGAGCCACGAGCTGCGCACGCCGCTGAACCCGATAATCGGATTCTCGGATCTGTTGGCCGAGGCGCCCAACCTTAACGGAGAGCAGCGGCAATGGCTCGGCATTGTCCAGCAGCGTGGAAAGGATCTACTGTCGTTGATCAGCGACATCCTGGATCTTGCCAAAATCGAGGCGGAGAATGTTGCCCTCGATCTGCGGCCGCAACATCTCCGCCTGATGATTAAGGACATGATGGCCACGGTCAAGCCTGCGACGGAAAAGAAAGGTTTGACGCTGGAATCGCGCGTGGCGCCGGAACTGCCGAACGATATACGGGGGGACGGCCTGCGACTGAGGCAGATACTCCTCAACCTGCTCACCAATGCGATAAAGTTCACATCGGTAGGCGGTATTTCCATGCGCATCGAAAAGGCGGACGCCGGTCGACTGGCGCGCCCCTTGGCAGATGGAGAGGCGGAGTTGCAGTTCAGCGTGCGGGACACGGGCATCGGCATTGCGGATGATAAGCGGGCATTAATCTTCGAGGCGTTCAAACAGGCCGACGTCTCGCACGCCGTGGAATACGGAGGGACGGGCCTGGGACTGGCGATCGCATCGAACCTTGCGAAGCTGATGGGCGGCACAATGTGGGTGGAGAGCGAAGTGGGGCACGGCAGCACGTTCTCGTTCACGGTCATCGTCGGAGTCCCCCGCATAGACGCCGCGGCAGAGAAGAAAACGGACACCGTTGATTCCACCACTCGCCAGCCATTGAAATTCCTTGTCGTTGACGACGATCCCGCCAGTCGCCTGTTGGTTGAGAAGATGCTTATGCCGCGCGGCGACGAGGTTCGCTCGGTCAAAGATGGGGAAGAGGCATTGTCGATTCTGAAAGCCGAGCCCTTCGACGTGGTGCTGATGGACGTCCGGATGCCGCGCATGAACGGGATCGATGCCACAAAGATGATAAGGGAACGTGACCAGCGGACAGGGCAGCGCACGGTGGTCATCGCATTGACGGCGTTTGCGCTGGCGGGGGACAAGGATATCTTCCTGGCGGCGGGGATGGACGCCTACATCTCGAAACCCATCCATAAAGACAGCCTCTTCCGCACCATCGATGCGGCACTCGAAGCCAGGCGTGGAGCGTGAGGCTTCGCCCGCCCAGGGGGTCGTTGTGTCAGATGGTCACGATTCGCCTGATATTCGCTAGCCTGACAAAGCCGTCGCGAATGCGGCGTGGCGTCTGCCATAAGACTTTGCCACCATTTGAAAACAAAGCCCCCCTTCCCACCTACCACATCTTGCGAAGAAGTTGAATATCGTGCGGTTGTGGCTATTTGTATGCGGCCTACACCAGGCGGAGCGGACGGGATCCCGCTCTATCGATACGACCGGAAGACAAAAACGATATGGGGCTCCAGATGGGCGACAATAAGAGGTATGTGGGCAGAACCGAGTTCTACTTCTCGATGGCGGCCGTGTTCTGTTTCATGCTCTGCGCCCTGATGGCGGCGCGATCCAAGACGCAATGGTTTCCAATGCTGATCATGGGGTATCTGCTTGTCATGCAGATCGTCTACCTGGCGTTGGCGTTCCGGCGTATGCGGAAGAATGATGAATCTTGAGGAACCTGGAGGGGTGATGGAATTTTGCGACTATGATGTCCTCGTGACGAAGGTGTAGTATTTTGGCGAGGACGGCGTCTTTGCGGTGGAGCTGTCGTCGAACGCCGGCAAGTTGTTCGAGATGACCAAGCTCGTTTCCACGCACCTCGCGAAGTGAAAGAGGCGTCCGATGAGGCATGTCAAACTGCTCACAATTTGCGCCTTGCTGCAAGCGGTATCAACCTGGGTTGACGCCGCCGACCTCGAGTACATGTTCATCTTGAAGTTCAACAACGGGATATCGTGCGCCATATCCGCCTCGGGGGCATGGATTGCTCCGCCATCAGCCAGTCAGCCGGGAGCGTCGGGTGAAGCCCATCGCTCGAGAACCTCGAAGAGGGCCTCCCTGCGCACGGGTTTCGATATGTACGCATCCATCCCTGCGTCTATGAAACGCTCCCTGTCGCCCTGCATTACAAGTGCGGTGAGTGCGATAATGGGCAGCCGTCCTCTCTTTGCGGAAAGAGGCCTGAGGGGGAGTTTGCCGGCCACCTCAAGGCTGCGGATGGCCTTTGTGGCGGCCATCCCGTCAACGTCAGGCATCTGAATGTCCATGAAGATCAGGTCGAACGCCTCACGCCCGACCAGTTCGATAGCCTCCGCTCCGGTTCCCCCCACCACCACATGGTGACCGGCGGGGGACAAGAGCTTTTGCACCACGGCCGCCGACAGTCGATCGTCGTCGGCGACGAGGATGCGCAGCGGGGACAAGGCAACGTGCCGTCTTATGGCTCCGACGGCGGGAGAACTGGTCATCTTATTGCCGCACATCCCCTGCGGAATGACG
>CAYTFM010000494.1:3259-4042 GCA_964436735.1 uncultured Victivallales bacterium | reverse complement strand
ACTAACGTCAATGATTACCTCATCCTGCGTGAATCCGTCCGCAAAGCCTCTAACTCGTCATGATATCTGAGCATGAATTGTACCGTGGAAATAGTTCCATTCAGTTGGTCTCCAAATTGATGCAGCACCTGTCTGTCGGTTTTCGACCGCCTCAATGATAGAGCGTGCCGGTGTTCACGATCGGCTGGGCCTCGCTTTCACCGCAGAGGATCACCAGCAGATTGCCAACCATCGCCGCCTTGCGCTCCTCGTCGAGTTCGACGACTTTCTTGGTCGAAAGCTCGTTGAGGGCCATCTCGACCATGCTGACGGCGCCTTGGACGATTTTCTTCCGCGCGGCGATAACCGCCTCGGCCTGCTGACGACGCAGCATGGCCTGTGCGATCTCGGGGGCGTAGGCAAGATGCGTGATCCGCGTCTCGTCGACCTTCACCCCCGCCTTGTCGAGCCGTTCGTTGAGTTCCTTGTTCAGCGCCTGGCTGACGACATCACCACCCGAACGCAGGCACACTTCTCCATCATTCTCCATATGGTCGTATGGGAAACTGCTTGCCAGATGCCGCAATGCGGACTCGCTTTGCACCGTGACATAATTCTCAAAGCTGTCGACGTCGAACAGTGCCTGGGCGGTATCGGCCACGCGCCACACGATCACCGCGCCGATCTCGATGGGGTTGCCACGCAGGTCGTTGACTTTCAGCCGGCCGGTCTCGAAGTTCCTCGCCCGCAGCGAGACGCGATACTTGTTCTTGCTCACGTAGCCCTTGGCCTCCTTCTCGCCCG
>CAYTFM010000494.1:0-3249 GCA_964436735.1 uncultured Victivallales bacterium | reverse complement strand
CTCGGTTTGAAAGTTACGGACGCGGAGCGAAACCTTGTAGCGATTAGGCAACCCCACCGTCGATCTCGGCAGGCAGAACGGATTCGCCCAATTGAACCCCTCGTCTCTGACCGTCCCCTTGTACTGCCCGAATAAGACAAGCACCCGCGCCTCGTTCGGCTGCAGCGTGAAAAAGCCGAGGGTGAGGAAGAGAGCCATGGGGATTATAACTATCAGCCCCAACAGCACAAACGGCTTCACCGTCAGCACCCCAGCGACAATTACGCCCGGCACGCTGAGCCATAGGATGATGACCATAGGCAGGAGCGTCCAACCACTTTTCACTTTGACCATCGACTCTTTCATACAGCCTCCTTTGGGGCATACGCCCGATGTGATACTATTATGATATCATCATGATTCCACATTGTCAAGTCCGACGTTGAGACCGCTGCCGTGAGGAGGGGGGTGCTTGAAAATACCTTGCCATTACCTATAGTTTCAGCCGCCACGTGAATGCGAGACGTGAACCCACAAGAGTTTATGCGAGGGATGCATGTCGGATAAAATCGAGTTTTCGCGGAATTACACTGATCTGAGCACGGAGCAGGGCTTTCAGTTCGAATTCCATTGCAACCGCTGCGGCAACGGGATACGGACGCAGTTTGAACAGTCGATGACCAGCGCGGTGTCCGGCGTCCTCGACGTGGCCGGAGACCTGCTCGGTGGCATTTTCGGAAAAGCTGCGGACTTGGGAGGGAAGGTGAAGTCCGCCGCCTATGAGCGAGGTCATGACTCGGCGTTCACGAAGGCCGCGAAGGAGACGCGGGACGAGTTCTCCCAATGCCCCCGCTGTTCGACATGGGTCTGCAAGAAGAACTGCTGGAACGGGAAGCGTAACCTCTGCAAAGAATGCGCGCCCATCCTCAGCACCGAGATGTCAGCCGCACAAGCCACCAAGAGCAAAGAGGAGGCGTGGGCTCACGCCTGCATGGCGGACGAGGACCGGAAACTGGAGAGAAAAAGTTGGAGTGATGTCGCGCAATCCGCATGCCCCGACTGCAAAGCGGAGCTGAAGCCAGGCGCGAAATTCTGCGCCGAATGTGGAGCGAAAATCGTTAAAGAAGCCGCCTGCCCCTCCTGCGGAAAGAAACTGCCCGCCCGCGCCAAATTCTGTCCCGCCGGCGGCACAAAGGCCGACGCGTGATTACCGCTTTCCGCATTTCCATAAATCGCAAGCGGTCAAACACAAAAAAAATAAAACAAGTGGCAAAAGTTTCCTTCCGCTATATTTTCACTCGGAGGAGGATGCGGACGCGGCTCACTTGACCGAATCGAAACCGAATGCGTCCCGCATATATTCATCTTTAATGGCGAAACTCAACAATCTGACACTGCACCGTCCGATGGTCTTTTTCGATTTGGAAGCGACGGGCGTAAATCCGCAGGTCGACCGGATCGTTGAGATCTGCGTGGCGAAACTGCACCCCGGCGGCGAGTACGAAGTCAAAAGCCGCCGCATCAACCCCGAGCGTCCCATACCTGCAGAGGCCACCGCCATCCACGGGATCACCGACGCGGACGTCGCCAACGCCCCGACCTTCAAGTCGTACTCGGCGTCCCTTAACCTCTATCTCGAAGACTGCGATCTCGCCGGTTACAACATCCTCCGCTACGACCTGCCACTGCTCAAAGCCGAGTTCAAGCGGGTCGACATGGACTTCTCGCTTGACAACCGCCGCCTGCTCGACGCCCAGGTCATTTTCCATCAAAAGGAGCCGCGGACGCTGAGCGCCGCCTTCAAGTTCTACTGCGGCAAGGAACACGAGGACGCCCACAGCGCCGAATCCGACGTCCTCGCCACCATCGCCGTCCTCGACGGTGAGTTGGCGCGCTACCAGGATCTCCCGCGCGACGTCGCCGCCCTCCACGATTTCTGTAAGCCTAAGGATGCGAACTGGATAGACGAGAGTGGACGTTTCAAATGGGATGGGAGCGGAGAGTCAGTCGTTGGCTTCGGCAAAAACCAGGGTCTCACGCTCCGCGAGGTGGCCGCCACCAACCCCGGATTCCTGTCATGGATGATCAAGTCGGACTTCGCTGATGACGCCAAGAAGATCGCCAAGGACGCCCTTGTCGGAAAATTCCCCATCAGAGGTGCGAAGAATGGAAAATAATCCCAAGCTGACAGCCTTGGTTAAACTGCTTGACGACAGTGACCGTCAAACCGCCTCCGCCGCCATGGCCGAACTGCTTTCAAGCGGGGCTGACATCGGACCGATCGTGAGCGCGTTGCAAGAGAGCGGCGATCCGCTTGTCCGCCGCCGCGCCCACCAGCTCCAAGCGATCATGCGCACCCGGCAGACCAGAGCCCGCCTCGCCGACCACCTCATGGTCGACTACTCAAACCTCTGGCAGGGGCTCGCCGAACTCCATCTCCAGTGGTATGACAATGACAGTTTCGAGTTTGTCGAATCGCTGTGGCGCGACCTGTTCGACGCCGCCCGCGGCAAATACCGTCCACGCACCAGCCGGCGCCTCGCCGAGTTCATGGCCGACATCGGCTTCATCATCTCCGGTTCGGGGGAACTTGAGGCGGACTACTACTGTGTCGGCGCCGTCCTCGAAGACCGCGTGGGAGCCGACCTCTTCCTCTCCGCCATCGCCCTGCGCATCGCCTGCCTGTACGGGATGCGCGCCCGCATCGTCCGCGACCCGGAGAACGGCTTCGCCATGCTCGACTCGAACGGTCTCCTGATCTTTCCGACCGACTGGCGCGTCGAACCCGCCGGCCGCCGCACCCTTGAGTACTGGTCGTCGGGTATGATCCTCAGGCATGCCGCCCACCAGCTTCTGATGTGCGCCATCAGCACTGACAGCATCCGGTACGTCTACACCATCAGCTCCTGCCTGTCGAAGTTCTTCGAGAAGGCTCCGTCGGATCTTCTCCCGTATCCCTACAACGGGAAGCCCCTTGGAAGCTGACGTAGCTGTAACCTGAGGCGCGCGGAATACCGTTGCCGTGAAACGTCAAGAAGACTGAAGATAGAAACATGTCATCCCCACCTTCTGGTTTACTGAGCGTCATGCGCCGCCTTCTGGCCGACAAGCTGTCGGCGGTGTCGCTGCTCATCCTTGTGGCCTACATCGCGGTCGCCGCCGCCTGTGAGGGCTATTCGTATTACTGCATCACCACCGGCGCGGTGCCGAACTACGAGCGCGGCTCGCTCGACGAGAGCTACCAGCCACCTTCGTCGCAGCACTGGCTCG
>CAYTFM010000493.1:0-4044 GCA_964436735.1 uncultured Victivallales bacterium | reverse complement strand
GAACGAATACGACGCATCGAAGCACCACATCGTCTCCAACGCCTCCTGCACCACCAACTGCCTCGCGCCGGTCGTGCACGTCCTGCTCAAGGAAGGCATCGGGATCGACAAGGGGCTCATGACCACCATCCACTCCTACACCGCCACCCAGAAAACCGTCGACGGCCCCTCCAAGAAAGACTGGCGCGGCGGCAGGGCTGCGGCCTGCAACATCATTCCGTCGACCACCGGGGTCGCCAAGGCCGTCGGCGAGGTCCTCCCCGGCACCAAGGGCAAGCTCACCGGCATGGCCTTCCGCGTGCCCACACCTGACGTGTCGGTTGTCGACCTCACCTTCACCGCCGCCCGCGACACCTCCATCGAGGAGATCGATAGCCTGCTGAAGAAGGCTTCCCAGAGCTATCTGAAAAAGATCCTGGGTGTTGCCGATGAGGAGCTCGTCTCGACGGATTTCATCCATGATCCGCGCTCCTCGATCTACGACTCGCTCGCCACCCTCCAGAACAACCTGAAGGGCGAGAAGCGTTTCTTCAAGGTCGTGTCCTGGTATGACAATGAGTGGGGCTACTCCAACCGAGTCGTCGACCTCGTCAACCACATGGTCAAGAAGGGCTGAGCCCGCTCTCGGCTGTGTAACCATGCCGGAAAGGCGGGCCGTCAGGCAAGCCTTTCCGGTTTTTTCTTCACCCGTCCGACGTGCCTGACCTGTTTGATCAGCCGCGCACAATCTCAAACATTAAGGAGCTTTATTTTATGAAGAAGAAGACCATCCGCGACGTCGATCTCAAAGGCAAGCGCATCATCATGCGCGTTGACTTCAACGTTCCGATCAAGAACGGGAAGGTGACCGATGACACCCGCATCACGGCGGCGCTCCCCACCATAACCTACTGTCTTGACAAAGGTGCGAGTCTCGTGCTGATGAGCCACCTTGGCCGCCCCAAGGGCAAAGGCTACGAGGCGGAATTCAGCCTCAAGCCGGCCGCCGACCGTCTCGCCGAAGTGCTTAAAAAGCCGGTGGCCTTCGCTCCCGACTGCATGACCGCCGACACCCAGGCGGCCGCGCTGAAGCCGGGGGAAGTGCTCATGCTCGAAAACACCCGCTTCTACAAAGAGGAGGAAGGGAAGGCGAAGACCGAGGGACTGAGCGAGGACGAGGCGAAGGCGAAGAAGGCCGAGATGAAGGCGAAGCAGCAGGAGATGGCGAAGAAACTCGCCTCTTATGGCAACGTCTACGTCAACGACGCGTTCGGCTCGGCGCACCGCGCGCATGCCTCCACGGCAGTCATCTGCAAGTTCATCTCCCCGAACCTCTCCGGTTTCTTGATGGAGAAGGAGATCGACTATCTTGGCAAGGCCCTTGAGGCTCCCGAGAAGCCGTTCGTCGCCATCATCGGTGGCGCGAAAGTCTCCGACAAGCTCGCCGTCCTCACATCCCTCATCGACAAATGTCAGTCGCTCCTCATCGGCGGCGGCATGGCCTACACCTTCCTGAAGGCTCAAGGGCATGACATCGGCAAGTCGCTTTGCGAGAATGATTTGCTTGAAAAAGCCAAGGAGATCATGGCGAAGGCGAAAGCGCAGGGCGTCAATTTCATGCTCCCTGTCGACAACGTGGCGGCGGACAAGTTCGACAACTCCGCCCAGATCAAGACCGTCGGCAACGACATCGCCGCGGAGTGGATGGCGCTTGATATTGGCCCGAAGACGGTCGCCGCCTATACCGCCGAGATCAAAAAGGCCAAAACCATCGTCTGGAACGGTCCCATGGGCTGCTTCGAGATGTCGAACTTCGCCAATGGCACGATGGCTGTCTGCCGGACGATCGCCGATATGCATGGCAAATGCGTTTCGATCATCGGTGGCGGCGACTCTGTGGCGGCCGTGAACGTCAGCGGCCTGGCCGACAAGATGAGCCATGTCTCCACAGGTGGCGGCGCCTCCCTCGAGTTCCTGGAAGGCAAGAAGCTTCCCGGCGTCGAGGCCCTTGACAACGCGTAAGTTGTTTCGTGCTATGAAAAAGGCCGCCTCCCAGATGGAAGGCGGCCTTTTCTTTTCGTATCTTTGAGCCTATAAAACGCGCGCCGCGTTATGAGGCGATGGCGTTGTTGAGAGCCTTGACGAGTTTCTGTCTGTCTTGAACGCCCACAAACTGCTCGACGACTTTGCCGCCTTTCAAGATGAAGATAGCGGGAATGCTGCGGACGTTGAACTTGGCGGCGAGTTCCTGAGCCTCGTCGACGTTCACCTTGCCCACGACCGCCTTGTCCCCGATCTCCGTGGCCACCTGGTCGAGGACCGGGCCAAGCATACGGCATGGTCCGCACCACTCGGCCCAGAAGTCGATCAAGGCTACTCCGCCCGAGGTCTTCTCGTCGAAATTGTCGGTGGTCAAATGCTGCACGCTGCCCATTGATGATCCCTCCAGTTATTTCCGTTTCGGGTTTTCAGTCTGGTCCGTTTTGCCACGTTCTTCGTGCTGAAGGCGTTACATCCGTAGGTTTGATATACGGAAATAACTCTCCAAGGCGGCCCGTTCGCTCTACGGCTGAGGCGCATTCAATGGGACGTGGGAAAAGCTTACCGCACCTCCGTGCCGCCTTGTGGGTTCATAGAATAGGCGGAGAAGGGAAATTAGTCAAGCGGTTTTTCGTTGTCTCCGCGGCTTGACGAGCAACAAGTGCGATAAAAATCCACCGCATTGTCGCAAGGGTCTGTGCGCCCGTATCGGCCGGTTGATGTCAAGGGATAACGCTGCGCAATAGGATTGCGGGGAGATTCAGTCTTGCTTGTCCTGGCGCTTCTTGCGCTCCTCGCGCTCTTTTTTCACATTGTTCCAATACCGTTTCCTGTCGCGCTTCCACTCGTCCCACACTTTCTGCTTGTCCTCGGCGAGATCCTTCCTGTACTCCTTGACCTCCCCAGGGCTGTAACCATATTTCTTTTGCACATCTTCGGGCAGGTCTTTAAACTTGAGTTTGACGGCTCCCTCAACGGTTTTGACGGTGATCCCGTCGGGGGCGATCCCGATCACCTTGACCCCTGCATAGGTCTTGCCGTCTTTCGTGGTGAAGTCGTCGGCGTCCGCCTGCCGCCCGATCAGGAACAATGCGCTAAGGAGAATGAGACTGGTTGCGCCAGCGAGATTACGATGAGATTTCATGGCTTCAAATTTCCTCTTATGAAACCAACCACCACAAGACCTAAGCGCACCCACGGGAGCGCGCTCCCCGCGTCATTCCCGGGATCGATGGTGGTTTCTCTCATGGTTGAACCTTGCCTCGGCGAAGGTGGGCGCGCTGAATACTGAACACCGAACAGCTTGTGTTTACCTATGAGTCAAGTATAGCCGGAATCGGGAGAGAATTCAATAAAAATAGCTCTCGCCGAAATGGTAATGACCGAGGGGAAAGGATATATTCGCGCCATATCTACGACTGGGCTTGAGGAGGGTCATGGGTCGCGTCGTCTTATTCAAAGGAGTCTCCGCCTACAACGCCATCAATGTCTTTGTGGACCAGTTGGCGGAAAGCTTCCAGAAGCTGGGGCAGACTTCTTGTGTTGTCGATCTTTGCCGGGGTGATCAGGGGCAGGCGATTCGCGGTGCCTTTTCCGAGCCGTGCGACTTCGCGCTCGGCTTCAATGCGATAGGCTCAGATCTCGTCATTGATGGGAAGAGCCTTTACGACAAGCTCGACGTTCTCTACGTGTCGGCGATGCTTGATCATCCCATCTACCATTTCGAATGGTATCACAAGCTTTTCAAGAATTTGCTCATCGGGTTCGCCGATCGGTCGCACGCCACATTTATGCGAAACTATCTCGGCTCGCAACTCAACGGCGCGTTCCTGCCTCAGGCGGCCTGCAGCCAGGGACAGGAGAAGCCGACGCCCGCCGAACTGCTCCGCAGCGTGGCCCCGGACGACCTGATGCGCTATGGGATGATCCCCGAACTCGTGGGCCGCCTGCCCATGCTCGTGAGCGTCGAGCCGCTCGACCACGACGGGCTGATGGCCGTGCTCACCCAGCCGCGCAACGCGCTCG
>CAYTFM010000492.1:0-4047 GCA_964436735.1 uncultured Victivallales bacterium | reverse complement strand
ACTGCGTCGCGAGGATTTCCGCAGGATAGGCGTCGGCGGTAAGTCGCATCACCGTCCATGAGGCTGGTATGCGGCGAATGAAATCGGTCAGGACGGCGGCGTATGCGGACTCATCCAGTGTGGGGAAGGGGGTCCTTCGAAAGCTTTCCGCCAACGGGGTGTTCTTCAGCACCAGCAGGTTGTGTACCTTCACGCCGCTGATCGGGAGAGTTCCCAGAAGGGAGGCGGTCGTCCGGTATTCCTCGATGCCTTCGCCAGGAAGCCCAAGAATGACATGGGCGGCGCATTTCATGTCCCTCGAGGCGATGGCATGCGCGGCTGATGCCGAGGAGGCGTAATCGTGGCCGCGGTTAATCGCCGCAAGTGTTGTGTCGTGGACGGTTTGCACGCCCAGTTCCAGCCAGACGGGAAGTCGGCGGTTCACGTCGGCGAGCAGGTCGAGAATCCTCTCGCCTAAGCAGTCGGGCCTGGTGGCGATGATCATCATGCGGAAGTCGGCCTCGGCGAGGACGGACTCATAGATGCGTCGAAGTTCTTCGACCTCGGCGTTGGTGTTGGTGAATGATTGGAAGTAGGCGATATACGGGCCGTCCGAACCATAGCGTCGCCGCGTGTAGGCAACGCCTGCGGCGATCTGCCCCGGGACATCGAGCGGCCGGCCTTTCAGATGCCTTGCTCCCGCGCCGTCCTCGGGGCAGAAGGTGCAGCCTTGACCACCAGAGGCGTGGCGGTGGGGACAGTTGAACGGGAGGTTGATGGCGATCCGATGCAGCGCCTGCCCGAAGGTGTCGACAAGGTAGTCCTTGAAGAAATAGATGGGGCGGCGTTTCGTCTCGTTAGCAGCTGGATCCTGCCGTGGGGCTGTCATAGGCGATGATGGTGTGTGCTGTTGCCAACAAGGTGATCGGGGATACATTAGTTATTTCCGCTTCGAATTCTATTCAATGTCCGTAAACAAATTAGCGATAAGGATATCCGAAAATGAACGCATATGTCTCTGGTAGGTTGTTGAAATGCTTTCCCCCCTTGCTCGTTGCCATGGCGCTCATGCCGGTTCCGCCTGCGGGCGCCGCTCTCGAACCGGGACATCCGGCGAAACCACCGGAAAAGGTGAAATGGCTTGGGGGCGACCCCTTCGCCGACATGACGGATGAGAACGCGAGGCCGGTTGTGCTCCTTTTCTGGAGCTCGTCGATCTTCGGCTCGAAACCATCCCTGCGGCTTCTCTCGTCGATGAGGAGCGTGTATAAGAAAGAAGGTATCCGATTCGCTGCGATCACCAAGGAGTCTGAGAAGGTCGCCAAGGATTTTATCGCCAAAAATCCAGATATCACCGTTGCCGTGGGGGTGGACGATGGCGGGCGAGTCTTCAAAAGCTATATGGGCACGGAGACAGGCTTGCCCTATGCGTTCGTCATCGAGAAGAATTGGAAGTTGGCGTGGCGCGGGCGCGTGTCGGAGCTCGGACGGGTCGTCCCGCTGGTGCTGACCGGCTCCTTCGACTACACGAAACAGCGGCAGATCGAGGATTTGCACCGTGAACTGGAGGGTGCCTCCCAATATATGGACACCCCCAAGGAGAGCTCGACCGCCGACAAGATCCTGTTGGTCGACCCGGCCGACCGTCAGGCCGTCGAATCGAAAACCAGAATCCTCGCCCGGAGCGGCGACATGGAAGGCGTGTTCAAAATCTTCGCGGAGGCTCGCAAGAGCGCCGCGGACAGCACCTACATCGTCAACAACCTCTACCTCATGGAGATGAGCGTCCTCGCCTTGGAGATATCCGAACGCTCGCGGAACCGCCTTCGGGAGGTAGCTGGCGAGTTCTACGAGAAGTACAAGGACGACTCGGCCGCGCTGGACGCCATGTCCATCGCGATCGTTGGCGGTGCCCCCTTCGAGATCGTCCCTGTCGACGGACTGCTGCGAATGGCCTCCCGTGGGGTCGAACTCGCGGAGAAGGAGAACGACAAGCCGGCTTTCGCAAACGCCCTCCGAACCATTTCCAGAGTCTATCATCTGCTCGGTTGTCTCGATAAGGCGGCGGCGGCCCAGGGCAAGGCCTGCGAGATAATGGGGGCGGACAGCATACCCCCATCAATGCCGTTGCTGGAGCAGTTCTACAAGGACGCCCTTGCTGTTCAACAGGCGCAGGAGGCGAAGAAGTGAGCGCCACGCTTCGAGCGATTCGGGCTGACATCACCACGCTGTCGGTGGGGGTGATCGTCAATGCCGCCAACACGTCGCTGCTTGGCGGGGGCGGCGTCGATGGTGCGATTCACCGCGCCGCCGGTCCGGAGCTGCTGGCGGAGTGCCGTCTGTTGGGTGGTTGCAAGACGGGCGATGCCAAGCTCACGAAGGGGTATCGGTTGCCGGCGAAATATGTCATTCATGCCGTCGGGCCTGTGTGGGATGGCGGCGGCGAGGGGGAGCCGGAACTATTGGCGTCCTGCTACCGGCGCTCGATAGAAATCGCCACTGAGCATGGCATCGATACGCTTGCGTTCCCCAGCATCAGCACGGGCGTCTACGGCTACCCCATCGACTTGGCGGCGAAGGTTGCCGTCGCGACGGTGCGCGCCGCCGTGAAAGAGTTCCCATCGATCAAAGAAGTCGTTTTCTGCTGTTTCTCGGCGGGCGATCTTTCGGTTTACGAAGGCGTTCTCCAGAAGCTGCCTGGATAATCGCGTACGGGGATATTCAATGTGTGGCAGGTGCGGGCTTCTTCACCCACGGCGCGAGGTCGTGGGGGCGAAGAGTGTGGAGTAGGAGCGTGAGGTAGCTTGTGATCGTCTTCACCCATGGGGCAAGCCCATGGGGTCTGGAAAGATCCCAACGGGCTTGCCCCGTTGGTGAATCAAATCAGTCGGCTACTTGCGCGGGCAAGCAAAATTTTCGACCCCCGCGGCCTTGCGCCGTGGGTGAGCGAGATCATGTGTAACAAGCTGCGGGCGAACTCCGCCTAATTTTTGCGTCCTCTGTGGGATGCCGGCTTACTTCGAGGCTTTTTTGAGTGCGGCGATCGTCTTGTCGTAGTCGGAGCCCGCGAAATAGCCATTGCCGAATTTCTGGCGCATCTCCTTGTTGGTGCCTTCTTCGGCGCGGGCTTCAGCCGCCTTGAGAGGGCGGTTTTTCCGTAAATCCTCAGCGTTCGCATTCGCCTTGTTTTTCAGAAGAACCTCCACCACCTTCCAAAAACCGTATTGCGCGGCTTTGTGCAGTGGAGTGGTTCCGATGCGGTCGGCCACATTCACCTTCGCTCCATTCATAATCAGCAACTCGCAGATGTCTTCGCGGCCATTTAGCGCCGCCTTGTGCAGAGGGGTGTCGCCAAGTTTCCCGGCGTAGTTGACGTCGGCCTTGTGCTTGATGAGCATTTCGCAGATCCTCAGACTCGTGGCTCGGCGCTCCTGTGCGAGTTTCGGGTCGGGTTCCATCTCGGTTGAGGTGGGGGCCTCGAAAAGAGCTGTCACGCGTGAGCCGGGAAGGCTTTCGATATTCGGATCCGCGCCGTTTTTTAGAAGCTTTTCGGCTGAGCTGGCATCCCAGCGGCTGACCGCCCAGAAGAGAAGCGGGATCTGCCCCCCGTCAACCTTGAACCTCGCGTCGTAGCGCTGGTTGAGGTCGCCTTTGCCGGCGATCAATCCGTCGACCAGGCGCCCCAAGTCACTGTCCGCCGCATCCATGCGCGTCGTTGTGAGGAGGAGACACAGGGAAGCGAATAATGCTGCACGGATAGTTGGCATGTCAAAACTCCGTTTGCTATTTCCTAAAAAGTTATATGACTTCAGCGTTTGAAACATTGGTTGTCACGAGTCCGATGACGGAAATAGCAGAGAAAACAATTTTGGCGACAAAATTGTTTTCGGTGCTGATTGATTTTCATAATTTGGATTGCGCCAAACCCTATGGAGTCCCTCAGACCGCCTTAGGGACTCGGAATGTATTAATATACCGTTTTGGCGGGAGCGCCAGCCCCCCGAAGGCAAGGAATGAGGAGGGTGCATATTGAAATATGTGAGTGACGAATGACGCAGCATTCGGGGG
>CAYTFM010000491.1:0-4079 GCA_964436735.1 uncultured Victivallales bacterium | reverse complement strand
AGAGTTGGTCTTCTCGCGGGAGCGTTAGCTATGTCGCTTGGTGCCAGCATGCCAGTCCTACGGGCCGACGTCACACTTCCGGCGCTATTCAGCAATCACGCCGTGCTTCAGCAGGCGGAAAAAGTCCCCGTGTGGGGCACCGCCGCGCCAGGCGAGGAGGTCTCTGTCTCAATCGACAAACAGACCGTCACGGGAAAAGCCGACGAGAAGGGGAAATGGAAGGTCTTCCTGAATTTGAAGGATGTCGGAGCGGGGCCTTTCACCATGGAGGTGAAGGGCAAGAATGTCATCGCTCTCACGGATGTGGTTGTCGGAGAGGTGTGGGTGGTCTCAGGGCAGTCAAACATGGATTGGCCACTGGCAAATGTCGTCGGAGTTGATGAGGATATCTCGAACTCAGCCAATCCACAAGTGCGTCAGTTTCACGTTGGCAGAAAGTGGTCGACCGAGCCTTTGGACAGTTGTGGCGGAGGATGGGTGGTTGCCGATCCTAAGACGGTGCCTGGGTTTACGGCCGTGGGCTATTTCTTCATACGATCCTTGCAGAAAGAACTGAAACGGCCTGTGGGGATTATTTATTCGGCGATTGGAGGAACTCCCTCCGAGGCATGGACCAGCAGCGAGGCGTTGGACACGATCCCTGAGCTTAAGGAAATCAAGGACAAGGGAGCCGGGAGGATCCGAGATTATCCCGCCGACAAGGAACGGTTTATCGCGCAGTTCGAGAAATGGTCGCGGGAAACAGGTCGGGAAGACAAACCGACGCTCAACCCGGAGAATTTTGCCGGAGAACACATATCCACGGACGATTGGGTTCCCGCACGTATGCCCGGTGAGGTCAAAGGCAGGGGGTTGCCTGCCAACGGGGTGATCTGGATACGGAAAGAGATCACCGTTTCTCCCGAGGGAAAAGGGCAGGCGGTCCGTCCTATGATCGGTATAGCCGACGGTTACATGACGATTTATTGGAACGGTGAGCGCGTGGGCGGATTCGACTATAAGTTTCATCGAACCGGGGCCATTGGAAATTGCGCCGAACTGGATATTCCGGGAAAACTCGTCAAGGAAGGGAGAAACGTCATCGCCATCCGGATCTACGCGCCTATCCTTCCACCCAAATTCTCCACGAGCCAACCGGTGATGCAACCCGCGAGCTCCACCTCCGCGATGAAGATATCTCAAGAAGGAAATTATGTGGCCAAGATGGAATATGAATTGCCGCCACTCTCCCCCGAACAGTTGGCGGCGGCCCCCAAACCTCCCATTGGAGATCCTGTGTGGGATAAGGACGGATGGACCATACCCACATTCCTGTTTAACGCCATGATCAATCCTCTTATTCCCTACGCCATCAAGGGCGTGATCTGGTATCAGGGGGAAAGCAATGCGGATCGAGCCTTGCAATACCGCAAGGCGTTCCCGCTGATGATTGGAGATTGGAGAAAGCACTGGAGACAAGGGGACTTCCCATTCTACTATTGCCAGTTGGCGAATTACACGGGAAAGTCTACCCAGCCAGAGGCGAGCACATGGGCGGAATTGCGGGAGGCGCAGACCATGACGCTCCGCGTGCCAAATACTGGCATGGCGGTGTTGCATGATCTTGGAGAGGCGGGGAATATTCATCCCAACAACAAAAAAGATGTCGGAGAACGGTTGGCGAAAATCGCGTTGGCCAAAGACTACGGGTTCAAAATTTCATATAGCGGACCGCTGTATAAGTCGATGAAAATCGAGGATGACAAAATCCGTATATCCTTCGAGCATGTGGATGGGGGACTCGTCGCCAAAGAGGTGCCCCCGACCTATCCCGTCAAGTTGCAGACCAACGAGACCGCGCCCCTGAAGAGAAATAGTCCGAACAGCCAGTTGGAAGGCTTTGCCATTTGCGGAGAAGACCGTAAATGGGTGTGGGGCGACGCGAAAATCGAAGGAGAGCAAGTCGTGGTGTGGTCGGACCTCATACCTCGTCCGGTAGCTGTTCGCTACGCGTGGGCGCAGAATCCCACGTGCAACCTCTATAACGCGGCGGATTTACCGGCGAGTTCGTTCTGCACCGATGACGCGCAACGAATCTCCAAAGACTTCAAACAACCTCCTGCCAGACCGTAAGAAGGCGCCGTTTCGTGTGCACATCATGCGTCCCAATGTGGTGCGAGAAATATTGAATCCAGGGATGTTGACATGCGGAGAAGTCTATGGTATAATCAATAAAACCGGATAACGGGTATTATTGTCCGTTCCGCCCAGCGACGGGGAATAAGGGTGGCTCATGCTTGATATGACGCTGTACAATCTTCCCGCCGACTCCCACGTGCTGCGGGCGGCCAAACGGCTGGTGCGGCTGATTCACGAGGAGGGGCTTGGCCCCGGCTCGGAGTTTCCCAAGCAGGAGGAGCTGCGGGCGCGTCTCTCCTTCAGCAATGACACCCTGAATGCGGCTTTGAAGGTGCTTTCGCACGCTGGCATGCTGAAGCGGCTTCGCCGTTCCGGAACCGTCGTCGAGAATCCCGACGCCAAGGTGAGTGGCTTGTGGTCGGTACTCATCGCGTATTCCCAGGACACGCTCGACGAATGCCCATTTTTCTATCAGACCTTCATTTACTCGCAAAACTGTCTCAACGCCCGAGGCTGCCGGATATTCCTTACCGCCCGGGCGAAGCGTAATCATCCCGAACCCGATAGTCTGGACTGTTTCCCGGATCTGGCCGGAACTCTCGAATCGGGGATTGTGGACGGTCTTCTCTATTTCACCACGTTCGACACGCCCTCTGTGGCATGGCTGGAAAAACGCGGCATTCCTGCCGCCCATTTGGGGTCGTGGGAGGCTGCGGGAAGCGGAGCCGTGATGGATTCAGGTCTGGTCGGCGAGGATGGATTGAAGTACCTTCATGCCCAAGGGTGCCGGCGTTTCTGCGTCATATGTAATTATCCTCCTCGAGAGGGCTACGACAGGTGGTGGGAGGCCGCCAAGAGGACGCGAAGTTCCTTGAAAGGCTGCGGCCGGGAACTGATGCTTCTACACAAGGGGGACGGCTTTTCCGCCGGACTCGAATGCGGCAGGACGTTACTTGAGATGCCTGCGGGGCTTCGTCCTGACGGTCTGCTGGTGATGGACGACAGGATCGCCTGCGGGCTCACCAGCCTATTGGCGAAATCCACGTACCATCCGCGGCTCGCGGTGCGCGCCAGCTTGCAGGCCCCGTTGCCGATGCAGTTGCCAGCCGCGGTCTTCGAAACCGACTTAGCGATCCTTTCGGAGGCCGCCGTCGGCAATTTGATGGCGATGGTGTCGAATCCCAGCATCGGAAACCGTTTCTCCTGGATTCCGCACAATCCGCCCCGTGCGGTGGAACCGCCGTTCCTTGAGGCGGGACGTTGCGGGGGCGCCACCTGATATGACGCTCAGGAAATTCAATGTTATCAGGTGTCAGGTGTCAGGTGTCAGGATGAGGCAAAAACAATATTCTGAAACCTGAAACCTGAAACCTGAAACCTGAACACTGGAACCAAGTTGCGGCCGTTTCGACCGCCTGATAATTGAACCAAATAGAAGGATAAGGTCTATGAACAACGCGACTCTCGTTTTCGCCGCGCTCCTCGCATCGTCCGCGCTCTTCGCCGAGGAGAACATCACATCCCAGGGGTGGCTTCTGACTGACGGCGTCTCGCTCAACAAGGGAAAGGAACTCGACATCTTCCCCGCACTGTCCAAAGGGGAATGGGTGGAGATGAAGTCGTTCTCGGGCCCTGAGACGGTCGAGATATGGTTCAACTCGAAGGAGCCTCCGACGATCTCCAAGGTCGCCTGGGGACAGGCTTTTGACATGATCCAGAAAGGTCAGTTGGATTATTTCGACGGCGCGCGATGGGAGAAGGCCGCCGAGCTTGCCAGCTCAGTCGGCAAACGCGGGCTTGAGGCCGCGGAGTCAAGCGTCAAACTGGAGAAACCCGTCGTCGCCCGGGCCCTGAGGCTCCGCATCGACAAGATCGCCGACTTCGATCATGACACGCTGCATCTGCGCGGCTGGCGGATTGACGGGACCCTCGGCAAAGGCGGACCGCTGTTCGACCCCAGC
>CAYTFM010000490.1:0-4103 GCA_964436735.1 uncultured Victivallales bacterium | reverse complement strand
GCAGCAGCCGCAAGGCACCCTGAAGCGGTACCTCGACGACCATGAAGCCGACGCCTATACTGGGCTCTCGTATTGGTCGCGTCGTCGTGCCGTGAAAGACGGCAAGCTCAGCGTCGTGAAGATCGGCGATGGGCGGAACGCCAAAATCCTCTACGACATCCAGGATCTCGACCGCTGGCTCTGCAAGATGAAATCCCGAAAAAGCCTGAGGTATCCTGACCTGCGCCAGCCCGCGGCAGCCAAATGAGGGCTGTATGGGTATGTGTTATGAAAATCGTCATGCGCAAGTCGTACTGACAATGGCACCGCATTGGCTCGTAGTGAAAGGTGTTCGCAGTTCTGACGGGGTGGCGGCTGAAGCCGTCAGCCAGGTGTTCAAGCGGCCTGCAAAGGTCGCGGCGGCGTGTTTGAAAGGGGGTGGATGGATGAGAACCTTCCAACCCCATGCGCCATCCTTGAACACCTGGCGCGAGAATGCGATCCAAGTCAGCCCCGACACCCCACCCCGGCGCTCCTGAACGGCGAGCCACTACCACCTCCTTAGTCAGAAGGCAATGGGAAGACTACGTCCAGATCGACGCCGGCACCTTGTCCAAAGTGGAGGCCCTCAAGCTCACCGCCCCAACCCGCTCGAAAGTCCTCATAGTCGCGTCGAGGATGCAGCGGGCCTTCGACGTCGAACGGATGGGTTTCGGCGAATGGCGTGAATTCCCTCAGAAATATTTCATCGAAGTCTGTGGCGGCAGGCAGTCAGCCACCGACGTGGTCAAAATCCTGAAACGATCAGGAATCCTCGAATGTGATGAATCCTACGACGTGGGCAGGTACTGCAAATCCTATCGGTTCGCCCCAAGGCTGCTCTCGAACAGAAGCGTGCGAACCCGATTGAAGTTGAAGCGAGCACGCGATGATGGGCCGATATTGAGAAAGGCGCTGAAAGACCTGCATGAACTGAAATTCGACCACAATGGGGCTTTGAGGGAGATAGCGTCAACCCTGCAACCCAAGGTGCTGGAGAATCTCAAAGTCGATGAACAGATAGAGGCTGAGGTCTTCCAAGTCGTCAGACTGCCAGAAGGAAGGGAGTACATGGCAAACAAGAACAAAGCATTGTCCACCAAGAATCATTGGCGGCACTACGTTCAATTCGAAGACGGTGGCAAGGTATATGAAGTGGGGAATGTTGATAAGCTGGCGCAGGCGAGGCTGGAGGTTCTGAGAAGGTGCTACACAAGGATGTGCGACGCCTGGCGGGACAAGATCCTATACGCAGCCATGAACCGGACGAATGGAAGATTGGACTCGAATCTAACCAACACGTGGACGCCTCTACGGAAATTCCTATCAGCTGGCGGCGAGAAACTCCATTCGTTCGACATCAGGAATTCGCAGTTCGCGTTCCTGGCCCACATACTGGCGGCTGATGATCCGGCGAAGGCGTCGATGGGAGAGGTGAAAGACGCGGAGACGATAAAGCTTATTAGAGATATCAGCGAAGAAGAGGATGTGAGGCTGTTCGTTGAAAACGCCCGTGAGGGGACACTCTACGAAACCATGATGGAAAAGATAGGAGTGGCAAGGAAAGAGACTGTCAAAAGGATGATGTTCGAAATCTTCTTCTCGTCGATGAACTTCATGTCGAAAACGAAAAAGAAGGTGATGGAGTTGTTCCCGTCGCTCTATGAACTCATCAAGCATCACAATAAAACAAAAGGTGACAAGACATTCCCGATATTCCTGCAGAAGGTTGAATCGAAGATGATGATCGGTGAAGTTCTTCGAAGAACGCAGGAGGAAAAGATCAAAGCATGGACGATACATGATTCGATCTTGGTGAAAGAGAGCGAGAAGGAGCGTGAAAGGAAGTTGATCAAAGAGGTGTTCAACGAGAATGGCTTCATCTGCAGGATGAAGGAGAAGACAGCTTGACATCACGAAAGGTTTGTGATTGGCAAGATGGTGGACAATAGTAGATGGAGTCGGTTGAAATGTTGAAGGCGTTTGGATGAACAAGTAAGGCTTGAATCTTGAAGAAGCCAAAGCCATTTGACCAACAGACTTGAACAAGACATGCAAACCTTCGATAGACTTGCCAACCTACCAGCCTACCCTGATGTATCTATGTTTTTGGGTTCTCGTGTTGGAACATGCGTTCCTGCAACGATTAGCATCCGCAGCAAGTTGCAGTTCCAAGGGGGGCGACCGGCAAGATCTTCGGATCGCCCATGAGCGATATCCTTGATCGGGAATTCTTGAATCTTCCGGAATCTCGATAGGACACTGTGCTATAGTATGAACGCGGATGGCGGGAATCCTATCACACGGTGAAACATGAGATCAAAGCTTACGGCACGCCGTTCAGCGAGAAGGTCTTTTCAGGTTCATGGCGCCGAATTCTTGTCATTGTCACGTATATGCCATATGAGCGGAACATCTTTTTCGAATGTCGGAGACCCTGTGATCGGGGATTCTCTTGCGGCTCGCATATGGGGGCAGGGGTGTTTGCGTGGCATATTTGAGTTGATGCCAAAGTCGGGGACGACCCCGGCTTGTCCACGAATGAGGATTGTAGTAATACTGCAAGACTGAAAATATGGGCTTGAAAATTGGAAGAATCCTCTTTTTATGATAGGAGTATCGTTGACGACGTGACATATGACACAATGTCATATTCGGGAAAAATCTTCACTAAAAGGTGTAATCAATAAGGAGGTTGACTCACAACTAAAACACAATTTTAAAAAAATTTGCGTGTTGATTCGGTAGAAGCTTTCATCAGAAAACTGGCACTTTTCAATGAACCGAAAGTAATATCGAGGCGCACGCCCACCTGGGCGTGTTTCCTTGTATTTCGGTTCGGGTATGCCAGTACCTCTGATGAAATGCAATGGAAATACGCCCTTTTTATTTCCCGGATTTCCTCATCAATACCTCCTGCCGAACCCACCTGTCTCATTGTGGAATTGCAGCACGCACTCTTTGGAGAGCACAAGATAGTTCGGCCTTAAAAATCAAGAGAAGGAGGAATGCGCATGTGTCTGAAACTCCATGGACTGGCGATCTGTTCGACTTTGGTCTTCGCTGCGGCATCCCTGCCCCTTGTAGGCGGCGATGGAATCCTCGGCAAGACTCTGGGGGGCGTCATCGACAAGGCCGAAGGCGGTAAAGGGAAGGGCTCGGACGGCAAGGATGTCGTACCGAAGGATCAAATCGAGAAGGTCAAGGAGAAGGCGAGGCAGGGCGACGGCGAAGCCCAGTACTTGCTGGGGATGGTGTACATCAACGGCACCTCGTACGAGAAGAGCGACGCCAAGAAGGGCATCGCCTGGTTGAATAAATCCGCAGCGGCGGGGAATACCAAGGCGCAGGAATATCTTGCCGGCAACGGGCAACCAACTTCCAAGGTTTCAGAGGTGGGCGGAGTCCAACCCGCGGCTGGAGCGTTGCCGTCCGCAATGTCGGACAAGGAGTATGTCGACGCGGTCAAGGAAGTCAACATGAGGGGGACTGATCTGCAAAGGCTGTCGGCGGGGAACCGCGACGCCTGCCTGTGGGCCGCCAACGCTTATGGCAGTCGATATATGAGAACTGGCGACGCCAAGGACTTCGACAAGATGGCGCACTGGCTCATGAAGTACGGCGTTTACGACCAGAAATCAGTCCAGTTGATGAAACAGACATACCAAAAACAGAATGCCGAGGGGCTTTTCCTCAAGCGCGTCGAGGACAAGCATACCTCGATGACGTTGTTCATGGCCGAAACCTACACCGCGGACGACAAGCCCGACAAGGCTGCCGCCATGTGGCGGAAAGCCGCGGCGCTGGGTGTCGAGGGAGCCGACGCCAAGGCGAAGAAGGCCGAGGAGGCTGTGACTAACCAGCAGACCCGAGCCGAGGTCGCGGCAAAGGCGAAAGCCGAGGCCGACGCCGCCAAGAGCAAGACGATGGAGGAGGTCAAAGCCGCCCAGGCGAAGATCAAGGACGCATGGTGCTCCGATCTTAAGACCGCCGTCGAGAAGACTGGTGTCGGCGGGAAGCGCATTCTGGCTTTTGGAGCCTTCGATGCGGGGTCGTTCGACAACGGGGAGGCCGCCGCGAAGTCG
>CAYTFM010000489.1:3454-4105 GCA_964436735.1 uncultured Victivallales bacterium | reverse complement strand
CGTAGTCACGCAGCCGCATCGCCCGGCTGAAGGCCACGGGATTCGTGAGCGAAAGCAGCTCAACCGGCACCTTCGCGCTCCCCTTGAGCGTCTTCTCGAGCAACTCCCTCTCGGCGGTGACGAGTTGATACTGCGCGACTCCGGCCTCAAGCGCCTTCACCAACGCCTCGGGACTGCACGGCTTCGAGAGGAACCGGAAGATGTTCCCCTCGTTCACGGCGGCGACCGCCGTCTGCTGGTCGGACATCCCGGTCAGCATGATCCGGACGCTGTCGGGAGCCCGCTCGCGGACGGTGGAAAGGAACTTGATCCCGTCCATCCCCGGCATCCGCATGTCGGAGACGACCACGGCGAATGGCCCCTCGGCCGCGAGGGCCTTCAATCCCTCCTCGCCGCTGGAGCGGGTCACCAGATCGAACCTTCTCCGCAGCTGACGCTGGAAGCCGTCAAGAATGCTCTGCTCGTCGTCGACGCATAGAATCCTCTCGCTCACGTGCGCCCCTCCTCCCCGAAAAGCGATGCCATCATCCCCCTGAACTCCTCGACTTTTTCGGAGCCGACCTTGATCCGGGAGAGGTACTCGGCGTCAAACGACGGGGCGGCGGCACCGACTTCCGGCCGGTGTTCGATTGGTTGGAGCGAGAACAACCT
>CAYTFM010000489.1:704-3444 GCA_964436735.1 uncultured Victivallales bacterium | reverse complement strand
GGCACCGACTTCCGGCGGCTCAAACTCACGGGCGAGAGCGTTCGCAAGATGCACCGCCGTCAGCGAGGTGAAACTCCCCACACTGCTTTGGGACGGTTGGTGATGGAAGAGCGCCGCCTCCAAAAGGGGGTCGGGGAAGCCCCAGAGTCCGAGCAGATACGCGCCGACCTCGGCGTGCGTGGCTCCGAACTCGTCGCTCTCCGCTTCCAACATGCCGCGCCCCCCGCTGGCCGCCACCACCACCGCCGCAAGACGGTCCGGCAGGTTGGCGGCGAGCACGAGGTAGCCGAGATCGTGGAACAGCCCCGCCATGAAGGCGTCGTCGGCGGCCTTCTTATCGGGGCTGCTTTTCCTCATGATGAGCTGCGAGCACTGGGCGACGCGCAAACTGTGACTCCAAAGCCATTGCATGGACAATCCAGCCGCCTTGCCCTCCGGCGCCCGCTCGAACACCTGCAGCATCAGCACCATCGACTTGATGACGTCCAGTCCGAGCAGCGACACCGCCTGCGAGGGATTCTCTATGTGGCGGCGCAGTCCGAAGAAGGCTGAGTTGACGAGTTGAAGCACCTTGGCGCTCATCGCCAGGTCCCGCGCGATGATGTCGCCGATCTTCTGGACGGAGGCATCGGGGGATTTGAGCTCTCCCATCACTTTCAGATACAGGTCGGGCAGGGTCGGCAGCGTCTTGACCTGGGTGATGAGCCGCTTGAGGGAGTCGCGCTGAAGGATCTCGCGGAGGGCGAAGGCCCTCGTGATCGTGTTGACCAAGAGCTCCGGATCGCACGGCTTCGACAAGTATTGGTGCGTGGATCCTATCGAGCGGATGATCAGCTCGCGGTCGGAGAAACCGGAAAGGATGAAGCGTATCGTCTGCGGGCTCCGCGCCATCACGGCGTTCAGCAACTGCACGCCGTCCATCCCTGGCATACGCATGTCCGAGACAATGACGTCGACCTGTTTCGCCTCCATCTGCTTGAGCGCCTCCGCGCCGCTGGTGACGAACACAAGATCCCACTCGTCCGACTTGAACTTGAACCTCAGCATCCTCTTGATGCCGTCAAGCACGTTCGGATCGTCGTCCACGAAAATGATGCGCTTCATTACATGCCCGCCCGGATTGACACAACTTCACTGATATGCTACTTTCGTTTATGCCAAGATTCAAATGCCCCAACGCAAGGCGTAGCCGATGTCCAAACTAAGCCACCTCAACCTGACCGCCATCAACGCTCTCAGAAGGAAAATCGAGGAAGGCGTGCGCGACAGCACCAGCCTCGAGGAGGCGGCGCGGCAATTTGTCGACACGATATATGGGGAGTTCGCCGACAGCCTCGTCCTCGCAAGGTTGTTCGCGACGGTTCCGTTCGAGAAACTTCCTCCTCCCAACAAGGAGATCGTCTCCTCTCTCGCGGACTCGAAGGGCATCTCCCGCCTGCTCAACGACCGGACGCTCATACTCGCCCTGCTTGGGACGCGCGGCAAAGAATCGGCGTGGAATGATCGGCGGACTTCACGAGGACATGCCGGCATCCCGCTCGCCTCCGCCGAGTTCATCGACTCCATTCCCATGGTGTCCCGCCTTCTCAAAGAGCTGGGCGCGGGAATAGATTGGATAGACAAGGCGGACACAAAAATAGTCATAAGGACGGCGGGGAGCATGGCTGGCGTCTTCTTCGTGCTGGACGCCCAAACGGCCACGGACCACCAAGGAAGAAAGATCATCTCGGCGCAGGACTTCGTCGATGAATACGGCGTCAAAACCGTCTTCGGCTTGGGCGGACTCTATGGCGTGGGAAACACCTTCATAACCAGCATATTTTTCACCAATGAGACGCTGGAGCGGCAGCAGGTCGAACAGCTCATGTTTTTCATCAACATGCTCAAATCCGCCACCACGGTTCTTGTCCTCCAAGGGAAGATCTTCGCATAGCGCCTCATACGCCTGACATGAAAGACGCACATGGGCAGCAGAAAAGTATTAGTCGCCGACGATGACCCCAGCAGCCGCGTCCTTGTGGAGAGGATGCTGCTCAAGCTTGGGTATGCTGTTACGACCGCGCGCGACGGCGGGGAGGCGTGGGAGGCCATCCAGCGCGACTCCGCCATACAATTCGCCGTGCTCGACTGGGCCATGCCGGTTCTGACCGGGGTCGACATCTGCCGGAGGCTGTCGAAAATCAACGAGGATGGACTCCGCGTCTACCCCATTCTCACCAGCGCGACAAAGCCGGACTCGAAAATCGAGGGGCTCAAGTCGGGCGCGTTCGACTTCCTGGCCAAGCCCCTGGACATTCACGAACTGGAGGTCCGCCTCGGGATCGGAATCCGCCTTCTCGACATGGAGAACGCCGCCAGAACCCACGTCGAACGGTGGGCCGTCCACCAAAACACCCTCCTGAGGCTGATGCGTGATGAGGGGGGGGAGTTCCACCCCGTCCTGGCGAGGATAGCCAAGGAGGCGGCGGAGGCGCTGGGGGTCGACGCGGTGGGCGTCTGGCTCTTCGACGACGCCCACTCCGCCCTCACGCGCGCCGCTTTCCACGCGCGGCCGCCGGGATCCGGCGAGCCGGGGATGGTCCTCAAAGCTGAGACGCATCCGGAATATTTCTCCTATCTTGAGATGTCGCGGATGATCGCCGCCGACAACGCGCTGACGGAGAAGCCGCTCGGGGAGCTGAAAGAGGAATTCGTCCGCCTTGGCGTCACCTCGACCGTCCACGCCTCGGTGATCAGAGGG
>CAYTFM010000489.1:0-694 GCA_964436735.1 uncultured Victivallales bacterium | reverse complement strand
CCGCGCCGATCATGTGGGCGCCCCCCGGCACTGGAGCATCGACGAGCTGGAATTCATCGTCGCCATCGCCGACCTGGTCTGCCTCAAGCTCGAATCAGACGAGCGCCGCCGGGCGGAACAGGAGATCATCAGGCTGAACGAGACGCTGGAAATGGAGGTCGAGAGGCGCACCGCCGACCTCGCCCTGGCCAACGCCCGCAACGAGACCCTCCTCAAGGCCACCTCGGAAGTGGCCATAATCGCCACCGACGCGCAAGGGCTCATCACCCTCTTCAACTTGGGTGCCGAGAAAATGCTGGGATACTCCGCGGTCGAGATGGTCGGCGCGCGCCCGCTGACGGCTGTCCACCTCCCGGCCGAGCTCGAATTACGTTCGGCGGAGCTCTCATGCGAGCTTGAAATCCCCGTCGCGGACTTCGACCTCTTCACCGCCGTTCCCAACCGCAAAGGGTTCGAACTCAGAGAATGGACCTATGTCCTTAAAGACGGCGGGCGCGTGGCGGTTCAACTCGCCGTCACTCCGATGCGCGACGCGGCCGGAGAGCCCGCGGGATACCTCTGCGTCGCCGTCGACATCTCGGAGCTGAACGTGGTGAACATGCGCAACGTCCCGCCCACCCCCGCCAACTACGCCCAGCGCAGCGGCCGGGCGGGCAGGAGCGGCCAACCCGCCCTCGTCTTCTCGTACTGCTCC
>CAYTFM010000488.1:2439-4179 GCA_964436735.1 uncultured Victivallales bacterium | reverse complement strand
GGCGAACAGCATCTTGCGGAAGTTCACGGCCTGAGCGGCGGTCGCCGACGAGAAGAACATCTTGTTCAGCTTGGTGACACCCTCGACAAGGCGGGCGAGGGTCGGCCCGAACATCTTTTCGAGATCCTCGAGGGTGGCGGCGGTATCCTCGACGACGTCATGGAGGAGAGCCGCGCAGATGCTGGTGGTGTCGAGGCGGAGTTCGGTGGCGACGCTCATGGCCACGGCCTCGGGATGCATGAAATAGCTTTCCCCGGAGGCACGGAACTGGTCCTTGTGGCAATCCTGCGCGAACCGATAGGCGGCTTCGATGCGCGTGAAATCGGCCTCAGGGTTATAGGATTTTACCGCTCCCAGGAGTTCCTCGAGCGAAATAGGTCAGACTCCCTGTTGCTGGGTTGGAGTGGTGGCAAAGCTCTTCACGGCTTCATCGAGTGTCTGGAAGACCGTGAAATGATGGGTGAACTGCGTGATGAGAAAGACCCGGCGCATTTTCGCGCTGAGGTTGACCAGGCGCAGATCGCCTTTTGCCTGGCGGGTTTTCTTCAAGCCGTGAACGAGAACGCCCATGCCGGCGGAACTCATGTATTTCAGATTGGCGAGGTCGATCACCAGATGGTTTCGTCCCTTGTCGCTGAGTTCGTTGATCTTTTCCCGGAGAACATCACAGTTCTCGAAGGTGATCTCGCCCTTGACGTCGATGACGACGACCTGGTTGTCGCGTTCCTGGCATTCGATGGTGAGGCTCATCGGTTCATCCGCTTCATGACTGTACTTGTCGGTACCCTCGCGGTGCGAGGCGACATTCCGCGAGGATAACACCCCGCCAATGGCCTGTCAAGGAAGATCCACGGCGGGACGATTGAGATGGTAGCTCAGGGATTCGAGTTCGATGGCCAGATCGACGTTGTGTACGCTGATGTCTTCGGTCGAATTGAGCTTGACCGGGGCGAAGTTGAGAACGGCCTTGACCCCGGAAAGCAAGATGTAATCGAAGACTTCGCGAACGGCTTCGGCGGGTACTGTCAGGATCAGGATTTCGATGCTCTGGAGTTGCACGATCCCGGGGAGCTCGGAAATATGATGAATCTCACCAGAATCACCATAGGTCTGATGGATGACATGGGGGTCCTTATCGAAGAGGGCAACGACCTTGAAATTCCTCTTTTCGAACCCCTTGTATAAGGCGAGGGCGTGTCCGAGACGTCCGCCGCCTCCGACGATTCCTACGTTGCGACGGGTCTGCAATCCGAGGATCTCGATGAGATGATCGCGCAAACGGGTGACGGAATAACCAACGCCCCTTTTGCCGAATTCCCCGAAATAGGCAAGATCCTTCCGGACCTGGGCGGGGTTGAGATCCAGCATCGCAGCAAGTTCCTGGGATGAAACGACACGGGTCCCCGTTTCATCGAGGGAGTTGAGGCAACGCAGAGAGATCGACAATCGTCGAATGGTCGCTTGCGGCGGGGGTGGGCGAGTAGCCATGCGTATCAATCAACGATCCCCATCAGAAAGCAGCAGTGCCGATTTCTGATGAGGATCGAAGCCTTTGCTGGTTGGAGGGCGAACGACCTGATGGGCCGTCTCAATCGGCGAGGGAATAGGTCTTTCCGTCCTTGCTGACCTTTCCGGCCTTTTTCAGACGATTGATGACACGGATCAGACGCTGATAGCTCTTTTCCTTCATGTCGTGCGCCATGCCGGAGAGTGTCGATTCGGGTTTCTTGTGGAGGTATT
>CAYTFM010000488.1:0-2429 GCA_964436735.1 uncultured Victivallales bacterium | reverse complement strand
TGAATTTGGAAGCGAGAGCGGTCAATTTGACGCCCTGATATTTGTCGGCGAGGAAGACAAAGAGTTCGCGGGGAGAAGGAAGAAGACTTTTCTCCTTGCGGATCTTGGCTGCCTTCTGACGAAGCTGGAGTTGTTTCTTGATGGTAGGAGAAAGTGGCTTGCGGCCGGGCTTTCCGGTGGCTTTCCGGCCCCGTTTGGCGACACCGATGGAAGCCGGGGCTTTTCCCGTGGAGACGACATGGAGTGCCAGACTCCCGTCGAGCAAACCACGGAGGACTTTTTGAATGACTTTCATATTGATGGCCTTCATCAACAACTCCCTTGTTCTATTTCATTCTGAGGTCTGGATGTAACTTACAATACAATATTTCTGAAAACAAGCGGTAGATGTATTTTTCAATTCTTTTTTTTCACCCAAAGTGCGACGGTTTCATTTCGAAATGAAACAATCAATTGAAAACCTTTGTTGATGGCGCTTCTCGCCCATTGAATCCCGGAGAAACCCCGATGGGACAATCATGAAACAATGTCTCCACGAGTTCAGGGTATCCGCTTTCTCAGTCTGGATAGGCCTTTGCAGTTACCTGTGCGCTCACCCGGACACCTGACTTCACCCCTTCGACGCGATCGCGGTTGGCCGCCACTGCTTCCGTTGGCGGGCATGTCTGGTTGTGAGGGGGACCGGTCTTTCCCGCTCTAAAAGCGGCGTGCGGCGGGGAACCCCCGCCGCACGGAAGAAGGTCGCGAAGGAATCAGGCGCCGAGCGTGGCGACCATCACCGCCTTGATGGTGTGCATGCGGTTTTCAGCCTGATCGAAGACCTTGGACATGGGGCTCTCGAAGACCTCTTCGGTGACCTCCATGGCCCCGATGGTCTTCGACACTTCAGTGTCGTTATTATGGAAGGCGGGCAGGCAATGCAGGAAGATCGGGTGCTCCTTGCCGGTGTTCTTCATCATGGCCATATTGACCTGGTAGGGTTTGAGGAGCTTGATGCGGGCGGCCATCTCGGACTCTTCGCCCATGCTGGCCCAGACGTCGGTGTAGATGACATCGCAACCTTTGACCCCGTCCTTGGGATCGTCGGTGATGGTGACCTTGGCGCCGCTCTCCTTGGCGAACTTCTTTGCCAGTTCGACGACGTGCTTTTCGGGGTGGAGCTGTTTGGGGGCGACGATGCGAATGTCCATGCCCATCTGGGCGCCGCCGACCAGCAGGGAGTTGGCCATGTTGTTGCGACCGTCACCGACAAAGGCGAAACCGATGCCCTTGAGGCGGCCGAAGATTTCCTGGACGGTGAGGAAGTCGGCCAGGATCTGGGTCGGATGCCAGTCATCGGTCAGGCCGTTCCAGACTGGAACGCCGGCGAATTTGGCGAGTTCCTCGACGGTGGAATGCTTGAAGCCGCGGAACTGGATGCCATCGAACATGCGGCCGAGGACGCGTGCGGTATCGGCGACGGTTTCCTTCTTTCCTATCTGGATATCGTTCTTGCCGAGGTATTCAGGGTGGGCGCCTTCATCGACGCAGGCAACGACGAACGCGCAGCGGGTGCGGGTGGAGGGCTTTTCGAAAATCAGGGCGACGTTCTTGCCTTCGAGGCGGCGGGGGCGGACTCCGGCGCGCTTGAGGCGCTTGAGTTCAGCCGAAAGGTCGAGCAGATAGGAGATTTCTTCGGGAGAATAATCGTTGAGGGTAAGCAGGTGACGTCCGCGCAGATTCATGGTCTCGCTTGTTCCTTCCTCGATGCAATGCAGTATCGGCGTACCGCCTCACTCGTGGATGGTGAGGAAAACGGTCGCGGGATAGAAATACCACCGCCCCGGGGAAAAGGCAATCGTTCCCTTCTCTCAGGTCTGGGTACCGCCGACCAGCTTGCGCAGTTCGATCAATGCGCTCTTGAGTGCCTGCGAATGGGAGTTCATCTCGGCAGCCGAACTCGCGGTCTCTTCCGCAGCGGCGGCATTCGACTGGGTGACTTTGTCGATTTGGGACACGGCGACATTGACCTGGTCGATGCCTTGGCTCTGTTCGCGGGAGGCGTCGGCGATGCGGGCGACGAGTTCGTCCATCTCCCGTGCCTTCTTGACGATTTCCTGCAGGCTCTTTCCGACCTTGGCGCTGATCTGAATGCCCTGCTCACTGCGATTGATGGAATCCGCGATCTTGTCGGCGGTTTCGCGGGCGGCCTGGGCGCTGCGCTGGGCGAGGTTCCGGACCTCGTCGGCGACGACTGCGAATCCCTTTCCGGCTTCACCGGCGCGCGCCGCTTCAACTGCGGCATTCAACGCGAGGATATTCGTCTGGAATGCGATTTCGTCGATGGTCTTGATGATCTTGGAGATGCTGTCGCTCGAGACTTTGATCGCGTCCATGGCGGCATGCATGGATTCCATGTCGCCGAAACCGATTTCGGCAGCGGAGCGGGT
>CAYTFM010000487.1:0-4196 GCA_964436735.1 uncultured Victivallales bacterium | reverse complement strand
CGACGTAAAGCTCAACATCTTGAAAATAACAAGCACAAACAACACCACACCTTACCCAAGGCGGGCCGACCGCCCGTCAATCGGACGCCTGACACTGAAAGGTACGGCGACAAAGTGGGTTGCGGACAAGCTCCGCCTGGTTCATACTGTAGCAGTAGATCAGACCGATTTCTCTGGTGACTTCCGATACTCCTTCATGATCCACGGAAACGGGCCATTGGCGATGACCGCCGCGCGATAACGCCTCGGACTCGTGCCGCACAAGGCTTGGAACACGGAATGGAAATGACCGAGGTTGCGCAAGCCGCTTTTCAGCGCGACAGCCGAGACGGGCTCTTGAGGCTGGGATGTCAAAAACGTCATCGCCCGCCTCACTCTGGCGTCGTTGACAAACTCGATCAAACTCATCCCCGTGTGCCTTTTAAAAGCCCGGGTGAACACACTGCGCGACATGCCCGCTCGAGCGGCCATAAGATCTATGCGGTAGTCCTTTTCGGGTGATTCGGCAATTCTACGAGCGATCTGCGCGACACGCTCGCCAACGATGGCGCCAGCATCCGTCCGCCCCCCCGACGTCACGGAGCGGCAATGGGCGACAAGGAGTTGGCGAACCAGACTCGCCGCCATCGCCTCGCTCCATGAGCGCCGGGCCGCCAACTCTTCAAATATCTTCGACATTAACATGATGGCCAACGAGTTATGCATGGATTCATTCGGCGATGCATACCGACGCTCCTTACCCGATTGCAGCATGGCAAGGAAAAAGTTTTCGTCCCCCGTCTGGGCGAGAAACGCCTGATCAAAGCAGACGAACATGATCTCCGCCGGGTCTTCTGGTGTCCCTTCGACGAAATGCGGGTGGCCGCTGGGCAGAAAAATGCTCATCCCGGCCTTGAGGTCGTACGTGATCCCGTTCACCCAATGCCGCCCCGTATCTCCCGCGCACACCACCAATTCGTGCATGTCATGGGAGTGAGGCAAGTTACGCCGCATCACAGACGCCTGGTTTCCCAATAACATACTACTGACCCGATCCCGTAGTTATAAAATCCAAAAACAGAGGTTTACTACCGTTTTATGAGATAATATAATAGTTATCCACGATATACATAATAATCCGATAGTGTTTTTTAAGCAACAAAAGGGGGATGCAGATGAATTCGAAGTTTCTCGTTCACAAACCGGATTGGGAAGAGACTCAAAAGCGATTCACGGCCTGGTGGAACCGCTCATGCATAGGACGGCCGCTGTTATCGCTCTCCGCCCCCCGTGTGAAGCGGCTTGCGCCGGAGATCCCCGTTCCCGCCTGGAACGAAACGGATCCCGAAAGATGCTACTTCGACGCCGACCTGAGCGTCAAAAGGCTCCGGAATAGCGCAAACGGCACAAGATACTTAGCCGAATCCTATCCGGCCCACAGCAATTACGTCGGCCCAGGAACAACGGCTCTCTACCTGGGGTCTGCACCAGTTTTCACCTATGAGACGGTGTGGTTCAAGGAGGCGGTGGAGGAGTGGAGCACCCATCCCGACCTACGCTACGATCCAGAAAACAAGTGGTGGAAAAAGCATCTCGAGCTCACCCGCCGCTTGATCGAACTATCCGACGGCGAATTCCTCGTCTGCATACCCGACTTGATCGAGAGCGTCGACATACTCTCCGCCCTCCGCGGGCCACAGGCGCTCTGCTACGACTTGATCGACCATCCGGACGAAGTCAAAAGGAGGTTGAGGCAGATGGACGAACTGTATTTCCAGTTCTACGACAGGATCTACGACCTGATCAAGACCCCCGAAGGCGGTTCGGCCTACTGCGCCTTCGCGATTTGGGGACCAGGAAAGACGGCGAAGGTTCAATGTGACTTCTCAGCCCTGATGTCACCAAGCCAGTTCCGCGAATTCATGATTCCCTCCTTGGAGGATCAATGCGGCAAACTGGACTACTCGTTGTATCATCTGGATGGGCCGGATGCGATCAAGCACCTTGACGCCCTCATGGAAGTGAAAGATCTCGACGCCTTGCAGTGGACCGCTGGAGCGGGTAAACCCGATGCCGCGCAGGAATGCTGGGATTTCATCCACGACAAGGTCCGCGCCGCAGGAAAATCGCTATGGATGTCGTTTGGAAGGCCCGACTATGATACCCTCGTGTCAGCCTGCGACCGCATTGTGAAGCGGCATGGTCCTGATGGCCTGTATCTTCTGGTCGGCTGCGACGGCATGACGGAGGAGCAGGGACTGCGGTTCATCGAACATGCGGAGAAACATTGGACGGCGAAAGGCTGACGCAATTGAGAGTACCGCACGCAATAGCCATGCGGTACTTCTAACGGTAATCGGTGAACGAAAAAAAGGGGGAACGGCGTAAACCGATCCCCCTTTTGCATGTCCGACAAACTACTTACTTACCGCTGATGACGCCGTGGCCTCTGAACGTGCGGGTGGGGGAGAACTCTCCCAACTTGTGACCAACCATGTTCTCGGTAACGAACACGTTGACAAAGACTTTTCCGTTGTGCACGCTGAAATTGTGACCGACGAATTCGGGAACGATCATGGAGCGCCGTGACCACGTCTTGATCGGGCGCTTCAGTCCGCTCTTGTTCATCCGGTCCACTTTTGACTGAAGGTGGTCGGCGACAAACGGCCCCTTTTTAACAGAACGAGCCATTATTTCTTCCTCCGTTCGACGATGAATTTGGTTGTCTTAGCTTTCTTGCGGGTCTTCTTGCCCTTGGCGAGTTGTCCCCATGGAGAACGTGGATGCCCACCGCCACTGCTCCTGCCTTCACCACCGCCCATCGGATGGTCAACCGGATTCATGGCAACACCCCTGACATGCGGACGGCGTCCGAGGTAACGCTTCTTGCCAGCCTTGCCAAGCTTGACGTTCATTTTCTCAAGATTGCCGACCTGGCCGATGCTGGCCATGCACTCGACACTGAGCATGCGAACCTCGCCGCTGGGAAGTTTGACCTGAGCGTAATCAATCTCACGGGAGCGAAGGATTGCGACTTGCCCAGCCGACCTGACGAGCTTGCCGCCAGAACCGGGCCGCATCTCGATGTTGTGGAGGCTAACGCCAAGCGGAATGTCCTTGAGTTTCTTCGCGTTGCCAGGAGCTATTTCGGCGGTTGGCCCGCTCATCACCTTGTCACCGACAGCCATACCAACGGGAGCGAGAATATATCGTTTCTCCCCATCAGCGTAAGCCACCAGCGCAATGTTGGCGCTGCGGTTCGGATCATACTCAATCGTCTTAACTGTAGCGGGAATGCCCGTCTTGTCGCGTTTGAAGTCAATGAGCCGCAGTTTCCGCCGTACGCCGCCGCCGCGAAACCGTGTCGTCATGTGTCCGCTGTGATTGCGGGCACCCGTGGAACGCTTTCCTTTGACCAGAGACTTCTCCGGAGTGTCCGTGGTGATCTCAGAATAGTCCAGCACAGTCATCCTGCGCTGGCTTTTGGTGATCGGACGGAATTTTTTCAAAGCCATAAGAAATTACCTCTCAGTGATTTAAAGCACCTCTATGGTGCCTTGGGACAACGTGACAATGGCTCTTCTCGCATTGGGCGTCACCCCCTGCTTGAACGATCTCCGTCCGATACGGTTCGGCTTCCTTCTGCGGTTATGCAGATTGACCGATTTGACCTCGACGTTGTAAATACGTTCGACAGCTTTCGAAATGTCGATCTTCGAGGCGGTCGGACTTACCTTGAAGACGTATTTGTTGAGGTCTTTAAGCTCCATGCACTTCTCGGTGATGAGAATATTGTGTATGATCGAATATGGGTCCCACATGTGTATTTGCCTCCGGGCTATGTTTGAATCTCATTCCCACCGGATGTCGCGACACGAATACGCGCGCTCACAGCCGTCCGACGAACTCCTTAATCGCCTCCTCGGTGAAAAGGATCTTCTTGTGCAACAACATCTGATAGACGTTCACGCAGGACTCCTTGATCAGGAGTAACTCGGGCAGATTGCCCGTCGCGTAGAGACTCTTCTCGTCATAGTCCTTGACGAGCACAAGGCTGTTGAGCCCACCACCGGTCTTGCTCAAGATGGAGACGACGTTCTTGGTCTTATTGTCGGGCAGATCAAGTTTGTCGACGACAATCCCGTCACCGTCACGGAGACGTTCCGAAAACGCGCGCTTCAACGCACGCTTACGCACTTTTTTGTTCACATGTTTCG
>CAYTFM010000486.1:0-4198 GCA_964436735.1 uncultured Victivallales bacterium | reverse complement strand
GCCGGCGATGCTGGGCGTCCTGCTTGCCACCAGTGTGATGCTGAACAAGGTTTTCATGCGCCATTTAGCGCCACGCCAAAAAGTGATTCTTCTCCTTTTCTGCTGGACAACGGCGGTCATGATCATTTCTCTCGCTTTGCCGGAAAAGGCTTTCGCGCGCTACTCCAACGGCGTGCTAAAATTACTCACCCAGGAGGAATGTCGCTGCAACGCGGGACAGTTTTTTCAATGACCCCAAGAACGAAAGGTTTATCTTGCCCCGAGCTACCCGATGATGAAGATTACCGAGGGGTTCTCAGGAGAAAAGAACAATGTGGCCGAACGCTATCCAGAACGTTCGCAGGAGTTCGAACGACGGGTCAAGGCGGTCAACGGGCTCACGACAAACCTGATTCGGGACAACCGTCTGATTCAGCCACAGAAATAGCTCATCCTCCTGCCCCCGCCGTGCGCCAACCGTCGCGCACCCTGACTCGGCGGAGAGCACTTCAAACCACGCCCTTTGAGCCATTTTGTCGCACAGGCACATGCCGTTCGTGCCAATTCACCCCAGGCCGGCAACGCTGAATGTAAAACATAAACAACTGTCAATAAATATTTTACAAATTGCCATACTATCTTGGCACGGCTACTGCTATCCTCATACCGGAATCGCAAATCCAATACGTCCGCCATAAAGCGACGACGGATTTGACGGAACAAATCCTCAGTCGCTTTTTTTAAGGAGTGTGAGTTTATGGGCAAAATACTTGGAATAGACTTGGGTACGACCAATAGCTGCATGGCCGTCATGGAACGTGGCGAGACGACAGTGATACCGAACGCCGAGGGAATGCGGACGACACCGTCTGTCGTCGCGTTCACGAAGAGCGGAGAGCGTCTCGTCGGGCAGACCGCCAAACGGCAGGCCGTGACGAACCCGAAACACACCGTCTTCTCGATCAAACGCTTCATGGGGCGCAAATACTCCGAGGTGAAGCACGAGATCGAGCTTGTTCCCTACGAAGTCGTCGAGGCGAAAAACGGCGACGCCCATGTCAAGATCGGTGACAAACTGTACTCGCCGCCCGAGATCTCGGCGATGATCCTCCAAAAGCTCAAAACCGACGCCGAAGCCTATCTCGGCGAGAAGATCACCCAGACCGTCATCACCGTGCCTGCCTACTTCAATGACAGCCAGCGCCAGGCCACCAAAGACGCCGGCCGCATCGCCGGTCTCGAGGTGCTCCGCATCATCAACGAGCCGACCGCCGCCTCGCTCGCCTACGGGCTCGACAAAAAGAAAGACGAGAAGATCGCCGTCTATGACCTTGGCGGCGGCACCTTCGACATCTCCGTCCTCGAGATCGGCGACGGCGTCTTCGAAGTCCGCGCGACGAATGGCGACACCCATCTCGGCGGCGACGACTTCGACATCACCCTCATCAACTGGCTCGCGGATGACTTCCAGAAAGAGAACGGTGTCGACCTCCGCAAGGACGCCCAGGCCAAACAACGCCTTAGAGAGGGAGCCGAAAAGGCCAAGATCGAACTATCGAGCAGCCAGAGCACCGATATCAACCTTCCCTTCATCACCGCCAATCAAAGCGGTCCGCTCCACTTGAACGTGACGCTGACCAGGCCCAAACTTGAGCAACTGGTTGACAGTCTCATCGAACGCAGCCGTCCCCCGGTGATCAATTGCCTGAAAGACGCCAAACTCACGCCGAAGGAGATCGATGAGGTCGTCCTGGTCGGCGGGATGACCCGCATGCCCAAGGTGGTCGAGCTTGTAGAGAAGCATTTCGGCAAGCCACCGCACAAGGGTGTCAACCCCGACGAGGTCGTCGCAGTCGGCGCAGCCATCCAAGGCGGCGTGCTCGGCGGTCAGGTCGAGGACATCGTCCTCCTTGACGTCACCCCGCTCTCGCTCGGCATCGAGACGCTGGGCAGCGTCTTCACCAAGCTGATCGAACGCAACACGACCATTCCGACGCGCAAGAGCGAGATCTTCAGCACCGCAGCCGACAGCCAACCGTCGGTCGACATCCACGTGCTCCAAGGCGAGCGCGAGATGGCGCAGCACAACAAGTCGATCGGACGCTTCCGGCTCGAGGGGATTCCACCCGCGCCCCGCGGCGTGCCGCAAATCGAGGTGACATTCGACATCGACGCCAACGGCATCCTGCACGTCACCGCCAAGGATCTCGGCACCGGCAAGGAGCAGAAGATCACCATCACGGCGAACTCGGGTCTTTCCGAGGACGAGATCAAAAAGATGGTCAACGAGGCGGAGGCGCACGCGTCGCAGGACAAGCAGGAGCGCGAGAAAGTCGAAGTGCGCAACAAGGCCGACTCGATGGTCTACCAGACCGAGAAGCAGATCAAGGAGTTCGGCGACAAGATGCCGGAATCCGTCAAGAAACCCGTCGAGGAACTCGTCGCCAAACTCAAGAAGAACATCGAGGCCAAAGACCTCGACGCAATGAAGGCGACCATGGCCGAGCTTGAGCAGTGCCTGCAGAAGTTCGGCGAGGAGATCTATAAGAACGCCCACGCCTCGCAAGGGCCCGGCGCGGAGCAGGCCGGACAGGGTGCGGGACAATCGTCCGGCGGCCCGGAAGCCGGACAGGGCGCGGAGTCCTCCGGCGGCAAGAAAGCCAAGGACGGCGACTTCGTTGACGCGGAGATTGTCGACGACAAATAAGCATCGCGACTCAAGGTATATAGAGTTCATAAGGACGCAACAGAACAAGAACCAAGTGAAAGGAGAAAGGGACACGCATGAAAGTCAAGCCAATTGGTGACCGCGTGCTGGTCGAGCCCGTCGAAGAGAAAGAGCAAATCAAGGGTGGGATTTTCATCCCGGACAGCGCCAAGGAGAAGCCACAGCAGGCGAAAGTCATCGCCCTGGGGACCGGCAAAGACGACGACGACGGCAAGAAGGTTCCCTTCGACGTCAAAGTCGGGGACACCATTCTCATGAGCAAGTACGGCGGCACCGAGATCAAACTCGACGACAAGGAGTACAAGATACTCAGCTCGAGCGACATCCTCGCCGTGATGGAAGAGAAGTAAACCACACCCGGTCACTTCCCAAACAAAAATAAATTCAATGTAAGGAGTAGTCAAGAAATGGCTGCTAAGCAACTGTTGTTCGACGACAAAGCTCGTCGCTCACTGCTCGCCGGTGTCGAGAAACTCAGCAAGGCTGTCAAAGCCACCCTCGGGCCCAAAGGCCGCAACGTCGTTCTCGACAAGAAATTCGGTTCACCGACGATCACCAAGGACGGCGTCACCGTCGCCAAGGAGATCGAGCTCGAGTGCCCGTTCGAGAACATGGGCGCCCAGATGGTCCGTGAAGTCGCCAGCAAGACGTCCGACATCGCCGGCGACGGCACCACGACCGCCACCTGCCTCGCCGAGGCGATCTTCCGCCAAGGCCTCAAGAACGTCACCGCCGGCGCCAACCCGATGAGCCTGAAGCGCGGCATCGACAAGGCCGTCGAGGCGATGGTCGACAAGCTCGGCAAACTCGGCAAGAAGGTCAGTGACCGCGAGCAGGTCGCCCAGGTCGCCACCATCTCCGCCAATGGCGACACCAAGATCGGCGACATCATCGCCGACGCCATGGACAAGGTCGGCAAAGACGGCACGATCACCGTCGAGGAAGCCAAGACCATCGAGACCACGCTCGAGGTCGTCGAGGGCATGCAGTTCGACAAGGGCTATCTCTCGCCCTATTTCGTGTCCGACGCCCAAGCCATGGAGTGCGTGCTCGAGGACTGCCTGATCCTCATCAACGAGAAGAAGATCAGCAACCTCAACGACATGCTCCCGCTCCTCCAGATGGTCGCCAAGCAGGGCAAGCCCTTGCTGATCATCGCCGAGGACGTCGAGGGCGAGGCTCTTGCCACGCTCGTCGTCAACAAGATCCGTGGCATCCTCAACGTCTGCGCCGTCAAGGCTCCTGGCTTCGGCGACCGCCGCAAAGCCATGCTCGAAGACATCGCCATCCTGACCGGTGGCAAGTGCATCACCGAGGACCTCGGGATGAAGCTTGAGAGCGTCACGATCAAGGAGCTCGGCAAAGCCCAACGCGTCACGATCGACAAAGAGAACACCACGATCGTCAAGGGCGGCGGCAGCCAAAAAGAGATCATGGGCCGCGTCGGCCAGATCAAGAGGCAGATCGAAGAGACCACCTCCGACTACGACC
>CAYTFM010000485.1:3081-4198 GCA_964436735.1 uncultured Victivallales bacterium | reverse complement strand
GCTTTTGGCAAGGAGCGATTGACGAGCCCGCCGCGGCGGGTGAGGAATGAGCGACACAGGCAAAAGGCGGAAGAGCGCCAGCCCTCCGTGACGGGGCGGCAGCCTGCCATCCGCTCAACATGGCGATCTTCAACATCGGGTAGTCTCCTTTTATTTGAACTTTTGGAAGTCTGACCCGCATGGCATCGCACATGCCGAGAACGGTATTGGATGACTACGGGAAAGAGCAACCACGCCCAAGGAGAGCGTCGACTACTTGCCGGGGGCGGGCTTCACGCTCTTGACGAAGATCTCGATCTCCTTGATGTCCTCGGCGCCGAAGTGCTTTTTCAAGGCGTCGAGCATCCGCTCGCGGATGAAGGCGGTCAGCGGAGGCAGAAGGGCGTCATGCCGTTCAACGACGACGGTGAGCCGGATGTAGCAGCAGTTTTTCCCATGGAGGAGAGCGGTTTTGACGACGGAGATTTCCTTGTGCTCCCTCGCCAGGATCTCGATGAAGTCGGAGACGGCGGCGGCGGAGATGAAGAGCGAGCCCCTCTCTCCATCGATTTTGATGCCCATGCAACGCCGGGGGCGGAAGACAAGATATACCACCCAACCAAGCAACGTGACCCCGAGGACAACCAACACGCCTGACAGATAGCCTTGCTGGAAGCGGGAAAACCCGTGAAAATATTCAAGCATGCCGCAGATCATGGCGCAGTCACCTTTCCTCCTCGGCTTCCTTTTCGTCGAACAAGGTGAGTTCCTGGACGATCACGTTGACCCGCGTGACTTTCATGCTGGTGAGTTTCTGCACCTCGTCAACGACGGCGGTCTGGATGTTGGAGGCGACGGTCGGGATGTGAGCGCCGTAGGCGATATTGACCTCGACCTCGATGGCGACGGTGTCGTCGCGGATGTCGACATGAATGGCGCGGTCGGTCATCTTTTTGTTGCCGATCATCTCGGCGATGCTGTCAACGAGCGTGCTTCCGGCGAGCCGAACGACGCCTTCGACAGTGCAGGTGGCGTTGCGGACGATGGCGGCGATAACGTTCTCGTGGACTTTGATGACGCCGAGCTCGCCATTGGCGTCCGGCACCGGACCCGAAAGGCTGCCCACGCGCGACCTTTT
>CAYTFM010000485.1:0-3071 GCA_964436735.1 uncultured Victivallales bacterium | reverse complement strand
CCTCATGATGAAAAACTCCTCACAGTGCGGATTGATTACCCCGACAGCCGTTTATGGTCGATGAAATGCGACATGACGCGTTCGACATAGCCGGTGTCGTAGTCGCCCGCACTGAAATCTCCCTGCCGCATGATGAAACTGTGGAACGGAATGGTAGTCTTGATGCCGGTGATCTGAAGCTCGTCGAGGGCCCGCGCCATACGGGCGATGGCCTCGGGACGGTTGTCGGCGTGGACGATCAGCTTGCCGATCATGCTGTCGTAGTGCGGGCTGATGCGGTACCCGGGGTAAACATGCGAGTCAAACCGGACACCGAGTCCACCAGGAACAGCAAGATATTCAATCGTCCCTGGGCACGGCGAGAATTTGTTGAACGGATTCTCGGCGTTGATCCGGCACTCTATGGCGTGCCCCCTGCAAGGAACATCCTTCTGCCGGTACTTGAGCTTCGCCCCTTCGGCGATGCGGATCTGCTCCTTGATCAGGTCGATTCCCGTGATCTCCTCGGTGACTGGGTGCTCCACCTGAATCCGGGTGTTCATCTCCATGAAGTAGTACTTGCCTTCCTTTGGACTGAGGAGGAACTCGATGGTGCCGGCGCTCACGTAGTTGACGGCTTTGGCGGCCTTGACGGCGGCGTCGCCCATGGCGGCCCTGAGTTTGGGAGTGAGGACCGGCGAGGGGCTCTCCTCAACCAGTTTCTGGTGACGGCGCTGGATGCTGCAGTCCCTCTCGCCGAGGTGGATGACGTTGCCATGCTTGTCGGCGAGTATCTGGAATTCAATGTGCCGAGGATTCTCGACGTACTTCTCTATGTAGACGGAGGCGTCGCCGAAGGCGATCTCGGCCTCGGCCTTGGCGGCGTGGAGCCCCTGGGCGAGCGAGGCGTTGTTGTGGGCGATGCGCATGCCGCGGCCACCGCCGCCCGAGGCGGCTTTGATGATGACCGGATAGCCAATCTTGTTGGCGATCTCCTTGGCCTGCTTCTCCTCGGTGATGTTACCATCGCTGCCGGGGGTGATCGGAACGCCCGCCTTCTTCATGGTGGCGCGGGCGACAGACTTGTTGCCCATGGCGGTGATCTGTTCGGGCTCCGGGCCGATGAAGACGATCTTGCAGGAGCGGCAGACTTCGGCGAACTTGGCGTTCTCGGCGAGAAAGCCATATCCAGGATGGATGGCGTCCACGTCGCACACCTCAGCGGCGCTGATGATCTGCTGATAGTTCAGATAGCTTTTCGTGGTGGGGGGCGGGCCGATGCAGATCGCCTCGTCCGCATACCGCACATGGAGACTGTTGCGGTCCGCCTCGGAGAACACGGCGACCGTCTTTATGTCCATCTCCTTGCAGGCGCGGATAATGCGAAGGGCGATCTCGCCGCGGTTGGCGATGAGTATTTTATCGAACATTGGTACCCGTGCGCTTATTGAAGTTCAATGATGAATAGCGGTTGACCGAACTCGACGGGTTGGGCGTTTTTGACAAGGATGTCCTTGATGACGCCAGACTTTTCCGCCTTGATCTCGTTCATGACCTTCATGGCCTCGATGATGCAGACGGTGGTGCTCGGTTCGACTCGGTCGCCGATCTTGGCGAACGGCTGGGCGTCGGGGCTCGGAGCGCGGTAGAACGTTCCGACGATGGGGGCGGTGATGTTGCCCGTGTTGGCGGCGGGTTCGGCCGCTGGTTCGGCGGCCTTTTTCTTGGCGTCATCGGCAGCGGTCTGTGCGGCATGCTGCGCGACCGTCTGCTGCGCGACCTGAAGTTGCGACGGCATCACCGTCATCGCGGGCACCGCCGCCACCCCACCCACGTCGCGGCGGATGCAGATATGCATGTCATCAGCCTCGATCTTGAACTCCGTGAGGTTATGTTCCGCCATCAGCTCGACAATCGTTTTGATCTCGTCAACTTTCATAGAAGATCATCCTGAGTTAGTGCATTTATCTTTTGATTGACGCCCCTTCGACGCCGCGGCCGATGTGCCGCGCCAGCGCCCTGAGAGCCCATTCATAGCCGTCCGCGCCCAACCCTGATATCACGCCAAGGCAGGCCGAAGCGGTGAGGGACTTCCTCCTGAACTCCTCTCTCGAATATATGTTGCTAATATGCACCTCGACGGCGGGAATGCCAACAGCCCGCAACGCATCGTGCAACGCGACGCTGGTGTGCGTCAGCGCCGCTGGATTGATGACGATCCCGTCGTAGTGAGCCTCGAAGGCCGATCCGATCTTATCGAGAATTTCCCCTTCATGATTGCTTTGAAAGAACTCCACCTCCACGCCAATCTCCGTCGCCACCGTCCGGACAGCATTCTCGATCTCGGCAAGGGTCGCGCTCCCGTAGATGCCCGGCTCGCGCCGTCCCAGCAGCTGTATGTTAGGCCCGTTGACGATTATAATACGCATTGTCGTAGTGGTCTCGTTGATGGTGCGCCGTGGATTCGGCTGGCATGCGTGTGGAGGAAATTGGGGAAAACAGTACCTCCTCGCATGGGTTTTTCAAGTTCACGAGGGGTTTTCGCGTCATTCGGGAAAAGGCAGCTCGCTCATGGGGAGTTGTTGCGGCGCGATAAGCCGCTCCATTTCCTTCGAGATCACTTTGGTGTCGATGGCCCGTTCGACGCCCGCCTTTTTACGCGGCTGCTTGAAGTACCCCTGCCAGAGAATCACACCGGCGCAGAAGCAGACCGTGATCCCCATGACGAGCACTGACATGAGCAGCCAGGCGGTGCGCTCCACCTTGGTCTCCTCCTCCACATTCACCTGCTTGTGCTCCTCCAGCGTCTGAAGCAGAGCGTCGGGGACATGCTGTTTGGCCTTGTCGCTGAATTTGAGGCGTTTGAGCCCCTCCTCCTCGCTGACGCCATACACGGAACAAAGTTTTTTCACATACGCTCGGGCATAGATGGCCGGGGGAACACTGCCGTAGTCGTCGCGCTCAAGTGCCTCGATGTAGTTTCCGTTGATCCGCGTGGTACCGGAGACCTGTTCGATGCTGTAGCCGACTTTCAGTCTCCCCTCAAGGAGAAGCACGCCTAGCGAGTCTTCCGAGCGGCTCGTTGGCGGCTT
>CAYTFM010000484.1:0-4213 GCA_964436735.1 uncultured Victivallales bacterium | reverse complement strand
CGAGGTCAACCGCACGCCGCCCAAGACACAGGCGGCGATGCTCGAGGCGATGCAGGAGCGACAGGTGTCAGCGGGCGGGAAGGTTCACACGCTTCCCAAGCCGTTCTTCGTGCTCGCCACCCAGAACCCGCTGGAGCAGGAAGGAACCTATCCACTGCCGGAGGCGCAGCAGGACCGCTTCATCTTCAAGATACTCGTCGACTATCCAAGCGAAGGCGAGGAGCGCGCCGTGATACGACGCGTCTCCGAGCGACTCTTCGGCAAGATCGAACCCGTGCTGGGGGCGGCTGACATCATCGCCGCGCAAAAGGTCGTCACGAAGATTCCCGTGGCCGACGCCGTGATCGACTACGCCATGCGTCTCGTCCGATCGACACGCCTCGGGAAGGACGCGCCGGACTTTGTGAAACGCTGGGTGGCATGGGGGTGCGGCCCCCGCGCCTCGATCTCGCTGATCACCGCCGGCAAAGCCGTCGCCGCGCTCCGCGGCGGGAAGTGCGCCTCCTGCGAGGATGTCGCCGCCGTCGCGCACCCCGTCATGCGCCACCGCCTCGGCCTCAACTACACCGCCCGCGCCGAAGGCGTCAGCGCCGACAACCTCATCGACAAGCTCCTCGAGGCGACACCTAAATATTGAGAGTGACATGCGCAGGAAACACAAAGGGTTCAGGGTTGAAGCGAAGCGAAAATCCGCCGCGGCGGATTCAGGGTTCAGGACGGCACGCTCATGGACGACTCATGTCGTCGCGACAGTGCTTCCGTTGCTCCTCGCCGTCGCCACCTTCGCCGACGAGAAACTCTATGCGGAAAAGCCGTCGTGGTGGGACACCGTCGAGGCGAAGCTCGTCGAGCCGCCGAAAAACAACAACCTCAACGACTGGTACTTCCGAAGCGTTGACGCCGCCCTGAAACAGCCCTCCGGCATGCTCGAGAACTGGGATGTCGTCGGCCCCTTCGAGGACGCCGACTGCTTCGACAAAACCTATCCTCCCGAGCAGGAGAGGAAACCGGTTCCCGGCATATCGTTCGTGGCGAAGGACGGCAACTCCATCACCTGGAAAACCTGGGAGGCGAAGACGCCCTCCCCCGTCGACCCGAACGTCGCCGACGCCGTCATCTTCTTCCATAAAACCCTCACGGTCAACGCGAAGCAGTCCACGACGATGCTGTTCGCCAGCGACGACGGAGCGGCGGTCTGGGTGAACGGGAAGAAGGTGTTCGAGTTCCGCGAGCCGCGGGGAATGACCCCCGACACTCCCGACGCCATCCCGGTCGAACTCGAAAAGGGACCGAACGAGCTTTTTATCAAACTCCATCAGAACACGGGCCCTTGGGGTGTTATGGCGTGGTTCTCCGAGATCAACCCCGTCCAGATCAAGATCAAGCTGCTCACGCAGATCTACGAGAGCGATCCGACGATGAAGGACGGGAAACACCTCAACTTGCTCGTCGAACTTGTCCGTTTCTATGAGAAAATGGATGACTACGCGAACGGGTTCTTCTGGCGCGAGCGGTTGTTCGCCTTGACGCCGACCGGCAAGCGGCGCGAGCTACTCGTGAGGGAGACGGAACAGATCTGCGAGCAGAAACCCCAGCTGCGTGAGCGAGGCGCGGCGTTCTGCGCCAGCCTCTACGCATCCAAAGCGACGCCACCCGAGGACAAGCCCCCCATCCTCCATTTCATGTTCGGCACGCTGCTTGCCCTGGAACGGTTTGACGAACTCTCCCGTTTCATCGAGGCCGAACGCGCCACGATCGAGGAGATTTACGCCAAAGGCATGTGGTTCGCCAAAGTGCGGATCGCCATCCGCAAGGGTGACTTCCAAGAAGCCGCCCGCCTCGTAAAGGAGACCAAGGCGAAGATCGCCAAAGTGGCAGAGGACAAGGAGTTTCAAGGACTCGAACGGTCGGTCGACCTCCTCCTCGGCGCCGCCATACAATTGCCCATGGATTGGTCGGTCGACGCCGCCGCAGGCGAGGCGGCGAAACTCGCAAAGGACGCGAACAAACTCAAGCTCGACAATTTCATCAGAACGACGCTCTCGGAAAAGGGTGGATTACTGGTAGAGACGCAGGAGCAACGCCTGCTGACGGGCTCGCTCAAAAAGTACAAGGAGCTTTTCCAGCACTATGCGGACAGCTACGATAAGGACACCGCAGGCTTCCTCGCCATCCTCGCGGAGAAGTCCAATCCCGACCCGACAGCCCTTCTCCGCAAAAAGTGCCGTCTCTTGTTGACACCTCCCGCGCTGCCGCCACAGCAGTCGACACAGCAAAAACTCTCCGCCGACGAACTTCGGCGGTTGCCGACCACCACCACCGTGTTCAAGCCACTCGCCGCGCTTTCGCCCGGAAGTCTCGAACTGCTCTCATCCAAAGATCTCGTCCAGCGGAAAATAACACGACCGCTCCCGTCCGGGGCCGTTGACGCGGGAAAACGCGTCTACACGCAAAACAGCAGAGAGCTGCTGTGCCTCGATGGGAATCAGCTCATTTGGAGCCACCTCGTCGGCAACAGCAGCATCCCCGACGCCACAAACGCCGACCCCAACAATCCGACGCTGTGGCTGCCGCCTGCCACCCTCGTTCCCGCGGCTGATGGCGGCAGGATATTCGCGCGCCTGCTGGATGGCGGCTATTGCGGGTTGTCCGCCTTCGACGCCGAAAGCGGCAGACCACTGTGGCGCGTCTCCTCCAAGGAGTACGCCATGACGTCCAATCCCGTCGTCTGGCGCGGACTCGTCCTGATCCTCGCCAAAACCCGCGACGCGCTCGCCCAATATTACCTCCTTTATATTGACCCAGTGACAGGTGCCGTCGTCGACAAACTCTCGCTCTACTCCTCTGAGAACACTACCCTCTACAACTACAATGTCCGCTCGGTGGCGTTCGACACGCACATGCCCTCCCCTGTCGTGGTGGACGACGTCGCCTACCTCTGCCCCAATGCGGGAGTCGTCTTCGCCGTCGATCTGTCAAGCAACTCCTTCGCCTGGTCACGGAGCTACCTGCGGACGCCCTTCGCGGTGAGCCCCGACCTCGCACGGAAACTCGTCGGAAAGAACTACTCCCCCCCCGTGGTCGGGAAGAAAAACGTTCTTGTCGCCGCCATGGACAGCTCGTCGCTCATGCTCCTCGACAAGTCGACCGGCGTCCTCGTCGCCGAGCTGATCCGCGACTGGGGTTCCATCTGTCCTCTTGGCGTTGACGATGCCCTGCTGGTCACCAAGGAGCGCGCGATTGAAGTGGTCTCACTGGAGACTATCAAAAGCGCGGCGAAGGCTGATCCGCGGCGCACGGTTTCCACTTTCCTGCCGCTTCCGGGCGGCATGGTCGCCCTTAAGCAGGAGGAGACGCTGGAGATCGTCGGCGACGGTTCGCTCAAACCTCTCGCCACGCTCCGCATCCCCGCGGACGTCGACGTGATCTCGATCCCCCGCGGCGGCGCGCTCTTCGGCTGCGCAACCACCAACGCCTCGACCTCTGTCGGCGTCCTCCTCGACTCAAAGGACCCCATCCCGCCGGCCAAGGCGGAGCTAGTCAAAGAGAAGGGGTTCCCTCTTCTTGAGAATCCAGACATCGTGTCGTCCGGCGGTATGCGCTTCATCGCCGCTGACAACTGCGTGGTCCGCCTGAACGACGATCTGACCCCCAAGTGGACGCACCCCACCGCCCAAGGTGTTCCCGGCGTCTTCGCCGTCGGCGACACCGTCTTCGTGACCTCCCTCCGGGATGTGTGCGCACTCGACGCGGAGACGGGCGCGCCGCTGCGGCGCGTTCCCGAGTACGGGGAAAAAATGCTGCAGATAGCGGCGGCGAACATTTTCGGCGGCTCCCTCTGCTTTATCGGACGGGAGGACGCCACGAATCTGTACAGCGTCTACCGTTTCTCGAAAGAGCGTCTGGAGCTTCTGTGGACAATGCCCGAGGCGGAAGGCGCGCCGATCGGCGTGTTCGACAATGCCCGCTGGCTCCTCGCCGCCATGAAACCCGACGGGGCGCTCGCCTTCCTCGAGTTTGACAAGGAAGCGAAACGCTACGTCGTCCGCGGCGCCCCCCAGAAGACCGGCTCAAACCACGGAGAGTTCAACCGTGAATATCTATCCGATGGTACACTGCTGCTGTATAAAACCGACAAGGCATGCGTCGCGAAACCCGGCTCGCCCATCAAGGTATTCGACCTCAAGAAGTCAGGCAATCAAAACCGGAGGCG
>CAYTFM010000483.1:3056-4302 GCA_964436735.1 uncultured Victivallales bacterium | reverse complement strand
CTTGAGAAGGGGTTCAAAGCATACGGTTCTGGAGGGCTGCCGGTCTTGGATGCTGCTGTGCCTCCCCCCTTGATCTCTGATCTTTTTGAGCGCACGGCACTCTTTGATGGGGAAAACCTCAAGCCCGTCACCAATCAAGGCTGGGAGTTTGACGGCTCGCAGCAGAGGCGCGCGGGATGGAAAAGTTCCACCCCTGGAAGTGCGCTCGAATTCGATATTGAGGGGACGTCACTGTTGTTGACGTTCTGGCGCATCAACGGCCCCATGGGCAAGGCCAGCGTATGCGTGGATGCAGGCGCGCCCGTCATCATGGACGCATGGTTCGATCAAACCTGGGGCGGCTATAGGAACATGATGCAGATCGGCAAGGATCTGAAGCCGGGGAAGCATCGGGTCCGCGTCGAACTTCTCTCAGAAAAAAATCCGCAAAGCGCGGGGAGTGAATTCCGCGTCCTTTGTCTTGGCGCGGCGGGACTGAAAGCTCAATAAGCGATCGCCCTCCTCGCGGCGCTCACGGCTTTTTGTGAAACACGAGGAAGCAGCGGTCGTAGTAGAGGATGTCGGGGTTGGGAACGTAGGCAAGGGCATCGATGGCCGGAGTGGCGTCAAAGACCGTGGAGAGTTCGTAGCGTTCCATGAAGTCGGGGACTCCTTGGATGACCGCGTCGGCCTCGGGAAGGCGCAGGACAAGCCATTCCGGTTTCAGCTCTTTGACCGGAAGCGTGAAATCATAGGTTCCCGCCCTGATGATCTTCTGGACTGAGGGCGTCACAAGTCCTGGGAAGTCAAGCATTTTGGCCTCGCTGAAATAGCCGATATAGCCGAGGCACTCCAAGTAGACTCGGTCGTCTTTCGCGATGCGCTCGTGGAGCCATTCGCCGATTTTCTTCCGCATGCCATTCTCGATGATAGTCTCCTGAAGCCGCATCTGATAGGTGACTATGGCGAATTCCCACGTCATCAAGGCCAGTATGGCTGAAAGGCCGATGAGGGCAGTCAGTCTCGCCTGGATGCGGTCCTGCATCACCGCATGGAGGCTGAAGAATCCGCACACCAGGGTGACGATTCCCAGCATGGCCACCGGCGGCAGATACCAGGGGAAGGGGAACGGTTTGAGGAAGGAGAAGTACACGCCGATCACGCAGAAAATGAACGAGGCGGTTTTCCCGAAAGGGTCGCTCATCCGGGGAATCAGCCAATAGACGAGGCAGGCGGCTCCCGCGATGTAGGCGAACAAAATCAGCGG
>CAYTFM010000483.1:0-3046 GCA_964436735.1 uncultured Victivallales bacterium | reverse complement strand
TGGGATGATCGTGCAGTGCGGAGCCAGTATCCACGAGGTGCGGACGCCCAGCGCCTGCGCCGCCTGCCGCACCTGCTCAAAGACGGAGAAATGTGAGGCCAGCGCGCTCTTCGCCATGACGGTGTGCGGCACGGGTGAGCCGTAGTACCACCAGGCCCAGGCGAACCAGGGAAGATAGATAATGGTGGTGACGGCGGAGGCTTTGAGGATGGCGACGAATGCCTTCATCCTCGACTCCTTCGCGAAAAGGAGCACTGCTGCCATCATAGCCCAGACGTACACGCACGAGTCCGGGCGCGTCCACATGAGCCCCCCCCATGCCGCACCGACGGTCAGCCAGTTCGCGGTGATGCCGCGGTCGACGCCGCGCAGCGACCAGGCGAGGAAAAAAAGCATCAGCGCGGTCTCCATGCCGTTCATCGAGAAGGCGACCGATTTCGCCTCGACAAGATAGAGCAGCCCGGTGAATACCGGAGCGAGTGGCTCGTCGGGGAAATGGCGGCGAACAATGCCGATGAGAATGAGCCCTCCACCCACAAACGCCGGGATGCAGAACAGCAGACGGAAAACCCACACCGCCCGCTCATGCGACACCCCACCGGAGATGGCGTGGCAGAAGGCGGGAAGGAGTGTACCGAGCGGCGAGGTGAATCCATGCACGCGGACGCCCGGTTCATATACGAGTCCATTGCCCTCGCAAAGGTTTTTGCTGAACTTGAACGTGATGTAGAAGTCCTCCCACAACTGGTTCGTGTAGAAACAGAAGAAGAGCGTTACCGCCACGGCGAGGACGCTGAAAATCAGCGGGAAGTGACGGGAAACCAACGCCACGGCGGAACGGGGCGAGTCTGAATGTGGTTCGCTCATGGACGTTGCTCCCAATGTGCAGGCTTCTTGATCCGCCATCCCCGTACATGAGGCGAGAAAGGGCGGCGTCATTGCCAATATAGTTTTTGCGAGCAAGGAATTCACGCGCCGACTGAGGGTATTCCGCACCTGATACAGGAATTCGTCGGGCGATCCATGAGGGCGCATGCCGATGAGAAGAGCCTGTTGCGGAAATTTGTTGTTCACCTGTTGACAGATAGTCCGTGTTTTGTTATACTAAATAAAAAGGAGACATCATACGTCTTATGTCTAACGGCGAAAACAAAGCCATCTGGTCGACCAGGCCCAAGCAGAAGACCATCAAGGAGACGGTGGTCTACGAGCTGGTCGACGCCATCCTGGACGGCCGCCTGCCGGTAGGATCGCGGATGCCTCCGGAGCCTGAGATGTGCGAACGCCTTGGCGTGTCGCGCGTCGCGTTCCGGGAGGCGGTGAAGCAACTGGAGGTCCTTGGGTTCCTCCGCATCGACAGAGGCAACGGGACCGTCGTGACCGCCCCGACGTTCTCCTGCAATGAGCCGATCATCGAGTTCCTTGGAAAGTCCGGAGGCATCTCCTTCGAGGAGTTGCATCAGGTCAGACGGCTCATAGAAGTGGAAGTGGTGAGGCTTGTCGCCGCGTCACCCGCCGAGGATCTTGTCGCCCGCCTGCAGTCGATCCTTGACGAAATCGAGCGTGGTTTTGACAAGGAGAGCTCCCACATCGACCTCGACTATGAGTTCCACAAGACGATTCTCGACGCGAGTCCCAACAGGATATTGCCGTTGATACTGAGTCCGTTCACCGCGCAGCTTTACAAGAGCAGAAAGATGTCATTCAAGGGCGTTGCGTCCTCCCGAAAGGCCTTTGAGGTCCACAAGGCCATATTGGCGGCGATCAGGCGCAAGGATCCCAAGGAGGCCGGGACGCTTATGGACAGGCATCTTGATGACACGGCGGAGGATCTCGGATTCGGTGGCGTCTCCACACAAAACCGGAAGAAGACAAAGCACTAGTTAACAAAGGGAGAACGTTATGCTTGCGGCAGTGTTAAAAGACTTCAACAATCTCGTGCTGGAAGATGTGCCGATGCCGAAGCCCGGGCCGGACGAGGTCGTCGTCAAGATCAAGGCCTGCGGGATATGCGCCACCGACTACAAAGCCATCAAGGGGATACGCAGAAACGTGAAATTCCCGCTCATCGCCGGGCATGAGCCATCCGGGGTTGTCAGCGAGGTCGGGTCGGCTGTCACCGCCTACAAGCCTGGTGACGAGGTGATCATCCAGCCATCAGGGTTTTGTGGCGCTTGTCCGCACTGCCGCGTCGGCAACACGCACTACTGCCAGAATGCGTTCACCACAGGGGGGGACGGCGTCGACGACGTGTGGCCTGGCGCCTTCGCCGAGTACACGAAGACTCGTGTCAGTTCGGTGTTCCGCAAACCGTCGAATGTCACGTTCGAGGCCGCCGCCTTGACTGAACCTCTTTCCGGCGCCTGGAAGGGAATCATCCAGTATAGCGAGATGAAGGTGGGCGACGACGTGGTGATCATTGGCGTGGGGGGCATCGGGCTGCTGTGCATGATGGTGGCGCGGGCCGCCGGCGCCGGAAGGTTGATCGCCATCGACTCCAGCGACTATGCGAGAAGGAACGCCCTGCAGTTGGGCGCGACGCATGCGATCGATCCCAAGAACGCCATAGCGGAGGTGAGGAGGATCATGCCCGACGGCCCCGACCTTGTCGTCGAGGCGGCCGGGCCGATTCAGGCGGTGGAGCTGACTCGGGACTTGCGTAGGCGCGGAACCAAATGGAACATCTTCGGCATCACGACTCACGAGAAATTCGAACTTGACGGCGGACTCACGCATTTCCTCGAAGGGCGCATGGACGCCAGCTTCGGCTGCACGCCGCTGTCGATGCAGAAGGCCATCATGCTGATGGAGCGCGGGGTTGTCGACCCCGGGAAGATCATCTCGCACAGATTTCCTCTCAAGGAGATCCACAAGGCGATGGAGGTCATGGGACAGCCTGAAAGGAACAAGGTGGTGATTCTTCCATGAAGGCGATACTCAACACGGCGAAGGGGGAGTTGCGGATGGCGGAGCTTCCCCTGCCCAGCACGCCGGCGGGCGAGGTGCGCGTGCGGACGGCCGTTTGCGGAATCTGCGCATCCGACAT
>CAYTFM010000482.1:0-4308 GCA_964436735.1 uncultured Victivallales bacterium | reverse complement strand
CCACGCTTTCACGAGGACCACCAACTGCTTTCCCGCGTCGTGTGTTTTAGTTATAGCATGAATAATTCTGATTTGCGTTCGAAGTAAAACACAATACAATATCAAACATGAGGAAGCGACGCTCAATGGATGGGAAGGTCGTCCGAGTGCGGCCGACCAGACTGCAGAACGACGAACGGGTGTACATGCAGATGTACGACCTCGGTGAGATTGGCATTCCCGAGGTTCCTTTGTTTGGCGCGTACCGCAGCCTTGTGGCGTGGGGCGGTCTGGCCTCCCACACGCACGAGGCGGTCGAGATTTGTTTTCAGTGGGGTGGACGGCAAAGTTATTTCATTGATGGCGTTGAGTATACACTTAATGCCGGAGACGTATTTGTCACCTCTCCCGGGGAAAGCCACAGCACCGGCGGCAAGCCGCAGCAGCGTGGTGGTTTGTACTGGATGCATCTCGTGTTGCCCGAGGGGAGGGGAAAGAGTTTCCTGGGGATGACGGGGAGGGATTCGGCGTCACTCGTGAACTCGTTTGTGGAACTGCGTCGGCGTCTTTTCCCGGGCGGGGAGCGGCTCGAGTCGCTGTTCGAGCGAGCGCGGTCGCGGCTAATGCTGAAGGGCGAGCAGCCCAGCCAGTTGGCGGTCAAGGTGGCGCTGCTTGATCTTCTCATCGAGGTGGCGCAGCGGTCATCCGCCACAATCGGGCGCGCGAGTGATCCGCGTATCCGTCTTGCCCTCGAGCATTTGGATAAAAAAGGTGGTTCCTCGGCCGGAATCACCGAACTATCGGAAGTGGTGGGTCTCACGCCGTCATGGTTCAAGGTCCTGTTTAAGCGGGAGATGGGACTGCCGCCGGCCGAGTACATCATGCGCCGCAAGATCGCAAAAGCGGCGGAATTGCTGGCGCAGGGGTTGAGCATCACCGAGACGACGATGCGGATAGGCTTCTCCTCGACTCAATATTTCGCGACGGTGTTTCGCAGGTACTACGGTGTTGCTCCGACCGTGTACGCCCGCCGACAGGACAAGGGGGCGTTTCCTACCTTGTAACCGTCGCAAGCCCCCTATTTCGCCATCGCAGAAGGGAAGGCCTTTTCCCACAGGGTGATCTTGACCTCGCCACCGGCTTTGACCTTCAGTTTTTGCGAGATGCGGACGTTGTGCCACGCCTTCGCGCATTTCGCACCGCCATGCGCCTGTTTCTGATCCTCGACGAGGAGTTTCGCCTCGTGGTTCCATGACCAGCCTTTGGGATCCTGCTCGGTGACCGCCTGGAAGCCGCCCTCGCTGATCGCCGCGCCGTCGACGGTGATGTCGTCGTACAGGAACCACTTCTCCAGAAGCGACTTGTCTTTCTGTTCGATGTAACGGCCCGTGAGCGAAAGCACGACTTCCCCCTCCGCTTCCGGTTTGAAGGAGAACTCGATTTTGCGCCACTCGTCGGAGGCGGGGAATTCGGCCCATAGGTAGCATTTGTTCTTCGTCTCGTCGTCCTTGTGCCAGCTGGCGTTGCCGATCTTGCCTCCCTGAGACACTTTGCCGGGGACGAGCGGGGTTTTGCCCGCGAGTCCGTCGACGTCAATTCGTGCCCAACTGTGCTGGACGATCTCGGTGGCAAGAGCGGCAGCCTTGTTGGCCTTCTCCATTTCCTTGTCTGACAGGATTTTGTACCAGAACGAGATTTTGACGTCGAGACTTCCCGTGACTTTGATCTTCTGACTGACGGCGCAGTTGTGCCAGGCGCGGACGCAGCGCTTGAGGTTGTGCGCCAGTTTGGCGTCCTCGAGCAGCGTGCCTTCGCCGAAGCCCCATGCGGCCGCGGCCGCCTCGAAGCCGCCGTCCACGATGTCCGCTCCGCCGATGGTGATGTCATCGTACAGGAACCACTGCTCGACAATCGTTCCGTCTTGTTTGGGAATATGCTGTCCCTTGATCTCGAAGCTGACCTCACCCGTGTTCTCCGGCCTGAAGCTGAATTCGCCTTTGCGCCATTCCGCCGCCGCGGGGAAGTTTGTAGTGATGACGCATTTGTTCTTCGTCTCGTCATCTTTGTACCAACCGGCATTGGACACTCTGGCGTCCTTTGAGCAGGTGCCGGGCGTCATTTGGATCTTGTTCGTGACGCCGTTGATGTCGATGCGCGCGGCGAGGGCGTCGCTGGTGTCGGCGGCGGTGAGTGTTCCGGCGGCGGCCAACGCTCCGCATAGGATGAGGCTGGCGGCGATCTTGCTTAGTCGTGTCGTGTTCATGGTGCGCTCCTTGGATTTTCTGATCCGTAAAGTAGCGTCCGCCTTTCGAGTTTCAATTCGAATCGTGCCGGATCAACCGCCAAGCGGGGCAGAAGTCGTGCTCGTCGTCGACGCGCCAACGGAATGGGAAATCACGGCACTGCCGCGGTTTGACCGTCTCGATCAGGCAGCGGTTGTCGGAGGAAAGGAATGCGCAGGAGCCATCCTCTTTTTCCAAGAGGGTGAGGTTTGTTCGGTCGGCGGTCAATGCGGTGTGCCGGGCGATGAACTCCCGCACTTCCAGGCCGAGATGGGCGGCGATGGCCTCGGGTTCGTCGTCCGCGAGGCGGACGGGCCCCGGCCATCGGCAACACCTTCCGCAGAGTTGGCATTGAAACGTGCTCATGGATAGTCAGGATAGTGCCCTCCAACTTGTTTTGCAAAGGCCACAGGTTACGTTTCACACAAACACCGTAATGGCATAAGGTTGGAGGCTGACCGTGGTTTTTTTTCTGGTAAAGCGTGTGCTGCTTGTCGGCGCGGTGGCGGGGCTTGCGTGGAAAACGGCGGCGGCGGAGTTGACTGTCGGTCCGGGCAAGGAGCATGTGCGAATCGAGAACGCCCTTGCCATCGCCCAGGCTGGTGATGTCATCGTGGTTCATCCACAGGCTGACAATGCGCCGTACGAGAAAGTGGCGCTCGCCGTAAACCGTCCGAGAATCACGATACGCGCCGCCGCCATCGGACAGCGCGTCTCTTTGCGGGGGAATGGCTTTGATTACAGTGGGCGAGGCCGCGTTCCCCGCGCCATCGTGCAGTTCGACAAGGGGGCGGATGGGTGTGTGGTCGAAGGGTTCGAGTTTTCCGGCGCCCACAACGAGAGTCACAATGGAGCGGGGGTCCGCATCAATCAGGCGAACGACGTGGTCGTACGCGGTTTCGCTATCCATGATAATGACATGGGCATCATGTCCAACGGCGATGGGACCTCGGCCACGGCGGTCAACCAACTAATTGAGGACTGTCTCATCTACCGCAATGGAGATCTTGAAGAACCTGGCCAGAACCATAACCTTTATCTTGGCGGAACCAGTGTCACGCTCAAGGGGTGCGAGGTGCATTCAAGCCTTACCGGCCACAACGTCAAGAGCCGCGCCCATCGGACAGTCGTGTTCGCCTGCTATGTCCACGATTCGGCGAACCGCGAATTCGACCTCGTGGACGGCAAAGGGGACACCACGGCCGCCGGGAGTGATGCCGTTTTGGCCGGAAACATCATCGTCAAGGCGAAGGGCTGCGCCGGCAATCGCGCGGTGATTCATTTCGGGCAGGACGGCGGCAACGAGCATGATGGCACATTGCATCTGATCCACAACACCATCGTCACGCCTTTTATCTCTCCCGTCGTCCATCTTTCTTCCGCCAAGGCGCGCGCACAGTTGGTGGGCAACATTGTGTGGGATGGCGGCGCCAGTCAGGACGGGCAGGTGCTGATAAGCGCGAAAGACGATTCCTGCGAACTTAAGAATTGCGTTGACGGGGACGGCAATTGGCTTGCTTCGGGTTTCAAGGGGGCGCGGCTTGATGCCTGCGGGCTTCAACGGACGTTTCTGGCCGCCCGAGGGGCTTGCATTCCTTTTGCTGATCCTGCGAAGGGTGACTATCGTCTCACCCGTTCCGATCCGACACTAGTTGACAAAGGGTGCGATCTGGCAGGCGACGTACTCAAGGTGGTGGAGGGGGCCTTGCTGGAGTACCGACATCCGCAGCGGAGCGAGCCGCGTCTCCGGCAAGGCGCACCCGACATAGGCGCGTCAGAGTTTGATAAAACAAAATGAAAACAGAATGAGGTGGATGAATGAAAATGTTCATTGTATTGCTTGTGGTTGTCGCTGCCGCGGGCGTTGCGCCCCTGGCCGTTTTGGGGTGTTCCTCCGGCTACGAGTCGCCCGAGTCGCTTGTGAAGAAGGCGCGGCTTATTCTTGAGGTCGAGGCAGTCGCGGTTTCTGATTTCACACCGCCCGATACTGGGCTCGTCAGTGCAACGTTCTCTGTTCATGCCGCATCCTCCAATCTATCCTCGCTCG
>CAYTFM010000481.1:3273-4335 GCA_964436735.1 uncultured Victivallales bacterium | reverse complement strand
CCGGGTTGCCATGGTCACGGTAGGCGTTAAGGGTCTCGACGGGAACCGTGTTGACCGTGTCCTTCGCGATGAGTTCTTCGACATATTTCACGTCGCTGTAGGCTGGATTCTTGGTGCTGGTGCTGGCCCAGAGGAGCCGCTGCGGGCGAACACCCTTCTCCGCAAGTTTTTTGAACCGATCACCGGTGAAGATCACTTTGTGGATCTGATAGGCGGCCTTCGCGCTGGCGATGGCAATCTGCCCCTGCGCCATTTTTGCCGCCTCCGCCTTCTCCCCTCCCTGGGCGACGAGTTTCTCCAGCAGTGGATCCAGCAGGGCGTCAATGCGGCTGACAAAGAAGCTTGCCACTGAGGCGACCGTTTTGGCAGGTTTGCCACTCGCGGTCCGCTCCTCGATGGCAGAGAGGTAGGCTTCCACCACCTCCTTATAACGCCGCAGTCCGAAGAGAAGTGTCACGTTGACGTTGATCCCCTCGTTGATGCATTGCCATATGGCGGGCAGCCCTTCGAGCGTGGCGGGGATCTTGATGAAGACATTAGGGCGGTTTACCGCGGCCCACAGGTAGCGGGCCTCTTCGATCGTCCCGCTGGTGTCGCGCGCCAGATGCGGATTGACCTCCAGGCTGACATAGCCATCCATGCCGTCTGTCCTGTCGTACAGGGGCCTGAACTCGTCGGCGGCGTTCCGCACGTCGCCTTGGCTCAGCGCCTCGTAGATCGCCATGGCGTCCTTTCCTTCGGCCGCCATGGCTTGGATGTCCTTGTCATACGTGTGGCTTTCCGCGATGGCCTTTTCAAAAATGCTCGGATTGGAGGTCATCCCGCGCAAGCCATCCTCTTCGATCAGTCGTCGAAGCTCACCGCCGGTGAGCAGGTCGCGGTGGATGTAGTCCAGCCAAAGCGACTGGCCAAGTGTTCCCAGCTGCCGTAATGGGTTCTCCTTCATCAGTCTCGCCTCCATTGTTGTTCAACACGCCTGCCCGCCTTGAACGACCCAGGGCCGGGAAGGTTCTGTTATCCATTGATGAATTTCATCATCGCCTCGGTGTAGCGCAAGCCGCT
>CAYTFM010000481.1:0-3263 GCA_964436735.1 uncultured Victivallales bacterium | reverse complement strand
CGACAGGGAGGGCGTTTCCGATCTTTTCCAAATCCTCCTCTTCAAGAACAAGCTCCAGCGCGGCGGCGTTCTCCTCCACGTAGTGCCGCCTCTTGGTTCCGGGAATAGGAATCACATCCTGTCCTTGCGCCAGCACCCAGGCGAGAGCCAGTTGCGCGGCGGAGCAGTTTCTTTTCTTCGCCAGCTCCTCAAGGCGTCCCACCAATCTGAGATTGCAGGCGAAGTTTTCCCCCTCGAAACGCGGGGAACTTCTCCGCCAGTCGTCTGGCGCGAGGTCGTCAGTGCGCTTGATCTGTCCCGTCAGGAAACCACGCCCCAGCGGACTGTAGGCGACGAACGCTATTCCCAGCTCCCGGGTGGCCGGCAGAAGCAATCCCTCGGGGTCCCGGCTCCACAGCGAGAACTCGGTTTGCAGGGCGGTGATGGGATGGACGGAATGCGCCCGCCGGATGGTGGTCGGCGACGCCTCAGACAAGCCGAGATACCGCACTTTGCCGCTTCGCACCAGCTCGGCCATGGCGCCGACCGTCTCCTCGATCGCGACCTGTGGGTCGACGCGGTGTTGATAGTAAAGATCAATGCAATCCACGCCCAGCCGCTTCAGGCTTGCGTCGCAGGCCGTCCGGACATATTCGGGGCGGCCATTGACCCTGAACTCCCGGAGGTCGCCTGAACGGACGATGCCGAATTTGGTCGCCAACACGATGCGCTCACGCTGTTCCTGTGACGCCAGATTCTTGAGCGTCCGTCCGACAAGCTCCTCGTTCGCCCCTTTGCCGTACACGTCGGCCGTGTCGAAGAAATTGATGCCGAGTTCCAAGGCTCTGAGAATCGTCGCCGCGGACTCATGCTCGTCATGCGGGCCGTAGAACTCGGACATCCCCATGCAGCCAAGCCCGATCGCCGAAACCATCGGGCCGTTCTTCCCCAGCTGTCGTTGTTTCATAAATCGCTCTCCCGGAATCTGCGCGTTCGAGATCGTTCAAGAGCTTTCTTTGCTATCGTGGTGGTGTCTTGCCGAGAGCCGGTCAATCCAGAAGCGCCATGGCGCGGGCGCATACATTCTCAACCGTGAATCCATACTCGCGCATCACCACGGGCCCAGGAGCTGACGCCCCAAAACGATCAACGCCGATCACGTCTCCGCGGTCTCCCACGTAGCGATGCCACCCCTGCGTCACGCCCGCCTCGACCGCCAGCCGTTTCTGAACCGACGAGGGAAGAACGGATTCGCGGTACTCGCGGGATTGCCTCTCGAAGAGCTCCCAGCTCGGCATAGACACGACCCGTACGGCTATGTGCCGCTCCTGCAGTTTCCGCCACGCCTCCACGATCAGGCTGACTTCGGAGCCGCTGGCGATCAAGATCAATTGGGGGGGGGGCGGGGAGGAGTCGACCAGGATGTACGCCCCGCGGCGAAGACCTTCCGCGGCGGCGAACAAAGAGCGGTCGAGGGTCGGGACGTTTTGCCGCGTCAGTATCAGGGCCACAGGACAGTTTCGGCTTTCAATCGCCACGCGCCATGCCATCGCCGTCTCGTTGGCGTCGCATGGGCGGATGACAACCAATCGCGGAATAGCCCGGAGGCTCGCGAGATGCTCCACGGATTGATGAGTCGGGCCGTCCTCCCCTAAGCCAATGCTGTCGTGGGTGAAGACGTACACCACCCCTATCTCCATAAGAGAGGCGAGGCGGATCGCCGGGCGCATGTAATCCGAGAACGTCAGAAACGTCGCTCCGAATGGTATGAGTCCGCTGTGCGCGGCCAGTCCGTTCAGGATCGCCCCCATTCCGTGCTCGCGGACGCCGAAGTGCAGGTTGCGTCCGGCGTAGCTCCAGCCGCCATCGGCCGAGCCTTGCAGATCGCCGACCATCGCCAAGGAATTCCCGAAATTGCCCTCATTCTTCAGCTCGGTGTTCGTGGAAGGATTCAAATCTGCCGAACCGCCGATCAGGCCCGGCAGTTGCGGGCCGATCGCCTCAAGCACCTTCCCCGAGGCGGCACGGGTGGCCATTCCTTTGGCATCGGCGACGAAGCGCGGGATTTCCGCGTCCCAGCCACTCGGCGGTTCTCCTTTGATGAGTTGCCACAGTTCGCTGGCGAGTGCGGGATGTTGGCGCTCATAGACCGCAAGCTTCGCTTTCCATTCCGTCTCCGCGAGGCGACCATTCTCGACAGCCAGGCGGAAATGCCGTGCGACCTCCTCAGGCACGTGAAATGTCGGTTCAAGCGGCCATCCCAGATTCTGCTTTGTCAGCCGCACCTCCTCCTCGCCCAGCGGCGAGCCATGGGCGGCGAACGTGTCATGTTTGTGCGGCGAGCCATAGCCGATGTGCGTCCGCACCAGGATCAGTGAGGGACGGTTTTCCTCCTGCCGCGCCAGTTGGATGGCATGATCGATGGCGGCCACGTCGGTGCCGTCCTCGACAATTTGAGTGTGCCAGTCGTATGCGGCGAACCGTTGCGCGCGGTTCTCGGTGAATGACAGATGCGTCGAGGCGGCGAGCGAGATGCGGTTGTCGTCATAGAGGTAAATCAGTTTCCCGAGCTTCAAGTGCCCGGCGAGCGATGCCGCCTCCGACGCCACGCCCTCCATCAGATCGCCGTCGCTGACGAGACCGTAGGTGAAGTGGTTGACGACCTCGAATCCAGGACGGTTGTAGCGGTCGGCGAGGTACGCTTCGGCGATGGCGAGCCCCACTCCGTTCGCGAACCCTTGACCCAGCGGGCCGGTGGTGACCTCAACTCCCGGCATCAACCCGCGTTCGGGATGACCGGCGGTGATGCTGCCCCATTGACGGAATTGCTTGATCTGCTCCAGCGGCACCTCGTATCCGGTGAGATGCAGCAGGCTGTAGAGCAGCATCGAGCCGTGTCCAGCCGACAAGACGAAACGGTCACGGTTGAACCAGTGCGGATTGACGGGATTGTGCTGGAGAAACCTTGTCCACAGCACATAGGCCATGGGCGCGGCGCCAAGTGGCAGGCCAGGATGCCCGCTGTTGGCCTTCTGCACGGCGTCGACCGACAGGAAGCGGATCGTGTTGATCGCGAGCTGATCCAACTGGGAAGCTTGCGTGTGGCGATTGGAGCTCACCGTTCACTTCTCCTCTTATACATTTCCTTTGCGTATTCTATGCCTTAAGCGTTTGTAAAAATAGTTGCCGCAAGTGCCGCGACGGAAATGTATTAGAATCAAATTTTGGCGACAAAATTTTCTTCGGTACTATTCTATCGACACTTGGGTTGCGGGCTCAGCCCG
>CAYTFM010000480.1:2666-4359 GCA_964436735.1 uncultured Victivallales bacterium | reverse complement strand
CGGCTTGATCTTCATGAAAAGGTCACCTCTTCCAGGAGTTGACGGTGAATGGCGGCGAGTTGGGTGCGGATGCTCCCGTCGAACGAGAGACTGCCGATCCGCACGACCAGTCCCCCGATGAGCCCGGGGTCGACGGCGCTGGTGAGAACAACGGTCTTGCTGAAGCGGGCGCCGAGGATTGCGCGTAAACGCTCGGTGTCGTCAGCGGCAAGCGGCGCGGCTGAGGTCACTGAGGCGCGGAGCAGCCCGGCCCGTTCGTCGGCGAGGATGCGGTATTCGTCTACGATCTCGGGAAGCGCGCCGAGACGCTCCTTTTTCAGCAACATCTTGAAAAAATGGCGTGCCAGCGGACGGGGCCGAAGAGCATCGAGAAACCGCCCGAGCGCGGCGATGCGCTCCGAGAGCAGGACCTTGGGGTTGGCCATGAGTTCCCCGAAACGCGGCTCGCCGGCCAGGGCCCCCGCGACCGCCTCGAGCTCGGCGAGCAGGTCTTCGGGATTTTCGCGGCGCGCGACGGTCACGGCCATGAGGGCCTTGGCGTAGCGGCGTCCGATGGTGCGGGAGATCATCGCGCGGCCTCCATCTCCTTGAGGTAGTCGCCGGAAAGACGGCGCCGGTCGGCGTCGGTGATCGTGGAGCGAACATGCTCTTCGGCAAGCCGCATGGCCAATTCGGCCGCGTCGCGGTGCAGCTCGGCGCGGGCTTTGATGACCTCCTGGCGGATCGTCTCGCGTGCGTGCTGGGCGACATGCTCGGCGGCGGTTTTCCCCTCCTCTATCAGAATGGTGCGCTCGCGCTCCATGTCGGTGGCCGCCGCACTGCGCATGGCTGCGATCTCGAGGTCGAGTCCCGCGGCTTTGGCCTGGAACTCGGCGAGACGGGCTTCGGCCTCGCGGCGGCCGGATGGCGCCTCCTCGAGCGCCGAGCGCACGGCTGCACTCCGGTTCGCCATGGCCTGCGCGATCGGCTTGGAGAGGAACTTGAAGCCGAAGTAGGCGATGATGGCTACGTCGAGAATCTTGATCCCCATTTCCCAGAGGATCTTGTCAAGTGGCATCGCCTCGTGCCCGCCCCCTCCGGAGGCCAGGGCGGTGGTGGCGCAGAACGTCACGAACAGGGTGGTTGTGGTCGCTGCCTTCAGGGGACGGCGCATCAGGAAGCCCTCCCAAGTACTTTGGTGGAGATCGCGGCGGCGAGAGTCCGCATCTCGCGCTCGAGGTGCGCGCGGGCAGCGGCGACTTCCTTCGCCAGATCATCCTCAGCGGCGTCGACCATCAGGATCGCCTGGCGCCTGGCCTCATCGAGCCGGGACTTCGGCGCGGCCAATGAGAATTTCCTCGCGAGCCGCCGCGATCCTGCGGGTATATTCCGCGGAGATCTCCACGAGTGCGGATTCCGAACCGCCGGCCGTGGCTTTGAGGTTGTCGATTGTCCGTTGACGGCGAGCCAGGTAGGCGCGCATCGGACGGAAGAGGAGCAGGTTGACGATCGCCATGAAGGTGAGGAAGAAACCGAGCTGAGCTATGAACGTCCAGTTAATGTCAAGCATGGACCCTCTCTCTAGCTATTGCCGATAAGACCGTGAAGCAGACGCGATTTTACCCTATTGTTATAGTTTCTTGTCAAGTAAGTATTTTACCCTTGGTTTTATAGGGCAAACAGCCGCTCTCGTTCATCGGCGTGGGCTTTCGCC
>CAYTFM010000480.1:0-2656 GCA_964436735.1 uncultured Victivallales bacterium | reverse complement strand
GCCGCTTGCTCGGCGTTTTTCTCGGCGCCACTACCCATCGCACAGGTGCCCTCGAAGACGACGCCTTCTTCGATGATCAACGATGGCGTGCTGATGTTGCCGTAGAGCCGCCCACTGGCATGAATGTCGATCTTGCGCTCCGCGGTGATGTTGCCGTGTACGGTGCCGCTGACGACCACGATGCCTGCATGGATTGACGCGCTCACCTGTGCTCCCTCGCCGATGACAAGGGTGTCCTTGGTGAAAATTTCTCCCTCCAACCGGCCGTCGATCCGTACCGTGCCTTCGAAGGTCAGGGTTCCCTTGAAGCTGGTTCCTTCACCCAGAAAAGCGTTGAGGTTGCTCCCGTCGGCGGCGGTGGGCACCCGTTCTTTTTTCCCAGAGCGCTCTTCCTCCCCGAACAACCGAGCCGAGAGTGTCATTGTGCCTCCTGTTATCGAAGGTGGTTGACAAGACGGTCGAGTTCCTCGACCGAAAAATAGTGCAACTCGATAACGCCGCGTTTCCCGTGGTGGCGGATGTTCACCTTCGTGCCGAGAGCATCGCGGATTGATCCTTCTAACTCATTGATATATATGTCTTTATCAGCTTTTTTTCCTACAAGCTCTTTATTTGGTCTGGCAAGGCGCTTCACCAAAAGCTCGGTATCGCGCACGGAAAGCCCTTTGGCGAGCACGGCGGCACAGGCAGCAAGCTGGCCGTCGCGCTCGGAGATGCCGAGTATCGCCCGGGCATGACCGACGCTGAGTGTTCCGGAAGCGAGATTATTCTGGATCTCTTCGGGCAGGTTGAGCAGGCGCAGAAGATTGGTGATCGAAGAGCGGTCCTTCCCGACTTTGACCGCTATTTCCTCATGGGAGAGATCGAAAGTCTCGGCGAGATGCCGATAGGCCTGGGCCGTCTCGATCGGATTGAGATCCTGGCGTTGGATATTCTCAATCAACGCCAACTCGATGGCTTCCGCCGACTCGGCATGGCGCACCACCGCGGGAATTCTTGCAAGTCCGGCCTGTCTGGCCGCACGCCAGCGCCGCTCCCCGGCGATGAGTTCATAGCGACCGTCACCGAGCGGGCGGACGATGACGGGCTGGATCAACCCTCTGGCCGTGATGGAAATAGCCAGTTCGTCGAGCTTGTCCGTTGCAAACGCCTTGCGCGGCTGATGGGGATTCGGGACAATCCTCCCGATTTCGAGCTGAAGAAGCCCTGCGTGAGAAGGGGCCGAGGCCGGGGAGGGCAGATGATCAGGCGTTCGAGATGGGATGAGGGCTCCGAGCCCCCGTCCCAATACTTTTCTGGTCATGTGTCAATATCTCCTCAGCCAGCTGCAGATAGGACTCGGCGCCCTTCGAGCGCACATCGTAGAGAATAACAGGCTGCCCGAAACTCGGGGCTTCGCTGATCCGGACGTTGCGGGGGATGATCGTCCGGCAGACCTCTTCCGGAAAGTGTTTACGAATCTCATCCTCGACTTGCCTGGACAGATTCATCCGCGGGGTGTACATGGTCAGAAGAATCCCCTCGATGGCCAGCCGCTCGTTGAAACTGCCCCGGATGAGATCGATGGTGTTGAGCAATTCGCTGAGTCCCTCGAGAGCATAATACTCGCATTGCAGGGGGATAAGGACGCTTCCGGCGGCGGTCAGGGCATTGACGGTCAAGAGTCCCAGGGACGGCGGGCAGTCGATGATGATGTAGTCGTAGGTTCCGCTGCACGGCTCGACGGCGTCCCGCAGACGGGTTTCGCGTTCGGGGAGATTGACGAACTCCAGTTCTGCGCCGATGAGGTTGATATTCGAGGGAGCAACGAATAGAGAAGGTATCGCCGTGGGCAGAACCACGTCGGCGAGAGTTTTCTCGCCGATGAGGACATGGTAGATGCTCAGCGGAACATCGTGTTTGCTGAGACCGGTCCCGCGGGTGGCGGTGCCCTGTGGGTCGATATCGATGAGAAGCGTCCGCTTTTCGGCAACGCTGAGCGCACCTGCAAGATTGACGGCCGTGGTCGTCTTCCCCACGCCGCACTTCTGATTGGCGACGGCAATGATTCTTCCCATACGCTGCCTTTCCTAAAAAGCTGCCAATCATCCTGTTCAGAAGAATGCGTTGCATGCTAGCACACACCTGATGGCGATGAAAAGGGAAGAAGCAACGCAGGGTTGGGAGGAATGTTTCACGTGGAACATTGTTGACGCCCTGCCAGTGGATAAATGTTCCACGTGAAACATCGCCGCTCCTGTTATACAACCCGTCAGTGTTTGCGAGGCGGCGGGGGCGTCCCTTCGGTCGTGCGTCTGCGCCGCCGGCCCGAAGCGCTGTCCAGAACTCGCGGACTCGTAACTCGCCCTTCGGACTCAAACAACGAGCCCGCGTCCCTGCGGGACCGCCCTGGACAGCACTCCGGGCTGATCGGCGTCTTCGCGCATCTTCCCTCAGTGACGCCACAGCCGCCTCGCTGTCTCATGACGGCCGCTCAAAAGGGCCCATCCGCGATGTCAGGCTTCATGCATCTGCCCGTGACGAACGCCAGTATGTCTTGGCGTTTATTTGGCTCCTTCCATCAATTTGATCATTTTAATCGAACTCTCCGAGATTGTACCGGCGGAGGGGAGGTCTCCATCGGCGGAACGAAGTGAGCACGATGGAGGTCCGCAGC
>CAYTFM010000479.1:4066-4389 GCA_964436735.1 uncultured Victivallales bacterium | reverse complement strand
CATGGAAACCCAGGCGAAGCTTCTGCGCTTCTTCGACATGGGCGAATACAGCAAGGTCGGCGACGACAAGGTCTTGCATGCCGATGTGCGGATCATATCGGCCTCGAATAAAAACATCGAACATCTATGCGCGCAAGGGAAGTTCAGATTGGATTTGTACTTCCGCCTGTCCGGCGCAGTGCTCCACACGACGCCCCTGCGCTCGCGGCGCGAGGACATACCCCCCCTTATTTTCCATTTCCTCCACATGTTCGCACGCGACACGGGAAGAGAGGTCCCCACCCTGCTTCCCGACGCCATGCAAGCCCTGACCGCCTATGAAT
>CAYTFM010000479.1:0-4056 GCA_964436735.1 uncultured Victivallales bacterium | reverse complement strand
GCGGCAGCTCAAACAGACGATCCATCTCCTGTTCGAGCGGCACAAGCACCACAATGCGATCGATGGAGTTGAGGTGTCAACGCTCTTGGGGGTGTCGTCAAAGGAGGCTGAATTTCCCTCCTATCAGGACGCCATGAAGTCGGCCATGGAGCAATTCCGCCGGAAATACTTCACTGATCTGTTGGGGGTCACGCGCGGCAAAGCGAAAAAGGCCGTGGAGCTTTCTAAAATGAACAGGAAGAATTTCTATGCGGCTTTGAGGAAGCTGGGGTTGCCTCCCAAGGACTTCAGATAATTTCGGCATGGTTCAAAGTTCACGGTTCAAGGGTTCAACGGTTAAAGCTTCGCACACTCAAAATCACCCAGCCGCTGAACCGCTGAACCATGCCATAATTACTCATGACCGGAAAATTGAGAGGGATGAACCGATATGCGTGCGTTGATCGTCGATGACGAATTACTGAATGCCGTGATACTGATGAAGTACCTGGGCGAGGATTGGGAATGTGACTTCGCCATCAATGGCACTGACGCAGTCGATTCGTTCGTCAATTCGTGCCAGAAGAAAGTTCCGTACGATTTAGTTTGCATGGACATCATGATGCCCGAGATGAGTGGTCTTAACGCCGTGAAGGCACTGCGTGACTACGAGGCGTCGCATGCCGTTTCAAAGAAGGCGGGAATTCTCATCGTGACAGCCCTCGCCGACACCGCGGACAGGTTGGAATCCCATGCGTGTGGTTGTGACGGCTATCTTGTCAAGCCAGTCACGAAACAGCAGTTCACTGAAGAGTTGCAAAAGCTCGACCTGTGCGATAAAATGTCGTGCTTGCGATGACTCTCTGAGGCCTGAAGGGCCGGACATTCCTTAGCCCAGGCCAGCGGCCTGGGCTAAGGGATTACGCCCCGTTGGGGCTACAGAGCTCGACAGGCACTCTTCCGCACAGGTCGAAAAAGCTCAGCCGCTTCTACAAAAAAACGCTTAAGTCCAGACCAGGCTGTCCAAAGCGGAGCGTGTCGCAAATGGAACGCCCGCATCTTGCCGAATGTGGGCTTCAACACCCACAACTTTTAGGAGTGGGGGCGCATTGCGTATGCGTCGACACCCACAACCAGTCCGCATCCCTCACAAACGCTTCATCTCCCCTCTTGCGCCATATAGCTTCGCTCATGAATTCCGCATCCCCTCGGCATGAAAACCATAGGTGCCAGCACCATCAATCCTCAGATTTGAACACCAGTGCAATCCCGCCTGCCTATTCGCAATAATCTACAGACAAACGACATAGGCACATAGTCACCGCGCATGGCACGCTTGTTGCTAACCTCCTGTCACCTATGAACGAACACGATGGGAAAAAAATTTTGGAGGCGGACGACGATCTCTTCTACAGGGAAATGGTCTCGTCGCATCTTGAAAGCCTCGGATACGCCGTGGTGAAAACCCACTCGGGCTCGAGCGCCCTCACGCATCTTCTGTCGAAAGAACATTACGACCTGGCGATACTTGACGTCTTCATGGGAGGCAAGACCGGCATCGAAGTGCTGGAGCGCTTCAAGAAGTCGGTTGATTTTTGCGAGATTGAAGATGTGCCCGTCATCGCCATGTCAGGTGATGACTCTGAGACGACGGAGTTCCAGGCGCGAGCCGCCCGAGCCAGCGTGTTTCTCCTCAAGCCGTTCACGAAGGAGACGTTGGCCGAGGCGGTCGAGCAACTCGTTCGAGGTTCCGTACCGCATCTGTGACGTCACATCGAAATAAAATTATAAGACAACAACACAAAACAAATAAAATTTCGGGCAACGACCTGAAATTTTATCAACCAAAGGAAAGGGTAGAACAATGGCCAAGTTAGCACCCCCCCCAGCCCCCGCCGCGAGAAACGCCGTCAAGTCCGCTATCAGCCCCCGCATCGACGAGAGGAATGGCCATGGTACCGGGTTTGCGCCGAAGACCGCGCCACCCGCCGCTGGCGGCACTCAGCAGCAGCAGGTGCTGGCGCAGCAGCGGAAAGTCGCTCAGGAGCGGGCGAAGCAGCGGACGGAGTCGCGGACGTCGGCGAAGCGGCAGCAGGCGGCCGAGCGGATCGCCAGCGCCACCGAGGAGCTTGCCAGCGGGGTGTCCCAGGCCAACGCCGCCTCAGCGCAACTGAGTCAGGCGATGGAGCAGATCTCGTCGGGGGCCACCGAGGCCAGCGCCGCCGCCCAACAGGGGCAGGCCGCCGCCGAGCGCCTCGGCAAGGGGGCTGACGTCAACAGCGCCGCCGCCCAGCAGTCGCTGAACAAGGTGAACGTCCTCCAGAAGCTGGTCCGCGAAACCACGAATCAAATCGAAAAGCTGATCAAGAACATAGGCATGGTGGCGGAGAAGAACGTCGAGTCCGCCAAAAAAGTCGGCGAACTCGAAGCGCAGGCCAACGAGATCGGGCAGGTGGTGAACACCGTCGCCGGGATCGCCGACCAGACCAACCTTCTGGCCCTCAACGCCGCCATCGAGGCCGCCCGCGCCGGAGAGCATGGCCGCGGATTCGCCGTCGTGGCCGACGAGGTGCGCAACCTGGCCGAGGGCGCCGAGAAGTCCGCCAAGTCGATCCGCGATCTGGTGAAGGTGATCCAAGACGAGGTGAAGTCCGTCGCCGGCGACACCGAGCAGGCTGGCGTCAAAGCCCGCGACGAGGTGGAAAAAGGGAAAAAGATCGGCGAGCAGTTGACTCAGGTTGAAGGCGACATGAAGTCAATCCAGGAGGCCTGCGGCGCGATCAACAGCCTGAGCGGTGAACTTGCCGCCGCCGTCAGCCAGTTCCGTAAAGGCACCGAGGTGATCGCCAGCGCATCCGAGGAGTCCGCCAGCGCCGCCACCGAGGCGGCCACCTCCACGCAGGAGCAATCAAAGGCGATCACCGACATCCAGACGGCGGTCGACAACCTCGCCCAGATGGCCGAGGAGTTGAAGATCAACACCGACTCGGAGAAGTCGAGCGAGCAGTTGGCCGCCCTGTCCGAGGAGATGTCGGCGACGATCGCCGAGGCCAACGCCTCGTCCGAGCAGATCATGAGCGCCATAACGCAGATATCCAAAGGCACCGAGGATCAAAGCTCCGCCTCCGAGGAGTCGGCCTCCGCCATCAAGCAGATCGACGGCAACACGACCAGCATCGGCGACAAGGCCAAGGTCTCCCTGGAGAAGGTTGATGCGCTCCGGAAGCTGCTTGCGGAGAACAAGGCGGCGGTCGACAACCTGATCGTGGGAATCAGCGCGAGCGCGAAGGTCGGCATGCAGTCCGTCGGGAACATGAACAAGCTCGAGGTGCGCGTGCGGCAGATCGACAAGATCGTCGACGCCATCACGAACGTGGCCATGCAGACGAACCTGCTGGCGGTCAACGGCGCCATCGAGGCGGCCCGCGCCGGCGAGTACGGCAAAGGGTTCGCGGTGGTCGCGTCCGACATCCGCACGCTGGCGTCCGACTCCGAGCAGAACGCCGAGAAGATCAAGGATCTGGTGCGGGCGATCCAGGACAAGGTGCAGATGGTGTCCAAAGACATTCTGCAGTTGTCCATCACCGCCGAGGAGGAGGTGGAGAACGCCAAGGTGTCCACCGACAATCTCAACACCGTCGAGCGCGACATGACCGAGGTGCAGGGCGGCATCGTCGCCATCCAGAACGAATCCGCGCAGGCCGTGACGGCCGTGCAGGAGGCGCGCAAGGGCGTCGAGCAGGTCGCGGCGGCGTCCGAGGAGGCGGCGAGCGCGGTGCGGCAGGCGTCCGCCAGCGCCACCGAGCAGGCGAAGGGGATGACCGAACTCGCGCAGGCCATTGAGGAGATCTCCGCCCTGGCCGACGAACTGCAGAATTGATGTGGAAGTGATTTAGTGAATGGTGAATAGTGAATAGTGGTTGGAGCCATATTCACTTTCCCCACCACTCACCATTCACGATTCACCATTCACCATTCACTTTTAAGGGATTCACACAATGGCTGAGATAAAAGGATTGCAAACGGGGGAGGACCAGTTGGTCACCTTCTCCCTTGCCAACGAGGAGTTCGCCTTCC
>CAYTFM010000478.1:0-4437 GCA_964436735.1 uncultured Victivallales bacterium | reverse complement strand
CCGCCCGCGGGAAAGTAGAAGTTCTCGGGCAAGAGCTTGACCTTGGGCAGGTTCTTCAGGAGTTTTCCGCTGAGATGGCGGTCGATCATGACGGCGGCCTGCTTGCCCGCGCCGATGGCGGCGATGACGGTGCTGGGGCCAGTGGTCACATCCCCTCCCGCGAACACGCCCGGACGGCTGGTGAGGAAGCTCTCCGGGTTGACTTGGAGGCTGCCCCACTTCGTCAGCGCCAGCCCGTCGAGCGCGGTGGTCTCCGGTTGCTCGCTGATGGCGACGATGAGAGTGTCCAGCTTGACGTCGAACTCGGAACCTGGAACCGCGACGGGCTTTCTGCGTCCGGACGCGTCCGGCTCGCTGAGCTGGTTGCGGATGAAGCGGATGCCGGTCAACTTGCTGTTCTCGCAATGAACGGACACCGGAGCCACCAGCTCCTCGATCTTGATCCCCTCTGCCAGCCCCGCCTCGATCTCCTCGGCGTAGGCGGGCATCTCCGCCTGGGTGCGGCGGTAGAATATAGTCACGCTGCTCACTCCCAGCTGCCGGAAGGCGAGGCGGGCGGCGTCCATCGCCGAGTTGCCGCCGCCGATGACGCCGACATGGCCGCTCGCGAGAGGCAGGCTATGCAGATTGTGCGCCTTGAGGAACTTGACGCCGGGGATGATCCCCTCGACGTTCTCGCCGGGCAGTTCCAATGTCTTGCTGACATGCGATCCGAGCGCGAGGTAGACGGCCTTGTAGCCGTCGGCCGTCAGGCTGTCGATGGTGAAGTCGCGGCCGAGCTCGGTGTTGAGCCTGAGCTCGATGTTGTCATTCAGCAGCGAGGCGATCTCCTCCGTGAGTTTCTCGCGGGGCAGCCGATATGACGGGATCGCGCAGACCAGCATGCCGCCGGGCTGGTTCTCCCGCTCGAAGAGGGTCACCTTATAGCCGAGCAGCGACAGGTAGTGGGCGGCGGTGAGTCCGGCGGGACCGGCTCCGACGACCGCGATCTTGCTTGAGCGGGGGCCGCCGGGCTTGATCATCGATTTGTAGACGCTGGGCGATATGTGGTCGACCACGAAACGCTTGAGCGTGCGGATCGCCACCGGCTCTCCGCCGCCGGTGACGCCGGCGCGGCAGGAGCTCTCGCAGGGGTGGTGGCACACCCTGGCGCAGGCCGAGGGGAAGGGATTCGCGTCGCGGATGATGCGGTACGCCTCGGGATACTCGCCGCGGGCGATGTGCGCCACGTAGCGCCATACCTCGGTGCCGACCGGGCAGCTGTTCTGGCAGGGGGCTCCGACCAGATCCTTGCAGGAGCCGGCGGGGCAGCGGCGTTCGTGCAGATGCGCCTCGTATTCGTCGCGGAAGAAGCGCAGGGTGCTGAGCACCGGGTTCGGCGCGGTCTGTCCGAGTCCGCACAGGCTCGTCGCCTTGATCGTCTCGGCCAGCTTCTTCAGTTGCATCACACCCTGGATGCGCAGCAGCGAGTCGAAGTCATGCTCCTTGTGCCGCGGCCGGACGAGTGAATCGAGAATCTCCTTCATCCTACGGGTTCCCTCGCGACAGGGAATGCATTTACCGCAGGACTCGTTTTGAATGAACTCCATGAAGAACTTGGCTAGATCGACCATGCAGGTCGTGTCGTCCATGACCACCATGCCGCCGGAGCCGACGATCGCGCCAAGCGACTGCAGCGACTCATAGTCGACCGGCGTGTCGATGTGCGAGGCCGGGATGCAGCCGCCCGAGGGGCCGCCCATCTGCGCCGCCTTGAACTTGCGTCCGCGCGGCACGCCGCCGCCGATGTCCTCGACGATCTTGCGCAGGCTGTTTCCGAACGGTACCTCCACCAGACCGGTGTTGTTGACGCAACCGACGAGGGAGAACACCTTCGTCCCCTTCGACTTCTCACTGCCGATCCCGGCGAACCACTCTGGGCCGCGGCTGATGATGAGCGGCACGTTCGCCCACGTTTCGACGTTGTTGATGTTGGTGGGTTTGCCGAAGATGCCCGACTGCGCCGGAAAGGGCGGACGGGGCCGCGGCATACCGCGCTTGCCTTCGATCGAATGGATCAACGCGGTCTCTTCTCCGCAGACGAACGCGCCGGCTCCCTGTTTGATCACCATCTCGAGGCTGAAGCCGCTGTCGAGGATGTTCTTCCCAAGCAGGCCACGCGCCTTGGCCTGCGCGATGCCCTTGTTCAGCTGTTCGATCGCCAAGGGGTACTCCGCGCGGCAGTAGATGTAGGCCTTGCGCGCGCCGATGGCGTACGCGCCGATGATCATGCCCTCGAGTATCAGATGCGGATTGCCCTCCAGCTCGGAGCGGTTCATGTACGCTCCGGGATCGCCCTCGTCGGCGTTGCAGACGATGTATTTATCCTTGCCTGGCTGCTTGCGGCAGATCTCCCACTTCGAGCCGGTCGGGAATCCCGCGCCGCCACGGCCGCGCAGGCCGGACTTCTTAATCGCCCCGATCACCTCGTCCGGCGTCATCGCGCCCAGCGCCTTCCCCAGCGCGGTGTAGCCGCCACGCAGGATGTAGTCGTCGATCGAGGTCGGATCCAGGTGCCCGTTCTCGGCCAGGATCACGCGGGTCTGCTTGGCGTAGAATGGCACGTCCTGCTCGCGGATGATCACCTTGCCCGTGGCGGGATCGGTGTAGAGCAGGCGCTCAACCACGCCGCCTTCCTTCAGCGACACCTTGACCAGCTCGTCGGCGTCCTCCGCCTTGACCTGGACGTAGAATGTATTCGCCGGGCGGATGACCACCACCGGCCCCTTCTCGCAGAAGCCATGGCAGCCGGTGACTTTCACGTCGACGCTTTCTGCCAGACCATAGCGGGTTACCGCCTCGTGTAACGCGGTGACCAGTTTGATCGACCCTTGGGCGTTGCAGCCGGTGCCGCCGCAGACCGTGATGCGGACACGGTTCGGATCATAGGCGGAGACCAGTTCCTCCCGGTGCTTCTCTAAATCGGTTGTGGAACGGAAACGATCCATTGTGATGAGCTCCTTATAGTAGCGCGACCTTCTGGCGCGCCATGTTCTCGTCAGGCCGGAATGGCCACTGTCGCCACTTGCTCTTTCGCGCGGCACGCGTCCAAAAGCTTGAGGGCCTTCACGGGGGTCACCTTGGCGTGAAACTCGTCGTTGATGCATATCACCGGCGACAACGCGCAGGCTCCCATGCAGGCGACGACCTCGAGGCTGAACAGCTTGTCGCGCGTCGTCTTGCCCGATTCGAGCTTGAGGTGCTTCATGACCGTCTCCATGACTTTCGCCGACCCCTTGACGTGGCAGGCCGTGCCGCGGCAGACCGTGATGTGGTATTTTCCTTTGGGTTGGAAGCGGAATTGGTTGTAAAACGTCGCCACGCCATAGATCTTGCTCGTCGGCAGGTTCAGACGACGGCCAATATGCGCCACCGCCTCCTTCGAGAGGAAGCCGGTCGCCTGCTGGACCTCCTGCAAGATCGGGATCAGCGTGTCTCTGTCGGCCTTTGGATGCGCATCCAGGATGGCGTCAATCTGGGCGGCAACGTTCGTCTCCGTGCTCATGTGCGTGTCCCCCTCCTTCTTGTATGTTGTGATTGCGCGTGAAAAACGACAATCTCTCAAGCGACATAGTCATGTCAATATCCTCCACCATCACCTTCTCCGGCAGATGCAGCAGGGTCGGGGCGAAGTTCAGGATGCCAGCAATGCCGGCGTCCACCAGTCGCATGGCCACAGACTGCGCCTCACGCACTGGCACGGCGATGATGGCCAGCCTGATGCACTCCTCCCGAATGATCCTCTCGAGACACTCCATGGGATGGCACCGACACCCGACGACAATGCGCCCGTGTTTTCCGGGATCACTGTCGAACGCGGCGGCAATCACATGATTGTAGTGCCGCGTGGTGAAGAAGGACAGCAGGGCGCGCCCCAGATTGCCGACGCCAACCAGCGCCACTTTCTCCTCCGTCTCGGCGTCAAGAAACTCTCGAATGCTTTCCGAGAGCGCATGGACGTCATATCCGGTCGTCGACTTACCACGATACCCAATGGCCATCAAATCGTGGCGCACCAACTGGCTCGTCTCACCAGCTTTGGCCGCGAGTTGATGGGAATAGACGCTGAAAACCCCCTCGGCGGCCAACTCATGAAGGATCCGCCGATACAGACTCAATCTGCCGACTGTGCGCCTCGAGATCATATCGTCCCCTGAGTCGTTGGCCGACGCCGCGTTTAGCCGTCGACGGGGCGCCGTCCGGGGCGCCCGTCCGCGTTAAGTTTTTAACACCATACCGCGCGGAGCCGTCCGGCGCAACCGGATCCGCGGAGGGGCGAGGCCGATTTCCATGGAAAACTGGCTGACACCGGAAAAACGGGCGGCGGCAGAGGCGGCTGCTTAGGGCTCAATGCAAAATAACCTGTACATTTGGCCACCAGTGAGGAATGAGCATATT
>CAYTFM010000477.1:0-4467 GCA_964436735.1 uncultured Victivallales bacterium | reverse complement strand
TTTGGCAGCTATTGTATTTCTCTCAGACGTTTGGATTTTCCATATTCATTTCCGTGTCTAACCTACGGATCTAACGTTGCTTGCGACATGAATTTTCCCAAACGATGTAAGCGTAGAACTCGAAACGGAAATGACTAAATGTTATGGCATAAAGAGGTTGTCATGGAAAACATAGTCGCCGCCATAGGCCTCGGAACCAAGAGGTTCATCGGACTTTCCCGGATGACGCATTCCATCTTGGACATCGCCCATCCCTTGATCGGCGCCATACTGGTCTGCGGGACCTTCCCTAAGATGTCCATCATCGCCATCGGGCTCCTGGCGGCCTTCGCCGGATTCACCGCCGTGTTCGCCCTCAACGACGTCATGGATGCCCGCGTCGACGCCGAGAAGATGGCCAGATACCGGAAAAACACGGAGGCATTCGACCTCGATTCCGTCGGCTCACGCCATCCCATCGCCCAGGGCATCCTGAGCCAGGACGCCGCTATCGCGTGGGTCGTGTCCTGGGGACTTCTCGCACTCTTGCTCGCCTTTGTCCTCAATCCTCTCTGCCCCGTGCTCCTCCTCGCCGCCATCGCCTTGGAGATGGTCTATTGCCGACTCCTGCGGATTACCCATTGGAAGACCCTGCTCTCCGGCGTCATGGTGGCACTAGGCGGCCTCGCGGGCGTCTACGCCGTCACCGACTCGCCGTCGCCGCTTTTTGTCGCGCTCTTCTTCCTGTGGGCCTTCGCCTGGGAGATAGGTGGCCGCAACATTCCGAACGACTGGAGCGACATCGACGAGGATAAGGAACTCGGGATTCGCACTGTTCCCCTCAAATATGGCCGCCTAATCTCCTCGCACATCTCACTGGCGCTCATGGTCCTGACTGTCGTGGCCAGCATGCTCTTCCCTCTCGTCGTTCCCGTGCAGCACCCTCTCCTCTACCTCGTCGGCGCCCTGGCGTCGGGGATTCTGCTCCTCGTGCTCCCGGGACTTCTCTGGGTCAAGGAGCAGAGCGTCGAATCAGGAATGCGCCTCTTCAACAGCGCCTGCTTCTACCCGATTGCCGTGTGCGCGTGCATCATCGTCGTCCTCGTCCTCTAACTCCAGGGAAAGGCTTGTAGGTCGCCGCCGCCCGGATTTGCCCCACTCTCCCGCGCAATCCGTTGACACCGCCGCAGGGATAATTATATTCATCTTATAACAACGTGAACGAGCAAGGCTATCGCGAGTCATACAATTGAACGGAAAGGTGGCGTATGGAGTTCTCAATATCAAAGGACAAACTCGGCGGCGCGCTTCAGAAAGTCAACAGCATTGTAGGCTCGAAGTCGACGACGCAAGTGCTTGGCAATGTGCTGGTGGAGGCGGAGGAGAGCAAGATCGTCCTGACGACGACCGATCTTGACATACGGCTAAAAACGGAAGTGGCATGCGAGGTGAGGGCCAAAGGCAGGACGACCGTCGCCGCGAGGAAACTTCAGGAAATCGTGCGGATGCTGAATCAGGACACCGTCAAGATGACGGTGGATGACGCCGACCGCATGTCCATCGAATGCGGCGCCTCCAAGTTCAAAATCAACGGTCTTCCCGCCGCCGATTTCCCCCTTCCCGTCGAAGTGGCCGCGCTGAGGAGGTTCGTGGTGGGTCAGGGCGATTTCGCCAGGATGCTGCGGTTGATCAGCTACGCCGTGACGATGGACGACACGAGGAAGGCTTTGAACGGGTTGCTGATCTCACTCAACGAGAACAATCTGACGACGGTGGCGACCGACGGGAGAAGGCTCGCGGTGGTGGAGAGGTTGGTGGACGAGTCGACGGGGAGCGGCGGAGAGTCGATCCTGCCGGTGAAAAGCGGCCTCGAGCTGCTGAAACTGCTCGGCAAAGAAGGGAAGGTGGCCGCCGACATCGGCGAGAAGATGGCGGCCTTCGCGTTCGAAGATTCGACGATCATGACCACGAAGCTCGTCGAGGACGTCTATCCCAACTACAAACAGGTGATACCGGCCTCCTTCGCGAGAAAGGTCCAGCTGCCGAGGGCTGGTTTGACGAGCTCGCTGCTCAGGGTCAAATCGGTCGTCTCCGAGAGGGGATATTTCGTCAAACTCTCGTTCGCGGCCGACAACCTGGTGCTGAGCGGCAACAGCGTCGAGATAGGCGAGAGCTCCGACTCCATGCGGATAGCCTACGACGGCCCCGAGACGAGCCTGTCGCTGAACCCCGAGTTCCTGCTGCAGCCGCTCAAGGAGCTTGACTCGGACGACGTCACCATGCGGATGAACGACGGGCACAATCCGGTGGCATTGACCACCGAGGACGGATTCCTCTATGTGATGATGCCGATGAAGAATAGATGAGCGGCCAGGGAGATTGCTCATCGATGAAAAGAATTTCTCATCCGGAGATAGAACGGCAGGGCGACGCAAAGGACGAGGCACACGCCGATGTCCGCCCATAGTAGCCAGCTTATGACGCTGGTCGGGGGCCAGAGAGCGACCCCCGCGAACGCCCTCGCCATCCCGAACACCAGCAACATGGGGGGAAGCGACAACAGTGCGAGGCAGCCGCACCCGGCCACCAAACATCCCCCTCCCCCTCCTCCGACGCGCCGGAAAACAAACCGGCGCCCTCTCCCGCCAACGGTCTGACCGGCTCCGCCTCCACCCCCCTCCCCGACAGGATCAACCACCTCGGGACTGTGGATGGTCTCCTCGTCCGTCCGCTCCCGTCTGGACACGACACCGTTCCCCGCGGTGGTCGCCGCGGGGTTCGATTCAGCAGCATCGTGTTTTCGCTCGTTCAAAGGTGGCCTGCCTGCTGGGATGAGAAGAAGTGGCGGAATGGAATATACCACGCCGACACGTCGCCTGCGGGGTGAGGACACAAGAAGCGATGGCTGACCTGATGCGGAAAAGAGCGAAGAGTTCAGCGGGGTGACCGGCTACGTCTTCGAAACCGTCTCACCCTGTCGCTGTCGGTGGTTAGTTGCTGGCAGCCACCGCTTTCGTGGCGGAACCGATAGCGGTTTTAACCGTCACGCGCAGGTTTTTCGCGTCAGACGGTATTACCGGAAGCGTGACGACCGTCGTGCTGACACCCTTTTGCGTGTCCTCGGCTGCGAACGTGTGCGATTTGATTTTGCAGTTTTTCGTCTTCATTCTCTCGCTTACGGCATCCTCCCAGGCCACGGTCACCTTCGGGGCCTTGGCGCCGAAGAATGAGCCGGAGATCGTGACAATGCCATCCTTGGAGACGGCGCTGGTGATCAACGGGGCACATACGGCGAAGTAGGTCACGACTTCCTTCGGCTTAGCCTTCCCTTCCTGAAGCATGAGCTTGTACACGTCAGGATCGGCGTCGGCAGTCCAGGCACACTTCACCTCCGTGTCCGTGTATGAAGCCGAGAGGACTTTGGCGTGGACGCTCTCCACATCCGCCTTGCCTCCGGTGATGTAGACGGACGGTTTCTTGGTGGTGGGTGGAGCCTCAAGCGCGAAGCTGAACTCGGTGCCGATGGCGGCGTTGACACCGTTCCACGAGAAATCCGCCACAAGGGCCGCATCCGAACTGAGGGTCACTGATGGGGTGCTGGAAACCGTGGCGGCCGTCGCGGGATATACCGTCCATTTGGAGAAGCTGTACGCTCCGCTGTCGACCTGATAGTCAGTGATGCTGTATGGCTTGTTCCTGACGACTCGGTGGAACGTGGCTGGAACGACCGTGCCGGCTTCTGTCCGATTGGCGTACGTGGCGAGGCACGCCTCGCTGTCTTCGGCCTTGAGCCAAGAGACATCGAGAGTTTGACAGTAGAGCGTGGGAAGTTTGGTGGTGCCGTCTGTGGACAAAAAATAGTTGTTGAAGTTTGACTCCAGCTTGATGCGGAAAAGGCCTTTGGGGCGCTTCTCCGTGGTGCCCCAACTGTTCAGAATGCTCAAACACGGGGGCGAAACGGTCGTGTCATACCCCACGACAAGAACGGCGTGAGCCCATGTGTCGGTCATCTTCACCCCTTTGTACTGGTCAAAGTCGAAGAGATCCGACTCGCTCCCATCGTTCCAGAATTTCTGGAACGCATCCTGCGCCCCCTTGGTGGGAAGGTTGAAGACGAACCACACTGCCCGATTCCCGGCGAGGACGGTCTTGATCGCGGTGACGGCGTCCTGCTGCGTTGCCTCGTACGTGCCCAGATCCTGGTATTCAATGACGCCGATCGGAAGGTTCGGGGTTAATGAGATCGTCCAAGGGTTGACGTTGAAGCCACCGTCGCCATCCTGCCAGTTGGCGTTTGTGTTCGACCATGGGACAGCCACGTCGGTGATCTTGTAGAAATCAACAAAGTCGCTGAGCCAGCCGCCATTGGCGTCCTACCCCGCTTCCCCTGCCACGGCTTCTCGACATTTGGGTTTTCCGGCATATCAGTAAAGCTAAACATAATTCTCCACTATATCAACAACAACCAGCAACTGGCGAAAGATCAAT
>CAYTFM010000476.1:563-4469 GCA_964436735.1 uncultured Victivallales bacterium | reverse complement strand
AGATGGCCGAAGAGATCGGATGGCCGCACTCGGGGTAGATGCCACCCTCGGCGTCAATCTAAGATGCGTTGATCTCCATTTCGCAATATGGGCACCTGCCGTCGAGTTGGACAACGTAGTATTTGGAACAGCATCGTGGGCGTCCGCAGGAAACGGAGGTGATGGTGGCAACTAAATAACCACATCGCTGAGAAATTCGAGGTAAGTGTCGAGAGCATCAAACGGCTGGCTCCGAAGTTTAGCGAATATAGGATGCTCCGAGGATAGCTCAACACGGCGAGACTGGCGGGGAAGGAGAGAGTTCATTCATTAATACGCATTTATGGAGGTTTTAGGGGAGGAATCCGCATGGCTCGCCGTAAATGAGAAACTTGTCGGTGAATTATTCCTCTCTAAATCCGCAGGCGAAGTCGGTTGATCCTGCAGGTGGCGGGTACCTTGGGTACCTCTATTTGTGTTCTCGACATGTCAATATGCCGTGGATGTTTGATGCCGTGATCAAGAGTATTCTCGCCAAACTTCACCTTAAAGCCAATCGCAATTGGCCACACCCCAAGCGAATGCATGATAGGCCGCTATCATTCAGGGCATCCTGGCGCGGCATTCGTTTTCCTGATTCGGATTGTCGGCAAGATGAAAAACGCTGAAAAACGTCATGCATGTGTGCTTGACGGGGGTGATCCGAGTATATTTGAGCATGCCGAACGGGGGCTGATGGGCATCTTCTGGCAATGATTCAGGGGCGGACTTCGTTGATCTGCGCAGAGGAGATGCCGCATTCGTAGATCGTATTCTTGGGAGATATTACGGGATGATTGGACTGGGACTATAGGAGGCTGGATCAAATGCGGACACACATCGCCGATGTCGTGGAGGAGATGCCGGGGTTGAGTTGGTCAGGGAAGGGGTCGGTGGACTTTGTCAATGGATACAAGGTGGCTGCCCCTAATTTTGATCTCCAGTTTGTCGACAACGGTGAGGATAGTTCTCAGAAATGGCTGAAGTTCCTTCCAAATATTTGGAGACCTCTTCCTCCCAAAGACACCCCTCTCCCGTTCTCCGAACTCAAGGCCAGGATCAATGGTGGCGGAGCCTTCGTTGTGTTCTCCGTGTCAGCCGACGAGAGAGACATCCCCCTGGTTTCACTACTCTGGGATATCATCCTTACTCTCTGGAGGGTTAGTGCCAGTCGTCCCAGTCTTGATTGCGCGCATTTATTTGCCATGCCTGTGCCCTTAGGGGTGCGTACATTCTGTGGCCGCCCCATATTGCAATGGACGTGCGCTATCAAATTCAGCCACGAGCCTCTTTGCGATGAGATCGAGAGAATTAGGGAAAGTGGAGAAGATGCGACGGATTGCGAGCGTGACTTTGTTCAAGTCCTGGATGATACCGCATTACCCCACGGACGCCGGCTTTTTGAGATACTCAAGCAAAAGGCCTCCACATTAGGTGGCAATGAGGGGATGTTTGAGGTTGCGCGTTCTGTTTGCGACCAATACCGCATAGGAGGGGCGGAAAAGCTGGACAGTAAGTGCTTACCGCTCATTGAAACCATGTTGGGCATGATAGACGACTGGATGCGTCATCCGGGAAGGGCGGTGCGGTCGTTCGAGGATGTGCAAGATTCAAGAAGCCTTTCGACCGATGAGGCAGGCTTTCCCAACGCTTTTCTGATGAGATATGGAAGCGGAGGTCTTGTCGTCGTGCCGTCTTTTGTTTCCGCTGACGATGTTGTGGAGAAGCTTATTGCCGTCGAGAAATCCGTTGGAACGGAAATGTTGGACATGACCGAGGGCCTGCACTTTGATCGAGTTGTCCAGGTGTTAAGCAGGTTGGTGGACGATAGAATGAAACGTGCCGCCAACTGCTTAATTTGTGAAGGGACACCTGTGATCAAAGGCCCGATTGATGTTGGAAAGGTTTCAGGCAAAGTTGGTTTTCCTTGCGGTCTCGATGCAAATGGGGGGATGGCGCCCATCGCCGATCCAGTCCATGGCTCTGCAATCCGTCATGTCGAGGCCATGCCGGGTGAAAATAATGGCGGGGATGCCACCGAAATCAAGCACGCCATGACTATAAGCGTTCCTCCGGAAGGCGTGGATGTAGGAAAGAAGCAGATAAGGATAATCCCCGTTTGGAGTGATAATTACCCAATATCGGAGGCCAAGGAAGCCACCAAAATCGCGATTGAAGTTGTTTCCGAGTCCGGCAAGAGAGAAAAAGAGACAACATTGCTTAGATTCCTTCGGATTATGGCGGTCTGGGCTGCGTCTAATGTTGGTGGCAGGTCATTTCTCCACAATGAGCTAAAAGGGGTCGAATATCGGGCACCAGGCGACTCGCTCAAAAAACACCCCGGTGAATGTCTTTTCAAAACAGATAAGGGGAAGTTGATCGAGAATATTCCAGACAGTCTGAACGAACTCCGTGATGTCATCGGAACGCTGGCGCACCCCGTAAAAGGTAAGGGGGGCGCTATCTACAAACACAATCCCAAATATAAATCCCGTACCGAGGTGACCGATTTCCGTTGCGTATGTTTGGATTTCGCGCAGCATGAAGATGGGAGGAAATTCCTGGAATATCTCAAAACCATCTCACTCGTCCCCGCTGATGACAGCCATAAAAGGGCGGTTGAGTTCAACAAGAATAGAGACGGATTCATGAAGTTGGTAGAGGAGGCTATCGCAAACTCCAAGAAGTAAACTCAGATTTTGTGCGCCCTCCCATTATCCCCTGCCTCATAGGCCATTTCCGGACTTGAAGATGCTCGCATCTTTCGCCCATCCAGCTTGCGCAGTTCCTGCATGCGCCTAACTCCAGGCGGGCCGTACTGAGCCTTTCTGGTTCCTTCTCCACTTTACCCCATTCATTGCCGCAATGCCTAACGGTATCAACAACGGCCAAAATCTCATTCTGCCTGATAAGGCATAACTGTCAATTCTCACCTCAAGCCCACCTTCCTGCGGACTGCCTAAATTAGCACCTAAAATAGCTCCTAAGCTATCTCCAAAAGCATTAACGACAAACACTTGCGACTTATTTATGATTGCGCTAAGATTGATGGCATGGGGAGATTAATTCGGTCAATTTCAAAGGTGTTCAACATGAAATACGGAAGGCTCGGTTTGGTCGGCGTGGCTATGTCCGGGGGCGGTTGCTTGACGAGAGGCAAAAGTGCGAGCGTGCTCTTGGACGGAGCTTCGGTAGGGGGACTATCTCACCATATGGGGCAGTATGAGAGAACGCAAAGGCTTTCCCCGGGAGACGAGAGCAACCCTGGGAAGGGTGAGCTTTTGTTCCGGCCACGCCTGATGAGGGAATCTGAGTTATGGCTCTGTGGTGGCCCGCCATGCAGCCATGTAGCAGGGCGATCTTCGGATGAACCACAGCTGACTGGCAGTAAGACTGAAGGTATGTGGTGGATATGGGGATTTGATTGAGGAGGACAATATCGAGATCCGAAGAGGTTGATTAGCAGATAGGATCAAATCGTCGATGAGAAGAAGGAGGATGAGGAAATGACGGCACCATCATGGTTAACCCACAGAAGTTATCTATCTGATCTTGCGAATCTGTACGCCAAGGAAAAGGGGATAAAGGATAGCCACGAGGGAATCACAAGGAGATACATGTCCGAAAAAGTCTGTGACGTTTCCGGATCAATACTTATGGAGCTTGATTGGGAATTGAGCGGCAACCGCATATTTACGATCGAGAACAAGGATCTCGGAGAGATGTTCCTCAACACCAACTCGCGATTTCGCCTTTCTGGCTGTCTGCCAAAGTTCCCTCGAAGGACGGTTCAAATAGCAGTGCCGACGGGACTCGCGTTTATGGGAAAGGAGGTTCAGCCATACCTGTTTGCGGCGGTGGATCGCGACGATATGCAGCGCATCACGA
>CAYTFM010000476.1:0-553 GCA_964436735.1 uncultured Victivallales bacterium | reverse complement strand
ATACACAACAAATACTTGCCTGACATTCCCCCCAGACAGATAAACTTCACCAAGGGGACAACCTCGAATAGGTACATGGTCACCTTTAGGAAGATGAACCAAGAAGCAAAAGACGCCGCCGAAATACTCAAGACATCTCCTAAAAAATTGATGGGCTCACCCTGTTTCATCGTTGATGACGAGAATCTATCCCAAGCAATTGAGTTGACACCAGGCGAGATGAAGGAGTTCTTCAAAGAAGGGAATAACGGTCAGTTTCCTGATGACGAAGCTGTTACGCAGTACGTGGCGGCCCTCAGGCTGGTCTGTTGCATATTTGCGTATGCCGAGGCTTGTCCCAACTTGGTCGTCGACGGGTTGCCGACGGGCTGGCGTCCGCGTTTTCTTGAGTCGCGGGGGACAATGCGCGGCAAGCCAAAGCACATGACAGTCAAAGCGCCCCCAGGATTATCATCAAGCCCGATAGGTTCTGCGAAAACCACACATCTGCGAAGTTGCTATATCCGTCAATATCCCCTGAAGAAAGACGGTACGCGGACCGCCGGGATGGTTT
>CAYTFM010000475.1:0-4528 GCA_964436735.1 uncultured Victivallales bacterium | reverse complement strand
GGCATCACGGTCGTGGGCGTCATGATCGCCGGCTGGGTCCCCTTCGGGATCCTCCTGGGGCCGATGCTGTGCGGGATCTACTACAGCTGCTTTGAGGGCATCTCCCTGCGACAGGTTCAGTTCTCAAGCCTGTTCAGAGGTTTCGACTATGCGCTTCAGAGCATCATCGCCTCAGTCCTCATCACGATTGCGGCGACGCTCGTCATGCTTCCGCTCATCATGCTGTTTGTGGTCGGCTCACTTGTGCTGCTCGCCCACCCGGGAAGCCTCCCCCACTGCGTCCAGGGGATGCCGCTGGCCCCCTTCGCCTGCATTGCGATCGGAATCGCCCTCTTGGTGCTGCTGACGCTTGCGGGCAGCATCCCCCTCTCCGCGCTCACCATGTTCTCCCTTCCCCTCATCGTCGACAGGCGCATGAAAGCCGTCGACGCCATAGTGTTGAGCGTCCAAGCCGGCTGGGCCAATTTTCCGGCGTTGTTGGCTCTCGTATTCCTGAACGTCGCTCTCGGCGTGGCCGGCATGGCGCTCTGCTATGTCGGCGCATTGCTTGTTCTGCCTCTGAGCATGGCGGCGACTACGTTCGCCTACAGGCAGGCGTTTCCGGAAAGTACGACCAGCAGTCCTGGGGAACAGCATCCCGAACAGCGGTCAGCGCAATGATCAAACACCAGGCACCACGGAGGCGCGCTATGGATTTTATATGGATTGAGGCATCGCCTGTCATCCGTGAGCGTCTGGCGAAGTCCATCTTTCGAAAATCTCGAAAAGGGTCTCCTTACGCACGGGCTTTGAGATGTATGCGTCCATGCCGGCGGCTATGAAACACTCCCTGTCTCCCTGCATGGCGAAGGCGGTGAGCGCAATGATTGGCAGCCTGCCCCTCCTGGCGGTAAGGGGGCTTCGAGGGAGTTTCCCTTCCGCCTCCAACCGCCGGATAAACGCGACGGCGTCAGTGCCGCTCATGTCGGGAAGCCTGATGTCCATCATAACGATGTCGAAGGGCTCACGCGCGGCCATGGCAAGCGCATCACCGCCTGTATCGCACACCACCACTTGATGTCCAGCGGGGCAAGCATCTCCTGAATCAGTAACGCCGACATCTGGTCATCCTCGACGACGAGCACGTGCCGAGAGGATGTCGGCGTTAGGCTCCGCCCGGATTCGCCAGCGGCCAAGCTATCCCTCCCGACACGATCAGCCCCATTGAAGGGAATGACGAAATAGAAAGTGGAACCTTTGCCTACCACACTCTCGGCCCATATTCTTCCCCCCATCCTATTGACAAGCCTCCGGCAGATGGCGAGCCCGAGGCCGGTCCCATCAAACTTTCTCGCGCTGGAGTTGTCGACTCTTGAGAACGCCTCGAAAATCATCTCCAGTTTATCGGCCGGGATGCCGATGCCAGTGTCCTCGACGGAGAAGAGCACGGTCGCCATGGCGGGCTTGCCGGGGGCGCAGACGTCGGGCCGTGTCAAGGCGGCCCTGACTGCCACCGTTCCACACTCGGTGAATTTCACGGCGTTTCCGATGAAATTGATGAGTATCTGCTTCAAACGCAGACTGTCCCCCTTCAGGATGCCGGGTATGTTGGGATCGATGACTGTCAGCAGGGAAATGCCCTTGGCCTTGGCGTCGACATCAAGGGTTTCGACTGCCTCGTCTATGATCCGCCCGACGGCGAGCTCCTCGTCGGCGAACTCCATTTTCTCGGCCTCAATTTTAACGAGATCAAGAATATCCTGGATGATGCCGAGCAGGTCCTGCGATCTTTTCCTGACTATCTCAAGGTGGCTTCTCTGTTTGTCGGTGATCGTGGATTCCAAGGTGAGGCCGGTGAAACCGATGATGGCGTTAAGCGGGGTTCGAAACTCGTGGCTCATGGTTGCGAGAAACTCGCTTTTCGCCCTGTTCGCCTCCTCGGCCTTGGCGGCCATCCCATTGGCGTGAGCCAACGCCTTCTCCAGTTCGCTGTTGAGTTTCCGCAATGCCTCCTCGGCCTTCTTGCGCTCGGAGATGTCACGGCAAATGCTCATCACCGCCGCCTTGCCGTCCCATTTCACCAGACGCACGCTCACCTCGGTTGGAACGGATGAGCCGTCCTTGCGGCAATGGACGGACTCGAAAAAGAGGTGCCCCTGCGCCTTCAAGCGGGCTATGCGATCCGGCACGTGCCGGGTCTCTTCCGGAGAGACAACCTGGAAGGCCGTCATACCCATCAACTCAGCGAGGGTGTACCCGAGCTGCTCGCAGGCCACCCTGTTGGCCGCCAAAATCCGTCCCTGCTCGTCATGGATGAAAATCGAATCCCCGGCACTGTCGAACAGGCTGCGGTACTTCGCCTCGCTCTCGCTCAAGGACACCTCCATCCGCTTGCGGTCAGTGATATCACGGACCAGGATGGACGCTCCCACGACCCTCCCGCCCGCCCCTTTGATTGGCGTTTGGATGACCTCGAAATACCTTCGGGACTGCGGCTCCTCTCCGGAGCGCGCCTCCTCAACGGTGCGCTCGCCCCGCAACGTCCGGTCCAGTTGGGTCTTGGCGACAGCCCTGTCCGCCTCCACCGTCATGCATTCGAGAAGGCTTGCGCCGGTCTCCACGTCTTTACCGTAAAGCGCTTTCATCATCTCCGCGTGGGCTTTGTTGAAACTGGTGTACCGGTAGGCGGTGTCCAGGGAGAATATGGGGGTGTCGAGGCTGTCGATGACGGCCTTAAGCGTGGAATCCTTCCCGTGGTCGTCCACCTCCCCGCACTGACTCGGAGAGTCTTCAGTCCTTCGCATGGGGCTACCCTTTCGCTTATCCACGTCGCTGTCGTCCGCCTTCGTCGGCGATCAATGCAGTCCTAATCGCGCAGCGACTCTTCACTACAAAATTGCATGTCCCAATATAGTGCCTATCGCCAAGATTGAATAATCATGGTGAAATTCGAGACAGGCGGTCAGCTTTTGTGCCCCTCGCACAGCCGCTTAGCCTGCTCGTGTATCCTATTCCGCAACATCACGGGAGCCAGCACCGACACCAACCCGCCGTATCTCAATAAATTGTTTTCGGCGGACATCGCCTCCGGCGTCGAGCCGGAGCGGTGGCCGACGAAACTCCGTGCCCCGTCTCTCTCCGTGCTTCCGTGACTCCGTGGTAAATGCGTTCCCCTATTCCCTGAAATGTCAAATTTAATGAGTCGCCCGGCAGAGCCGGGTGGGTTACCTTTTGCTTATTACGCGTGAGGGGACGAGAGAATGGGCAGGACGCAGTTCAAGCAGGTCAGTCGGTCTCACCTTTAAGGAGGCGAATGAGTTGGAGCTGGTCATGTTTCTTTAGAGTTTTTCTCGACTCCAACAGAGATAGCGCATCCCGCACACGATCCACAAGAGAGGGCGCGGTTGTCGTATTTTGAATGGCATTGTCATGCGACAATGGCGAGGGCAATTCCACTATTGCATCTTTTTACCGGTTCAAATCCGGGAGCTGGCTGCCTTCCTCCGCCTCCCCAGCGCGCACACGCCAGAATTCCTCAATATTTAGTGCCGTATAGCTCCTCAACTGTGCCTCCTCCTTAACCTTGTCGGTCGAGAGTGGCCCATCCCCGCGGACAGAGAGTTTGTCGCACATCTTACCTATGAATGAAAGCAAATTAACCGTATAACTCACAATGATTAATCTTTCATATGACAATAATATTGAAAAAGTGCCGGAGATGCGATATACTACGAACTTCGGCACAACGTCCCTTCTTGGCGACAAGACGGGCATAACCATCACGCACTTAGTTGAGGAGCCACTCGTCACATGAGCAAGAAAGCTGACATCGGCCTGATCGGCCTCGCGGTCATGGGGGAAAACCTTGTTTTGAACATGGAAAGCAAGGGCTTCACCGTCGCGGTCTTCAACCGCACCGTCTCCAAGGTCGACGACTTCATGAACGGCCGCGGCAAGGACAAGAAATTCATTGGCTGCCGTTCAATAGAGGATTTGACGAAGAACCTCGAACGACCGCGCAAGGTCATGATGCTGGTCAAAGCCGGCCAAGCCGTTGACGACTTCATCGAACTGCTTCTCCCGCACCTTGAGAAGGGCGACATCATCATCGACGGCGGGAACAGCCACTTCCCCGACACCATCCGCCGCACGAAATACGTTGAGAGCAAAGGTCTTCTCTATATCGGCACCGGCGTCTCCGGCGGCGAGGAAGGCGCCCTCAAAGGCCCCTCCATGATGCCCGGCGGCTCTTCCGCCGCGTGGCCGCACGTCAAAGCCATCTTCCAGGCGGTCTGCGCCAAGACCCCCCAAGGCGAGCCCTGCTGTGACTGGGTCGGCGAGAACGGAGCCGGCCACTTCGTCAAAATGGTCCACAACGGCATCGAGTACGGCGACATGCAGATGATCTGCGAGACCTACCAGATGATGCGGGACGCCCTCGGCATGAGCAACACCGAGATGTGCGAGGTCTTTACCAATTGGAACAAGGGCGAGCTCGACAGCTACCTCATCGAGATCACCCGCGACATCCTCGGCCACAAGGATGAAG
>CAYTFM010000474.1:3721-4540 GCA_964436735.1 uncultured Victivallales bacterium | reverse complement strand
CGGAAGGAGCAACGCGGACTATCGTGCGGTCGTGTCCAAGCGCATAGGCGTTCGTGCCGTCCCAGTGGACAGAGGCCGCCGCCACAGGCAAACGGATCATCTCCTTCGCCGTCAAGGCGGTCTCGCCTTTCGAAGACGTGATTGTCATATACACCCGATCAGCCGCGATGACCCACAGGACTCCTTTGGCGTCGACGAAAACGCCGGTGGCCCCTGTGGAAGGCAGCGGCGGGGCGTCCAGCGGTTGGCTTTGCCCGAGAACGCCCGAGAACCGGACATTCAGGCGTGAGGCCGACTCTCCACCTGCCATCACATGACCGCAGCAGAAGAGCGACGCGGCTGCCGCCATTGCCATCAGCGTGGTTCTTGCGATCCTATGCATAGGACACCGTGTTTCGCGGGTTTGTGGAGTTCGAAAAGACAGAGTCCCTTGACATCCTTCGTGCGCCGCGCGCCTGTCGGCTCGTCGCGGTCGTTCACCTCAACTGCGACGCCGAGGTGGGTGGGGGGCTTGTCCGCGCCAAGCGTCCGCCACGGAATGGCGATCTCGTAGACCACCACAGGGGTGTTCCTGCGGATGGAGAGCGTGAGGTCTTTTCCCTCGATCAAACCAATGGGAAGGTTCTTCGACTCGCAAGGAATGGTCCTGAACGCCTCTGGACCGTTTTTCGTCAGCGCGACATCTATCTGCGTGAATCGGCGGGCGCTCGCCCTGTCGGCGGGCGGGTTGCCCGATGAGGGGTCTTTTCTTTAGGGGGGGAGGGCGGCGGCGGGGGGGTAAGCGGCGACAACGGAAGACTCGCCGGCCGCAGTGACCCC
>CAYTFM010000474.1:0-3711 GCA_964436735.1 uncultured Victivallales bacterium | reverse complement strand
CGGCGAGCGTGTTGCCAGATGAGGTCTCTTTCATGAAGGGGTCAAGGTCGACGTCGAGCTGGATGCTGTCTCCATCCCATGTTTCCCATCCGGTGTGCTCCTGGATGAATGCGTCGTCCTTCACCTCGCAGGCGAAATACAGGCAGTTCTCGTCCCATGCGAAGCGGATGCCGGCCGAGAGGTCATCGTCGCCGGTGTAGTATTGTGCCGACCTGAGGATGTAGCTTCTCCCGGAGAGTTTAAGCGGAGACACCTTCTCCCATCCGACGAGAGACCCGTCGAGTTTCGGCGGCGTTGGCATCTTCGGCGCAAGCATGAAGTTGGTCTTGACGGATTCCTTCATGCGGAAACCGGAGTCCAACGCAAGTTCCACCTGCGCCATGAAGCTTTGTTGCGGAGGGGTGTCCGCGGTGCCAAAGTCGAGAAGCACGGTCTCCGCGGCGCGTGGCTTGACGCTGACGTCCTTGCTGGTCTTGCTCTCCGGGACGCCTTCCAGTGATCCAGTGACCGCTCCTTTGACGCCGTTCCCTTGGGCATCCTTGATGGTGACGGACAGCTGCTTGCGGAGCCCGTCCGCCGAGAATCCAGGGACGATGCGCTCGACACGCGCCGGGGCGCACACCTCAATGGCGCACCCGCCTCCCGCCAGAATGCGTCCTTCCTTGTCGACCAGCGAGAGCGCCGAGGAGTAGACGCCCGTCTTCATGGTGACGGGGATCTGGATCTCGAAGGAGAATTTCTGCGCCGCTCCGTCCGCAAGGGAGAATTCCCGCGTCATTTCGTTCGACCCCAGCGCGGAATCAGGCACGGCGCGAAGCGTCGCGTCAAGCTTCGTTGCCGCCGTCGCCTTCACGCTGCCGGAGATGGCCGCCTTCCCGCCGGGGAACACCGTGACTCTCTGGCTGTCTGAGATGAGTATCTTCTCCGCCTTGGAGCCCCATAGTTTTGGGGAGACGCCGAGGAGGTAGCATGGCTCCTTGGTCAGTTCGAGGGTGAGGAAGCCCTTTGCCGCGGCAAGCTCTTTGGGGTTGCCCATCCAGTCGCAGAGCGTGACGTTGTCCACGCCGACGGGGATGGCGACTTTTCTCGGCGCATCGCCGAAGTCCCACAGGGCCAGCCTCACCTTTCCGTTCCTTTCGTACGCATAACCTAACGAGGTCTCACCAAGCCACTCGATCGCGCCCGCCGATGTGTAGCCATCAAAGAGGTAGGTAAGGGCGGCATAGGCGGGAGCGATGGTTTTGGGTTGGATGGTCTTTGTGCCGAATTGAGCTTTTGGATGAAGGTTGTAATAGTAGCCGTAGTTGTCGGCATCCACCCCGTAGTCGAACGTGAGGAATGCGACATTCGCCTTGTAGCCCTCGCCCAGCATGATGAGGTGCTCTCTGATGACCCCCTGCGCCTGGGCCAACGTGTCACGCTTGGCGGAGCCTTGCTCCGTCCCGTAGAACGGCAGATCCCGTCCGCAGTATTTCCGTACGATGCTCTTGAGTTGGCGGATCAGCGGTATGATGTCAGTGCGCTCTCCGGGTATGTCGCAATAAGGATGGATGGCGAAGCCGTCGATATAGTTGCCAAGCCCTTGTTTGAGGAGAGCCTCATGCCAGTCGTTGAGGAAATGACTTCCCGTGGGTCCTGTGACGACGGCCTTGGGGTCAGCGTCATGGATGACCTTGTAGACGAGTTCGTAGATGTGGACGAGTTGCTCGTTGGTTCCTTTGAACCCCCACGGGTAATGGGGCTCCCAGGTGATCTGGTAGACGTGCTGCGGCTCGTCGGGATGGTCCTCCGCGTAGGCCGCCGCCGCCGCCCGCGCATAGTCGACCCAGGCCTTTTCCCCCTCTTTGGTGAGGATGCCAGTGGTGTAGGCGCGGCTGTCCTTCTCGATCGCCCAGTCGGGTGGATTGAAAAGCCAGAGGAGCTGGTAGGTCGTATAAGGGGTCTTCTTGCCGTCGACGGTTCTGGTGAAATTGTAGATGGACTGTTTGAACGACTTCCCTTCGGCCTTGGCCTTCGCCCTGGCTTCAAGGAATTCGCCCGGACGGTTGGGCTCGTTCACTTTCCATTCATAGTAGCCGCAGCCGGTGTGGGTCCACTGGCCGCCGAGATAGTTGGTCGAGTCGATGTAGTCGACGCCGACGGTGAAGAAAAAGGCGTCGCGCTGGTCGAGTATCTCGCGTGTGGCCGGGTCGGCGACGACGCAATACGTGACAAAACCTGCCGGCCTGGATCCGGCCTGCGGAATGGTGGCGCCGTTCGAGAGCTTCGCTTTGAGCTTGTAATACCCCAGTTTGGACGCCGGAGCCTGATACACATAACTCAGTTTGCCATCGGTTCCGACCGTGGGATCGATGACGCGGCTTTCAAGCGGGGACTCGAACTCGTTGACCACGTCGACTGAAAGGGTGGGATTGCCCTCCCCGGCGACGGCATCCGCCGTGAACGTGAACTCCGGCTTCTCCCCCAGTATGAACGTGTTCAGGCCGGGTTTGTTTGAGGTGGCGGAAAGCTCTTTGTCGGCGTTGACGATCAGGGAGCACAGTGAGATCGCCATCATGAGTGCCGCGTGATGGAACAACCGCATATCGAAGCCTCCTATGGGTGGTGTTTGCCTCTGGAGTAAGTATATGCTGGTCGCGGTGGTGGGACAAGTTTGATTTTGTTGCAGCACGGGTATAATAATGTGCTTTGGGGAGAATGATCATGCCGATGAAATTGTTCGCGACGGAGATTTGGACACTAGAGCCACTACCCTCCTATTTGAATGTCTGGCTTTTCAAAACCAATCATGTCGTCGGACGTGGAGAGTGGGGGAATTATCAGAAGCTCCCCGCCACCGTGACGCTTCGCATCGTGGTTGCGGGGCAATGGTGCGTGAAGACGTGCGGCGTTTCCCGCATGGCGATGCCAGGGGATGTCTTTCTCGCGACACCACGAGAGCCGTTTTATTTCGCACAGACGCTTCCCAAGGCGAGGTTCGAGTGGTACGAGATCCAGTTCTGTGGCCAGGCGGCAGAACAATTCCCGTGCGAGTACGGATTGTCCATGCGGTCTCCTGTCATAACCCCAGACGATCCGAAGCGAGCGCTGCTGACCTTCAAGAAAATCGGGAAGCTCATGGTGTCCAAGGAGCGGACGGTCCCCGCGATGCTCTCGCTCATGGCGGATCTGATGGTATGCTGCAACAAAAAGAAACACATAGCTCCAGAGATGCGCACCGACTTGTATGACGATATTGTGGCTCGATCGATCGAACGCATGCGGTCGATGATCGCAACCGGTTGCAACGTCAACCAATTGGCGGAGGCGCTGGGGGTGGATCGCACAACCCTGTACCGCGCCTTCAAGAAGAAGCTTGACACCTCGATCCACGACTACTTCGACAAGATGAAAATGGAGCGCGCGGTGGATCTTCTTTTGTACACCGATCTGCCGGTGGCGGCTATCGCGGGACGGTCAGGCTTCCCCAACGAGAAGTATTTCATGACGTGGTACAAGGCGCGGAAAGGTTTGCCCCCGGGAGTGTGGCGGGAACGCAATCGGGGGGTGCTCACCTAAGTGGTCTGAAACGTAAATTCGTATATGGAAGCGGCGCGGGAGGATCGCAAGATCCTCCCGCGTACACCGTTCAGGGCGAGGCGGACTCGTCTGCGCCAATGTCAATGGCGGCACCCTGCACACGGGATCCGCCATCAATGTCGCACCATGCGG
>CAYTFM010000473.1:3759-4561 GCA_964436735.1 uncultured Victivallales bacterium | reverse complement strand
CAGACAGGCAGACACAGGAGTCGGACGGATTGTTTATGTTGTGGAGGAGGAAGAGTAAAATGTGCATCATTTATTCTTTTGTGCGGCAGAGCCGGACAATTAATAATTCGACCAAGGTGAAGGCAGTCGCCTTCACCTTGGTCGAATTATTAGTTGTGATCGCCATCATCGCCGTTCTCGCCTCGTTGTTGCTGCCCGCCTTGAAGAACGCCAAGGGCAAGGCCGTCCACTTGACGTGCAAAAACAACCTCAAGAGCATGCATCTTTCCATCTACAACTACACCGACGACTATGGTGGCGTCTGGCCGTACACGGCTACCTACGCCGGCGACTTCCGCGCCTTGGGCGATGTGCTGTCGCGGACGAGCCACCCCTTCACCGGGAAACCCATCTTCGGGTATTCGGGTACGCTGTGCACCGGCTACCTCTGCCCTGCGTCGATAGGGCGATGGGGGATGCAGATCGTCAGCGGACAAGCCCAGGACACCGACACCAGCGACAGTAACAACCATCTCGCATGGCCCGGTTGCTACGGTACCAGCTTGGCGACCGCAGTCTTAGCCGCCAATCGTAGTTTATCTTTCATCAGCGGATGGAAGATTGAACAGGCGGGCAGCAGCATCAGCTCCGACAAGCCATATTCGAACACGTCCCCGTCGCGCATCCTCATGATCTACGACTGTGGGTTCACGTTCGAGGACAACGGCACCAATCAACCGGGTCCGTCCGACCACTCCGACGGGAAGTGGAATGCCGTCTTCCTCGACGGGCACGTGAAGTGGTACACGCGCGAGGAGCTCAG
>CAYTFM010000473.1:0-3749 GCA_964436735.1 uncultured Victivallales bacterium | reverse complement strand
CCTTCTTCCTCGACGGTCACGCCAATTTCTACGCCTCGCCGAACCGGGGACGGAACTGGCAATACATCTATACGCTTAACCCGAACATGCAGTGAGGGGGGATACGGGATGAGAGATATGGGACAGAATGGGAAGTTATGGAATAGGGGGATGGCGAGATTGGCACCTGTGCGTATAAGTCTTGATCATATCATTCTCGTATCTCCCATTCGCTCCCATATAACGTGCTGAGGTACGCATGACACTTAAAAGCAGAATCGCCGTCTTCAAAGATTCGGGCTTCCAGGCGATGAGGGAGTACGGAGCCGACGACGTGTCGCCTCTTCTGGCCGCCCGAAAGGCGCTCTTCCGCCTGGTGGGGCATGACGCGCTCCGGAACATCTCACGGCAGGACACGGACATCCTGGTGATGCCCTATGTGAGGGGCGATTTCACGCCCAGGGAGCTTGACGCCTTGATCCGTTTCCACGCGGCGGGCGGTTCGCTCCTCTTCCTCGGCGATCTGCCGCACAAGGACAAATGGTATCCGCTGCGCAACATGCACGCCCCGCTGTTCCATCTAACCCGTTGCTACGACGAATGCCTGCTGGACATGGAGGCCTCGCCGTCGCCCGGGTTGACAGGCAAAGGCGCGGAGATCCTTGGAAGGCTCGAGGATCCGGAATTCTTCAGAGGAAAGGCTCTGCCGTGTCTACGCGTCACCGCCTTTCCGCCGGATATGACCTACTCCCTGCTCAAAATCACGAGCTACAGCCATGCGGAGAACTCGTCGGCGGTGATCGCCGTCGAGCGGCGTTGCAAGGAGTTTCTTGGAGCGCGGTTCGCGCAGATAGGATTCATCGGCGGAGAGCCGAGGGAGAACGTCGACGGCGCCTACCAACTTGAATGGACGTACAACCCCGGCCTCCTCACCCGGAAGTGGAAGGGGATCGACGCGATGGTGCTGAGCCTTCTGCGCTGGCTCGAGCCTTCCGCGGTTGCCGGCTCCATTGACCTTCCTCCACTCGGCGTCCATAGCGTCAAGGGGCCGATGGGCGCTGAGGTCCGGAACACCGGTGTGATTCCCGTGAGGATTCCTGCGGCGCGCCTGAGGATTGGCGGGAAAACGCTCAAAGAATGGAAACCTGCCGCGCTCGAACCGGGCGAGACGCGGCATTTTGCCGCAGGCGCCCGCTCCCACCCCTTCGGCGCCGCCGATTGCACGCTCGAGCTTCGTGGCGGAGACGGATGGCGCCCGCTTGTTTCGACGACGCTCCGCACGCTATCGAGCCCCGCGTCCACCGATGTCGGATACGGATTCTCGACGTACTGGGCGTTTCAGACGCCGAAAGTGACCGAGCAGTTCAAGTTCTTCTGTCGCCGAATGATCGAGCGCGGCTGCCAGTACGCCAGAGTCAATATCCCGTGGGAGGACGTGGAGCTGCGGCCGGGCCGCTATGACTGGCGCGTCCCCGACCAGCTTCTCGAATTCGCCGCGGACGAGGGCTTTCTGCTCCAGTTCTGGATGTTTCCGACGACGCGGGGCTCGGGTCTCGCCGACGGCGGCGTCCCGTGGTGGAGCCTCAAGGAGCCCGCCATCGACCGCCACGGGAACAAAGGGTACTTCCCAAGTCTCTGGAGCCCGTTCTACCGGAAGTACTACTTCGGCATGCTGGAGCGTTTCGCCACCCGCTACGCGGACGCCGCGCCGTTGATGTCCTTCATCTTCGACTTCGGGAACTCCGACTTCCCGTACGGCTACTACTATTACGGCGGCGACAACACCATCTTCGACTACTCGCCGCATGAGCGTGCGGCGTTCGCCACCTATCTGCAGAAAGAGCTCGAATGGCCACTTGAAAAGGTATCCAAGCTCTATGGGAGGAAGTTCCGCTCGTTCGACGAGGTGCCGGTGCCGTTCTCCGAGGAGCGCGAACCCTTCCGCGTCTACATGGAGTTCCGCTCCTGGTCGGTCTCGCAGGGGGTGAGGCAGGCGAACGAGGTGGCCAGAGCGTGCGCGCCGTCGAAGCTTCCCTCCGATCCCCCCGGCCATGGCCTTGGCTCGATCGCCGACACCAGCACCTACTTCATCGAGGCCAAGGCCAAGCACTGGCTCGACGAGAAGAAGTTCGATCCGCGGCTCACCTATGCGCACAACGCGCCACTCCATAGCCTCCGCTGGGGCGGCGAGGCCTGGCAGGTCGGCGGCGAGTACCGTCAATACGACGACGCGCTCTTCCAGTCCGTCCGCCTCAACGCCTCGTACATGACCATCCCCGGGGCTGATCTGGGGCTGTATGGGGACGACATCGCCCGCATCGGATTCATCCGCCGCGAGCTGATGGGATCGACACGTCCCGCTCCCGAGCTCGCCGTCTTCGACCGGCACGTCTGGAAGGGGCGGACGCTGGTCAACATCGCCACACGGCTCGACTTACCCGTCGATCTCATCTTCGCCAAGCACCGCTACGATTTCTCCTGCTACAAGCTCATGACCCTGCCGGACAACGACTTCCTCGACTGTCAGACCGGCGGCAACATGGGGGGCGGTCAACTCGTCCCGGCCGACGAGCAATGGTATTGGCTGCTCCGGGAATCCGTCGAGAAGGGACTGACGCTGCTCGTTTTTCCGAAGAGCTGCGAACTGGTTGGGGCAGGCCGCCTCCAGCGGACGTTCCTGCGGCAGGTCTTCGGCCTTGAGGATGTCCGCTACGGCCCACGGGCCAGGCGGACCATCGAATTTCCCGGCAGTTTCGGCGGCGGCGTCATGCGGGGAAACGCGCATGACGTGCGCTGCGACGGCGAGGTTCTGCTGCGCGACGCCAAAGGCGCGCCCTTCCTCGTCCGCGTTCCTTTCGGCAAAGGGGCGGTGCTGCTTGCCGGGTACGACATCACCTTCGACGACTCGTTCGATTCCGCCTGCGATTTCGAGGAGGACGCCTGCCTGAAGGAGCACACGCTCGTCAAGATCTGCAGCCATCTTGGCATACGGTCGAACCTGTATGATACAGGTAATCTGTTCATGTGGAAGGAATTGCTCAGGAAGAACGGTTCTGAGAGCTTCATTGTGTTCAGCCACCTGCGGCGACCGGTGAAAGGGAAGATACGCGTCAGGCTTGCGAAGCCGTCGAACGCCGCGCTCGATCTTGCGACTGGCGAACAGTTTCCTCTCATACGTCGTGGCGACGGGTGGAGCGAACTGGCGCTCGAATTCCGGCCGTGGAGCGGAAGGTATCTGAGGTTTGAGTGATAGGAGGAAGGGTTCGGGGTTCAGGGTGAGATGCCTTTTTATGTGCGGGAAATCGGAAACAAGGCATTTCTGCTGAACCCTGAACCCCGAGTCCTTGACAACATAAAGGAGACGAAGCGTATGAACATCACCTTGATACGGCACGCCGAGATGGCGGGCGATCCATTCTGCTGCCCCGATACAAGTCCGGTCAAAGGATGCCTTTCGGCGAAGCGGGGCGTCCCGCAGGCGAAAGCCGCGGCGAAGGCTCTTGAGGACGTCAGATTCGATCTCGCCTTCGCCTCGCCGTATGGCAGGGCGCGGCAGACCTGCGAGATCATTCTCGCAGGCCGGAGCGTTCCGTTGAGGATCCTCCCCTGTCTCCGCGAGTGGCTCCCCAACAGGGATTTGGATGAGTTGCCTTCGACGAAATTCGAGGAGATCGAGCGCTCCTGCTCGGATCTCTACGCGGAGGAGACGTGGAAGACCGATCTCGGCGAGGGGTGCTGGGTCAGCGATGCGCTACGGCGGGTCGGCGCCG
>CAYTFM010000472.1:1728-4623 GCA_964436735.1 uncultured Victivallales bacterium | reverse complement strand
GAATATCGTCCGAAGGAGGATCGGAGAAATACGGCCGCAAGAGGCTCGCCGCTGCTGTGGGAGGAGATTGACGGAGCAAGAAGCGTGCTCGCCTTGGCAGAAGCCCTAGTTCCTCGTCTACGAGTCAACACCGACGACGCCTTTACGCACACATGCCTCATGGTTGCCTTTTGGGCTCGCGACGGTCATGTTTGCTGATTCAATGGCACCGGCAGTAGAGATCGGAGATGCAACGTCCTGTTTTCTTATCATCCATAGATACCCGCAACTCCGCGTCTCCGCGGGATTCTATTCCTCTTGCAGTTCCTCCTCACCTCGCCATCTTGACGCTCTCCGCCCCACTGACTATATTGAGATTATATTCGAAAAATGAAACAAAAAAGCGAAGCGCTTCTCCCGCAGAGGCGCGGAGACGCAGAGTTTCAGATTCACCGAAAACCGGCCACCCTGAGTCTCCAATAAAGGGCCGACATATGGCAGACACGGCGAGGAATCTACGGCATACCTTCACCTGGGTCGACTATCAGACCTGGCCGAATGAGGAGCGATGGGAAATCGTCGGAGGAGAGGCGTTTGCCATGTCCCCCAGCCCGACGAGCAGGCATCAAAGTGTCTCCGGCAGGCTTTATTCACGATTGGAACGGCATTTTGAAGGACAGAAATGCCGTCCGTTCGCCGCACCTCTCGACGTCAAGTTGTCAGAAGAGGATGTTGTCCAGCCAGATTTGTTAGTCGTGTGTGATCCCTCACAAATCAAGCGAACTCACATTGAGGGAGTTCCTGCAATGGTGGTCGAAATACTCTCCCCATTCACGGAACGCCATGACCGGGGGCGGAAACTGGAGTTGTACGCCAGAAGCGGCGTGAAGGAGTACTGGATAGTGTCCACCTTCCCATCCTACGTCGAAGCCTTGACGCTTGACGGTTCGAGTTACCGCATATGGCGTGTATTCCAACGGGAGGACGTGTTGCGCAGCAAGCTCTTCCCTGACGTGCAGATGCAACTCAGCGAGGTGTTCGACTTCCCCTTGGACGACGAGGAGCGGAACATCCTCAAACTCCGCGACCGCCACGCACCTTATCCGAAGCACTAAATAATTATCCCGCAAAGCCGCGGAGACGCAGAGCTTCGGATTCCCTCCCATGAAACAAACGACCACAAAACCAAAGTGCGCCCACGGGAGCGCGGCAAAGCCGGACGCTCCCCGCGTCATTCCCGGGAGCGGTGGTGTTTCTCTCATGGTTGAATCCGCCGCGGCGGATGGGCGCGCTGAACACCGAACATACTGAATTTCCTATCAAAGATTCCCCTTACAAAAAAACAAGATGAAAATGTACAGCATGTCCGTCCGCTACAGCAACGCGCTTCTCGCCAAGAGAATACGGGGCGGCAGACTCCTGGACATCGGCGGAGCCGAATTCCCGGGCCGCGCCTGCCACCTCGCACAGTTTGTGGATGAGGTGGTCATGGTGGACATCGCTCCGCCACCCGCCGACCTCCCCCCCAATGTGTCTTTCTCGGAATCCCCCGCGGAAAACCTCCCCGCGGAATTGGGCCTGTTCGACAATATTCTCCTCAGCAACGTTTTAGAGCATCTTGCGGATCCTCTTCTCGTTCTTCGAAACATCTCGAAAGTACTTGCCCCCCGCGGCAGCGTGCATATTCTCACGCCGAATTGCGAATCGTTGAACCGGCGAGTTGGAGTTCTGATGGGCATTTTAAAAGATATCAAGGAGATTCCCTCACCGGAGATTGCCATCGGTCATCGACATGCGTTCAGCGTTTCCGACATGACAAACTTGGTTCTGGACGCCGGCTATATCATCTCCGAAATTCTCGGAATTTATGTTAAGCCAGTTCCAACAGACGAGATGATACAATGGCCCGAGAATCGTATCAAGGCGTTCTTTGATGTGGCATCTCAACTACCTCCAGAAGTATGCCATGAGGTGTATTTCAGGGCGGTCAAACCACCTCGTGAATAGGTCTCTCGAATGACAGTAAGTAGAGATGAGGCATTAGCAACGCCCGTCGCCTTGTCGATGGGGGGGAACATCGGCGACGTGCCTCGGAACTTCGCCCGGGCCGCCGCGCGACTCGTCAAGGAGGGATTCTCAACCCTCGCCTATTCCTCACTTTACCGCAACCCCGCCATGGGGTGCGCGCCCGGCACGCCCGACTTCGTCAATGCGGCCCTCACGGGAACATGGAGCGGGACGCCTCGTGAACTGATGGCTCTCTGCAAACGCATCGAGGTTGAAGCGGGAAGGCCCACGGAACACCCCCACTGGTCGTCGCGGACGCTTGACGTAGATCTCATACTCTTTGGCGACCAGATTGTCGACGAACCTGACCTCAAAATACCTCATCCCGCCACCCCTGCGCGCCTTTTCGTCCTCGTGCCACTGGCCGAGATCGCCCCCGACTGGCTATTCCCCACACTCGGCATCACCGTGAAAGACACGCTCGCCGGCATCCACGGTGCCCCCCTCCCGTCCTTCAAGATCGTCCAGACAGGCAACTCGTTTATGAAAAACAGTTTAGATGCTGACACGCTCAAAACCATTTGATAATGCGGGGAAAAAATGATACTATATTGGTATGACCGAGTGGGTCGCCCATTAGGGATGTAAAGGTTATTTATGAACAGTCCCCTAGCACAGAAAACTTCAGCTTCTCAAAGGTGCACGATGAAATCAGCGACAAAGTGTCTCCTCGTCCTCGCCCTCACAAGCATTGCGACAGTTATCTGGGCCGCCGGCGGCGATGCGAAAGGTGACAAGGCAAACGCGCAACCTGCCGCTGGCGACAAAGCCGCCCCCGGGGCGGCAGCGACCACCCCCAAGAAGCCTGACGCCTCCAATCCCTTTCTCGGCGACTTCAAGACAATCGAG
>CAYTFM010000472.1:0-1718 GCA_964436735.1 uncultured Victivallales bacterium | reverse complement strand
CATCGTCGTGAACCCAACGCTCGCCCCAACGCCAATCAGACCGGAAAGCGTGGTCGGGCACATCGTCAACACGGTGGATGGGGACGACGTGGAAACTGTGGTGGTGGGTGGGAATGTGCTTATGCGCGACCGAAAATTACTAACGATGGAAAAAGCAGATTGAAGATGAGGGCAATAAAAAGGCCTTTGGCGACGCCGACGGCGAGAAGATAAAGAAGGAAAAGATAGAGAAAATAAACAAGCAGATCGCCAACGTCAAAGAGAAAATAGCCAACAGAATAGACAAAGAGATTAAGGTGCTCGAAGACGAGCAGGGCAAAGTTCAAATCCAATTGGATAATCTCATGGAAAAAGAGGGAACAGAGGCTGAGCAGAAGAAACTCCAGACCAAAATCGACGATTTAGCGAAAAAGGTCGATATGTGGAACGGGTATGGCGCGCCCAACGGCCCGCCTCCTCCCGGCCCGACGAACTTAGAGAAGGCCCAGATGGAGAAGAAAGCAAAGGAAGACGCCGAGGCCGCGGCGAAAAAAGGCGCGAAAGCCGTGAAGAATATGGCGAAATAACCTGCGCGACAACTGCAAAAATACAACAGGGGCCACCGAGGCCCCTGTTGTTTTTTATATTGGATTGAAGGCGGGGGACACGCTGAAGCGTGAACTCCAACAGAACACCCCCCCACCGAATCGACTAATTTCAGACAACCTGCGTGGGAAATGTCCTTGTCGCCCACTGCGGCTCGGCAAGCCTCGCCCTCCCAAATACGCATGGGTTACACGTCCGAAGTGGAGGGCGAAGCTTGTCCGAGCCGCGAAAAAAGGACACATGCCCTTTCCCACAGTTCGGCGCATTTGCGGAAGGCGGGTAAGGGAGTCTGCAGTTTGGCGGCCGTTGCGGCTGTGACTGCAACCACTCGCTCACACTCGTGGCTCTGTTCAGCGCGCCCACCTTCGCGAGGCAAGGTTCAACCATGAGAGAAACACCACCGCTCCCGGGAATGACGCGGGGAGCGTCCGGCTTCGCCGCGCTCCCGTGGGCGCACTTTGGTTTTGTGGTCGTTTGTTTCATGGGAGATGCTGTGAACCGAGCCCCGACTGTTAGGGAGGGGTTACCACTTTGAATTTCCTCAGCGTCCAGCTAACTTTTCGCCGCCAAGCCGGCGCGCAACCAGGCGTCCACGAAACGGTCGAGATCGCCATCCAACACCCGCGCCGAGTCGCTGGTCTCCACATCCGTGCGCAGATCCTTTACGAGCTGATACGGATGCAGCACATATGATCGAATCTGACTTCCCCAGGCGATTTCAGATTTTTCCCCGCTGACGGCATCGGCCTCCTTCTTGCGCGCCTCCTCTTGAAGGGCATAGAGTTTCGCCTGCAGCATCTTCATCGCCGTGGCGCGGTTCTTGTGCTGGGAACGCTCCATCTGACAGGAGACGACAATACCGGTGGGAAGATGGGTGAGCCTGATGGCGCTGTCGGTCTTGTTGACGTGCTGACCACCCGCTCCGCTGCTCCGATAGGTGTCCACCCGCAAATCCTTCTCGTCAATCTCGACTTCGACGGCGTCGTCCATTTCGGGGATGATCTCGACCGACGCGAACGAGGTGTGACGCCGGGCGTTGCTGTCAAACGGCGAGATTCTCACCAGCCGATGCACCCCGCGCTCAGCCTTCATATAGCCGTAGGCGAACTCGCCTTTGACAAGCAGCGTGACAC
>CAYTFM010000471.1:3591-4637 GCA_964436735.1 uncultured Victivallales bacterium | reverse complement strand
GATTACCTCGAAAGCGATATGGAACTCGGGCAAGGAGGCAACCTTGCACTATCTGGGCTATTATCTCAGGGCGCTCTTGGCGTCAAGATTGAGGGATGCACGACCATCCGCGTCGTTCGACGATTTTCTGGAAGACCTTGCCGATGTTCAGAGAACGACTCTGACTTACGGGATGTCCAAGACCGTGAGGTATCTCAACCTCCCAAAGAATACCAAGGACACCCTGCGGGCCATGAAGTTATCATCGAGGTTCCATCAAGTTACTACGTGGGAGGAATAAACGTAGTAGGGATAGTGTGCGCTAAACAGGTTGTCCCAAAGCCGTACGGGGGTGTTTGGCGATCTCTTACATATGCACTTCTCTCTTGTTCCTTGATTTTGTCAATCCTATGCTCAAAGCGCTGATCATTAAAAATTACACGTTATACCCGGCATCTCGCAATGCATCTGTCACTGACCAGTTATAATGAGCGAGAACGCCTGCCAAACCATTTTCAATAAATCTTGCCCGTATTATATGCTTAGGTGGAAGCCTTAATTTCTTAACCACTCCCTTAATTGCCTTTATTCGGTTTTTACGTTCAGACCAATATCCATATGGAACCTTGTTTTGTTTCTTATATTCTATACTATATCCAGCCTCCTTAAGATGTACTTTATGAGGCCCATAAAACGTCAATAAGGATCCCAACCCGCCCCGCTTAAAATCGCTCACTTTGATTTTCTCTGGAGGTATCTTTAATTTCTTTACAAGTGCCCTTACTTCTTTGGTTATATTCGACTTATTTTCCCAGTATCCTCGGGGTTTTCGTTTCATCTGAGAGACATCTTTTATCAGTCCTGCCTCCAAAAATACTGAATATGGGTATCCTTTTGCACTCGTACATCGTATTATTCCATGCCCACCATTAGCGATAAATTCCTTAAGCGTTATTTCACTTGCAGGTTTTCCAATCTTCTTTACAATTCTCTTTGTTGCTGCAACCCTATTCTTCTTCTTCGCCCAAAATCCTCTTCCAACACAAAACATCTGCCATATTTTCTTT
>CAYTFM010000471.1:0-3581 GCA_964436735.1 uncultured Victivallales bacterium | reverse complement strand
TCCTCTTGGGTCTACCGGCCGATCTTCCGGGTTAACATCGAAGCCCGCCTCTTTTAGTGCATCAAATGCTGAGCCATTATAGCGAAGTATCACTGCACTGAGGCCATTCTCAAAAAAATGTCTCTGATTTATCTGTTCAGGAAGAATCTTAAGGTTCTCTACTAATTCTCTTATCGCAGCAATTCTATTCTCTTTTACATTCCAAAATCCATATGGTGCCGGTTTCCCTCTGATATCAGGTTTAGAGAGGGATTTTCTATCCTGATTATATGACTTCATATGCAGACGACAATGGATGAATTATTAATTAAATTTGCTATTTAAAATATTGATATATATTGTATGCAGTATTTTCAACGGCCAAACACCCCCACGGTGAACGCTTATTCGATACGGGCCCACAACCTACGACGGAACCGCTCATCCCCAAGTGACCCGCTGGGGAATCCAGCCACGCAATCCCGCTGGACAAAGGATTTATCCCCCGGGCGCATTCGCCTCATGACGGAGGCGAGACGATGCAGCGCAAGATTCGCGTATTGATTGCCAAGCCCGGGCTCGACGGCCACGACAGGGGGGCGAAGGTCGTGGCGCGCGCGCTCAGGGACGCGGGGTTCGAGGTCATTTACACCGGGCTTCACCAGACGCCGGAGCAGATCGTCGCCACGGCGATACAGGAGGACGTCGACGCAATAGGCCTGAGCTGCCTATCGGGAGCGCACATGACACTCTTCCCCAAGGTAGTCGAACTGCTGAGGGAGAAGGGCGCGGGGGAAATCGTCGTCTCGGGAGGCGGCATAGTCCCGGAGGAGGACGTCCCGAAGCTAAAGGCGGCGGGGATAGCGGCGATATTCGGGCCGGGCACGCCGCTGCTTGACATAATCGAATTCCACAAGGCCAATGCGAGGAAGCGCTGAGATGGAGATCGCCGAGAGCCTGCTGAAGGGCGACGTCAGGGCTGCCGCGCGCATCATCTCGATGATAGAGGACGAGGACCCGCGCGCGGCGAAGGCGCTGAGCGTCCTGTACCCGCACACAGGAAAGGCTCATGTCGTCGGCGTCACTGGACCGCCGGGGGCAGGGAAAAGTTCAGTCATCGACCGCATCACGGCGGTTTACAGGAAAGATGGAAATAAGGTCGGAATCCTCGCAGTCGACCCGACGAGCCCCTTCACAGGGGGCGCGATTCTGGGCGACAGGATAAGGATGCAGGGACACAGCACAGACGCGGGCGTCTACATCCGCAGCATGGGGACGCGCGGCCAGATGGGCGGCCTCGCGAGGGGGACTGCCAACGCAGTTAAGGTGCTCGATGCGATGGGGATGGACGTTGTTATCGTCGAGACTGTCGGTGCGGGTCAATCGGAGGTCGACATCGTCAGGAGCGCGCACACAGTCCTCATCGTCGAGGTCCCCGGGCTCGGCGACGACATACAGGCCTTCAAGGCAGGCATCCTCGAGATTGGGGACGTCTTCGTGGTGAACAAGGCAGACCGCGACGGCGCGGACAAGGCGGTCGCGGAGCTGAGGGCGATGATCGAGACATGCCCGGAGCCTAGGTCTTGGACGCCTCCGGTCCTGAAGGCGTGCGCGCGCGACAACGCCGGAATCGCCGAGGTCGTGGACGCGCTCGAATCGCACAGGAAGTTCCTCGACGCATCTGGCGAGCGCGAGCGCAGGGACCGCGCGCGCACAGAGCGCTAGTTCATGGACGTGCTCGTCGAACGGATACTGCGCAGGCAACTCGATCCATATTCCGCGGCAGAGAAACTCCTCGGGCCGATAGAGAATAAGTGATAGCAATGCCGGTGAAAAAGAAGGTGGCAGTCCTGGGTGCGGGGAGGGTAGGCGGCCTCGTGGCAGCGGAACTCGCGCGCGACAGGACGCTCGACGTGACCGCGCTCGACAGGGATGAGAAGGCCCTCGCAACGCTTCCGAGGAATGTCAGTCGGAGGAAGGCAGACCTTTCCCCAGACAATCTCGACCGCCTAATTAGAGGCGCAGGCCTCGTCGTGAACGCAGTTCCGGGGTTCATGGGATACAAGACGCTAGAGACAGTCATCTCGGCGGGAAAGGACTGCTGCGACTTCTCATTCATGCCGGAGAATGCGATGATTCTCGACGGGAAGGCAAGGAATAAGGGCGTCGTCGCTGCATTCGACTGCGGCATAGCCCCCGGATTCAGCAACATGATAGTCGGCAGGATGGCGGAGGAGCGCGAACTCGACGATGTGGAGATAATGGTCGGCGGCCTCCCTGCGAAAAAAACTAATATCTACGGCTACAAAGCGTTATTTTCGCCGATAGATGTCATAGAGGAGTACACGCGCCCAGCGAGGCTCGTGCGGAACTTCAAGATAGTCTCGATGCCGGCGCTCACAGAGCTAGAGCACGTCGAACTGCCGGGCGTCGATACGCTCGAGGCATTCAACACCGACGGCCTGCGCAGCCTAGTGACAACTGTGAAGGCGAGGAACATGCGCGAGCGCACCCTGCGATATCCCGGCCATGCGGAGAAGGTCGCCCTGCTCAGAGATACTGGATTCTTCGACGACAAACAAATCGACGTCAGGGGAGCGAAGGTCAGGCCCATCGACGTGACAGCGCGCCTGCTCTTCCCCATCTGGCAGTTGAGGAAGGGCGAGCCGGACCTCACTGTCATGCGCGTCGTCGGCGAGGGCGCGGGGAAGCGAGAGACTTGGGACATCCTCGACCGCAGCACGGGGGGCGTCAGCTCGATGGCGCGCACGACCGGATACACCGCTGCGATCGTCGCGCGGATGATTCTCTCCGGTGAATGGGACAGGCCGGGCGTCTCGCCGCCCGAATACATCGGAAGGGATGAAAAAATATTCAATAAAGTTGTCAGGCAGATGAGGGGATACGAGATTAGGATTACGAAGACGGTTGAAAAGGCTTAAGGAAATCCTCGTCTACCTTTCCTTGCCTATCACCGCGATGTACGCCGCGCCCTTTCCGATGAACCTTTCGATGCGCCAGCCCGTGCCACCGACTATCTCTTCCATCTCCTTCCGGGAGACGGCGAGGTAGTCGAACCAAGGCGATACGAGTTTCTTGTAGCGCATCCTCATCCGTATTTGGCCGGAAATCCTCCCCCTCCGCCTGTTGAAGGCCTGGTACTCAAGGTGCTCCTTCTTAGTCGTCTGGTATACGTCGAGGCTCTGCGCGAGTATCAGCCCGTCGCTGCTCGTCATCCTGTGCAGGACTCTCAGCAGCCTCTTCGCCTCTCTGGGATTCTCGAAGAGCCCGAAGTTATTTCCGAACATTACGATGGTATCGAAGGTTCCCAAGCGCGGGACGATGCGCGCGAACTCGACGTTTTTCGTTTTTTTCAGCCCCCTCTCTATGCATATCCTGAGCGCGCACGGTGAGTTGTCGATGCCGAGGACGTCCAACCCCTTCTTCTGCAGGTATAGTGCGTGCCTCCCGCAGCCGCACCCGACGTCGAGGACCCTGCCGCGCGCGAGCTTGATTGCCTTTCTTTCCTCGGGCGACCACTCGGGGAACTCCTTGAAGTAATGCCCCGGATTGCCCGTGTCGTAGAATCCGTCGTCGCGCTC
>CAYTFM010000470.1:0-4680 GCA_964436735.1 uncultured Victivallales bacterium | reverse complement strand
ACAGCGTGGTGGGTGCTCCACCTTTGACTTTCAACGTCCCGATTGGCAACTCCTCAATGCGGGCGCGTGGTTCTTTGCCTGCCGCCCAGTAGATCATCCTTGCCAACAGCCCCATATGATAATCAACTTTCCCTTCCAGGCCGTGGTACCCCATTATACTGGCAGGATACTGCCGATCCGGACTCGCATAATATGCATTGTTGAGAATATCCTCATCCTGCCCAAGCGGGCATCTTCCTTTAATGTTGTCTTCAAAACTCACATAACGGCCTTTGCCGATCTGATGGCAGCGGAATAAATCTTTCAGCATGGCCGTGGCGAATGGTGGGTTCCATCCCACAATCACCTCCCTCGTGCCGTCAGAATCATGTTCACTTCTTCCGGCAACAGTCTTCTTGAGAGGCGCGCTGCATTTCGCGCCATTGTATTTCATCCATTGCACAGTATAGGACGTAAGCCCCTCGAAGGGCATTCCCTTGGCTAATGCTTTTTCAGCATCAGGCAGAGCGGGACGTTGATCCCATACCTGCTTCCATTGTTCGCGTCCACGTATCGTCACCAAGCCTGTTCCACGATTGCACACCGCATCCAGTAGCAGGCTCCGGCAGGATGGCGGCAGGGTGTTGAAGTGTACGCCTCCCATCACAATGACATCCCATGGCCGAGACAAATAGCGAATCAGCTTTTCCTCCTTCTCCTCCGGCGTGACTCCGCTCAATTGATTATAGAAGGAGTCGTTCTTGTGGCCAAGCTCGCTTGCGGAATAGGTTGTCATCGCCTCGCATTCGATGTCCGCCCTCTGACGCAACTCGTTGACTTCGATAGCGTGCTCCTTGGCGACAAGAATGAACACCTTGACTTTGCCGCGCGCATACGGCGTGGCCACATTTTCATGCTTGGTTGACACGCCGGTTGAGGGAGTTGTCACAAACTCGCCATTCCATCCCGGCGCGGCTCGCAGCAGAATCCCTACCGAAAGACCTAAGGCCAAGCTCAAAAACACTGTCATTTTTCTTGCGCTCATCGCAGTTGCTCCTAGTATATGGTTGTTATGGTTTCATCGCTGAGCATTCGGCCCAAAAGACTCCAACTGGATTTGCCCCTGGAGTTCCCGGCATAGCTGGCGGCTGGTCCGCGCCGCATTCTGCGCCTGCATATACAAGCCACTCATCAGAAGCGCGCTGACTTCACCCTTTCCTCGGAGACGAGTGAAATCATCGACTGACACCGCCAGTTCCTTTAGGCGCTTCTCCAGGTCGGCTTTCGTCTTTTCAGGCAGCGAAGCGCGATCCAGAAGTTCCCGGCTCAGTGCCAACGAATCATCTGCCGAATTCAGCTCTTCATCCAGCAGCTCGGCGTTGCTTCTCGCCAACAGCCTTCCCGTGCTGGACATCACTTCCACCGGAAGGCCCCCCCTTTCCGCCGACAACGCCACTAGTGAATTCAGATCGAACTGACCAGGCTTCTCCTGGAAATAAAGATAGCCAAACTTATAGGGAGTGTCGTATTTCGCTCCCGGCGCCCATGATATGTCCTCGAAACCCTTCATAAAGGTGAAGCGACGCACATTGAACAGCCAGAGGTCTCCGGCTGCCGGCCGACTGCTCATCGCCTTGAATGGCATTTTCATTTCGACAGTCCAGCGGTCGGTGGTGCCTTTGACCGCTCCCTGATAACCAGAGCCCACTCCCCAGAAATTGTCGTAGCGCCCGCCCACGACAGACATGGCCAGATTGCCGGGGCCGAAAGATGCGCTATAGTAGCCGGCGTCCGCGACATACTTATAGAATCTTCCCTGCGTGCGCCCCGCTTCCAGAAAGACTTCCACGCACCCGACAAGCTTGCACACTTCGTCCTGCGCGGGCATTTCATTCTCAAAGCATTCGATAGCTAAATACAGCGCGTCTTTGGTGTAAAAGGCGCGCGCCAAGGTGGGACGCTTTTCAGGATTGGATCTTGCGGTGTTGGAGATGTGGAATTCGCCGAGACCTGCCGAGTCCCCCCACACGTTCTCGTCAAGCACTCCGTCCACCTTGACCTGACTGTCATCTCCAGGCGCCACGCCGTAGACTTGGAGATAGTCGGTATTGCTAACGGCTTTCACTTGAGCGGCAAGCCCGATGAGTGCGAGGCATGAGACAATAAGAAGCGCGTTGTTCATGTTGTCCTCCGTAATCTTGAGTTTAGTAGGTAGATATACATTTAATAGTTCTTGTCGCTGGCCGTCCACCAATTGATGCCACCACCATAGAAGGTCAATTCGCTGGCGCGCACCCAAACCACGTGTCCGTCGACGTAAAGGGAGTTGGCTCCCTGCGGCATGTTTGGACTGTGCGCATAAGCTCCATTCCACGCTCTGAAAATGTCACAGGCCAGCGATCCCCGCATCGACTGGATTTTGGCAGCGTTGACCGGGTTGCAGCCAGCCCCGGCCTTCCCAGACCATCCGGCCGCTTGGTAGCCTAAGACCATGGAGTAGCCTGGATTTTTGGGAATCGATGAGGTGGCGAGAACCACGGAGCTGTAGGCTGGTATTCTCTTGAAGTTCGGGCAATACATTATCGCCCCTGACTGGAGATACTCATACATCCCGTCGTAAAATCCATAGCCCGGGGTACACCAGTTGAGGTCGCCGCCCCACGCCATGTCCGTCACCGCGGGGTAGTATCCCCAGTCGTTTGCGTAAGAGTTCACGCCAAGACCGATCTGGTGGAGGTTCGACGAGCAAAGCGAACGGGCTCCATACTCCTTGGCCATGCTCAAGGCAGGCAATAGCAATGCGGCCAATATGGCGATGACAGCAATAACCACCAGTAGCTCGATAAGTGTGAATGACCTTCTCATTGTTTTACCTCTGACGATTGATTGCCGCGGCACGTTTTACCCTTAAACAGCTCACCAAAGAACGCTTGCCTATAAGCTTTTTTGTACTTGTAGTGATGGGCTTCAAGGAAGGAAAGCGCGAAATTGATGATTTGCTTGTGTGGATACATGACGGACGACAGATAAGGGGGGCGAGTGACGATAAAATCCAAGCCTTCATCCGACATCACACCGAGGTCGTCCGGAACACTCACGCCATTCCGTTGAAAGTGGTCAAGCGCCAGCAGCGCAATTTTTGTGTTAGCAGTGAACACCGCATCGAAGCGATTGTGCTGAGTCAGGAATTCCAGAGCTTCCTTGAAGTCGCCGCTTCCCCTGATCACCCAGTCAGAGCCGATAGTGATACCGACGCAGGACATGGTTTCCCTGTAGGCGTCAATCCCGCTGTCAAACCAGCGATCCTCCGTGCACAAAAAAGCGATCCTGCGATAATTCAAGCCGAGCAGGTGGGATATGCCGATTCTGACGCTGGCCAGGCGGTCGAAAGGCAGGCAAAGGCAGTTTAACCCCTCTCGGGGTTCGTCAATGAGCACCGGACAACTGATGTTTTTATCCAACATTGACGTGATCAGTTTCTCATAGCCATTGGGATACAGGAAGAACGTTAAGTCGAACTCTCCTACCTTGTCAAAAGTCTCCTTGGAAACATCGTGACAGGGAATAGTAACAGCTCCAAAGATCCTGTTGTCGCCCATGCATTCCATGAATGACTTGAACCATTGCTGGACGTTCGGCCAGCATTCCGGATTGTTTTCCGGGGAATTCAAATCCTCGCCCGGCAATGCCAGTCCTATCTTCCGGATCTTTTTTTTCGACATCGCCGGTCCGACAAACGTGCCACGCCCATTTTCCCGATACAGGATATTTTCCTCGCACAATTCGGCAAGCGCTCTTATTACTGTCAGAGGATTGACGCTGAAAGCGTGCGCCAACTGATTCTGCGAGAGAATCTGGTCTCCTGGCCGCAACCCTTCACGCCGGATCAGGTCGACCATGCCTTCTCTGACCATTCGAGATCTACCGTTTTTCTTTAACGCGATACCCCTTTGCGCCCCCCATGCTTCCCCTATGCTCCCTATTTATTATAGCTCGTGACTGATGTTTGTCAATAGTGTATTCTATATAATATGAGAAGGCCACCCGTCCTCCATTCGACCTGCATGTTACAACGCACGTGGTCCGATGAACGGCCACAAAAAAGGCGACGGGCACAATGGAAGTATCCTAAAGTGCAAGAGTTAAGCGGCAAAACGCACCCCCTCCATTGTGTTTTTGATCTGGAATTCGGGATACCAATCATAGAAGGTGCCGGCCAGATCGTTTTGAGTACACGCATCCGCGCCTGTAGAAGTTGACGAACGCTTCTCAGCGGCCACAACATCCGCTGACGGGAAGAACATCGATTTCGTCCAGACCTCCATCAGGCGCAAGCGTAATGTTGAACAGGACAATTCACCCGCTCCTACTGAATGAACCGCCAAGTTCGATGCCGGCAGCCATCGTCCAATGGTTCGAAATACTCAAAGGCATCGCCGAGAGTTTACAGGACTTCAACTAATGGGGGCCCTTCCATGAAATGGATACTCGTTATCGGCATCATAGCGTTCGCCACCCCGCCACTGCTCGCATTCCTCTATCTCAGATCCACGGCGAAGGCTGCATCAAGCAAAGTGTCAAACGTGGGTGGGGAGATGAGAAGGAAGCTGCTTAAGAGGATCGTGAGGTAGGCGACAGCCCACCTACCTCCAGTTCCCTCCACGCGTCAATCAAGATTGAGCTGTGGTATGTGGATGCCTC
>CAYTFM010000469.1:0-4682 GCA_964436735.1 uncultured Victivallales bacterium | reverse complement strand
AGCGAGTTCACCGTGACGCTTCCGAGCGTGCCCGCCTATGATGACGCCGCGCCCCCCACGGCCGACGGTTTCGACCCCGCCGCGAAATCACTGACGCCTGAGAACGCGCAGGATTTCCGCCTGAGCGGCAAACTCCAACCACGGATCGGGGAGACGCTTCGAACCCTGACGGAACTCAGGGACCATCTCGCCTCGGCGATCGATCTATGCCACTTTGGCAAAGTGAGAAGCATCGCGGAGGCGGCAGAGGCGATTGGCCGGGATCTCGGATTCGCTCCTTTGGGGAGATGGGGTGGCGATGTGCGCAAGATATCCAGCAGCCTCGACATCACGTTGGTGGCGTCGAAATATTGCGAGTTGGACGATTTCATCAAAACGCTTGGAGGATCAAATGGATGACCCGGAAGGAAAGCCTCTCCTGCTGGTGGTCGACGACCAGCCGAAGAACCTCGAGATCCTCGGCCACATGCTCTCGGACGGCTACGACCTCATCGCGGTCAACAGCGCGGCGAAGGCCCTCAAATGCATTGAGCTTGAGCGGCCCGATCTGATCCTGCTCGACGTGATGATGCCTGAGACGGGAGGATTCCAGCTCTGCGAGGAACTGAAATCGACGCCCGAGTTCACAGACATACCAGTTATTTTCCTGACCGCTCTCGCGGAGTCCGACGACGTGGCGAGGGGCTTCCAGGCGGGTGGCGTCGACTACGTGACCAAGCCGTTCAGCTCGGTCGAGCTTTTGGCGAGAATCGCCACCCATGTGGAGATCAAACGATCGCATGAGAGGATAGCCAAAGTGCTCTCGGAGAAGGCCGCCCTGCTGCATCTTTTGACCCATGACCTGAAGAATCCCGTGGCCTGCGTCGAGTCCGCGCTCGAGTTCCTTGATCCAATGCCCGCCGATCCCGGGGAATATCTTGATATGATCAGATCCGCGACGCGGCAGGCCTTGGCGATCATCGACAACGTCAACTCCATGATGGCGTTGGAAAGGGGGAAGATCAACCTGAGCCTCGGTGACATCGACCTGAGGAGTTGCCTATCCGAGGCGGAGCTGCTTCTCCGCGGCAAATTCACCAGCAAGCAAATCGATCTCGTGGTCAACTGCCCCGCGGACACATGGGTGCGGGCCGACCACGTGTCGCTCGTCAACTCCGTCATCGCCAACCTCCTCACCAACGCGCTCAAGTTCTCCACTCCAGGCTCGACGGTGCTCGTCAAGGTCGAGCCGGGGCGGCCGCTCACGACGCTCTCCGTCATCGACAGCGGCATCGGCATCCCGCGGGAGATCCTTCCCACCCTGTTCAGCATGACCAAGCCGACGAACAGGGTGGGCACGGCAGGGGAGCGGGGCACGGGGTTCGGCTTGCCGCTTGTTAAAAAGCACGTCGACGCCTATGGCGGCTCGATCGAAGTCCTGTCGAAAGACGTCAAAGCCTTCCCACACGACCATGGAACCGCCGTGAGGATCACCTTGACGACTGCGCAGACCTCCTGACGCGGTGTTCAGGCTTGACATGGACAGCGTGGCGGTGGAAACCAAGAAAGAGCGCTCTCAGATGGTGACGCATGCCGGATGACTTGCGATTCATTAAGATGGGGCAAGCCCGGTTTGCATTTTCCACTTAGGCAATTACCATATTGCCCAACGAAATCCCCCCCATCCATGGAGTCCAATATGAACAGCGACATGGTGAACTCGTTCATCGAGGCGACGGTCGTCACCTGCGAGACGATGTGCGGCCTGAGCCCCGCCAGGGACGGCGCGCCATTCCTGCACGAGGGGGCGCTCACGGCCGACGATCTTATCGGAGTCCTCGGACTTTCCGGATCGGTAAAGGGAGCCGTCGTCATGTCCATGCCAACCCAGCTTGGCGCGCTTGTCGTCGGCAAGCTTTCGGGAGAGACCGTCGCCCATGACAGCGCGGAACTGATGGACGGATTCGGCGAACTGCTGAACATCATCGCCGGCGCGGCGGCGGCCAAGATAAAAGAGCGCAGCATCGCGCTCGCCCTGCCCACCGTCATGAAGGGACATGGAGCCGTGATCGGCAAACACAAGGACAGCCCCTGGGTGGCGATTCCGATGGCGTTCCCCGGGATGGGCGGATTCAAACTATTCGTCTCGATGACCGACAGCTGAAACCGAGGCCCTTGGAAGACGCGTATGGGATACAGCTTGATAGTGAGAAGCAAAGCCAGGAATCCCATTCCCAGAAGTGACGCGTACCCGATAGCGGTAGCCATATCCAGAATGTCCGATATCGCGAAATGGTGCGAGATAATCCCAGGCTCTCTGGAGCCAGGCGTCGCCGACACGATAATGCTCTGGGAATTGAAGGACAGGGGGGAACTCAAACAGGAGGAGTTTGCAGAGGCGTGTCGATCCTGCCATGTCGAGGACAACCTGGAAAGCGAGGAGGCCGCGGCCGCGTATCTCGACTGGTTGTGGGGGACAACGTTATGCACGGTCTCACTGCCTTGGCACGAGGGTCTCGCGCGGCAGGCTTATGGCGCGCTGGTCGATTTTGTCAGATCAAACGGGTATGACGTTGAAGATCCGCAAACGGGGAGGAGGATCGACATCAGTAGTTCTGGAGAACTCCCCCCGATGCGGTGAACAACCAGATAGCGGATTGGGCAGGCATGTCAGACGAGCTCAAACAACTCCGAGTCCCGGCTCCCGGTGAGGTTGGCTTCGGCGGCGGCATACCTTACGAGGAGCTTTTCAACTTAGCCGCCGACGGCATTGTCGTGCATGAGCTGGATAGCGCCACGCCTCCCGGGAAAATCCTCCGCGTCAATCCCGCCCTCCGCCGCCTGCTGGGATATTCGTCCGAGGAGATGCTGGCGCTGACGTACCTGGACGTCATGGAGCCGGAGGATCGTCAAGCTGTGCCGGGGAACTCGGTGGCGATGGCCCGCGAAGACGCCCCGTGGCGCGAGAAGACTATAGTTGGCAAGGACGGACGGCGCATTACCGTCGAGATCACGTCGCGGCAATTCGAGGTTGACGGCCGCAAGATGGCCATGTCGCCCATCCGGGACATCACCGACCGCAAACGGGTTGAGGAGCATCTGCGGGAGAGCGAGTTCCATTTCCGCAGCTACTACGAGCTCGGGATGATCGGCATGGCGATCACCTCTCCCGAGGCGGGCTGGGTGCAGTACAACGACCAGATCTGCGACATTCTCGGCTACTCCCGCGGAGAGCTTGCCCGGATGAAGTGGACCGACATCACCCACCCCGACGATCTCGAAGCCGATTTGGCGCAGTTCCACAGCGTCCTGGACGGCACGATCGACAGCTACTCCGTGGACAAACGCTTCATCCGCAAAAATGGCGAAGCCGTCCACACCTCCCTATCCGTCCGCTGTCTCCGGAAGCCTGACGGCTCGGTCAAGCACTTCATCGTCATGCTCCAGGACATCACCGAGCGCAAGCGGATCGAGGAAGCCCAATTGTTCCTGCTGCGCTGCGGCTACCAGCGTCCAGGCGAGGAGTTTTTTCAATCATTGGCGAAGTATCTCGCCCAAAGTCTGGGCATGGAGTATGTCTGCGTCGACCGACTGCTTGGTGATGGGTTGACCGCCCAGACCGTGGCCATCTACCACGACGGGGCTTTCGACGACAACGTCTCGTACACCCTGCGCGACACTCCCTGCGGCGACGTGGTCGGGAAGACGGTCTGCTGCTTCCCCGCCCGAGTGCGGCATTTGTTCCCCAGGGACGTCGCGCTCCAGGATCTGATGGCCGAGAGCTACGCGGGAACCACCTTGTGGGGGTTTGACGGCAAGCCGATCGGACTGATCGCGGTCATCGGGCGCAAGCCAATGGAAACCCCCCACCTGGCGGAATCGATGCTGAAGCTGGTCGCGTTGCGGGCTGCAGGCGAGCTGGAGCGCAAGCGGTCGGAGGACCGCATCAGGCGCGACGAGGCCCGCTTCCGCTGCCTGTCGAGCATCCTGCAGCATCCCGCGGGCAGCTTGAAGGAGTTTCTGGATTTCGCCCTCGACGAGGCGATCCGGCTCACCGGCAGCAAGATAGGCTACATCTACTTCTACCACGCCGACCAGAGGCAGTTCGTCTTGAACACCTGGTCGCGTGACGTGATGCGGGAATGCGCGGTCGCGGATCCGCAGACCTGCTACGAGCTTGACAAAACGGGCGTCTGGGGCGAGGCGGTCAGGCAGCGGCGCCCCATCATCCTGAACGACTACCAGGCCGAGTATCCGCTCAAGAAGGGCTATCCGCAGGGGCACGTGCGGCTTGAGAGATTCATGACCGTGCCGGTCTTCAAGGGCGACAGGATCGTGGCGGTGGTTGGCATGGCGAACAAGATTGACGACTACGACGAGACGGACGTGGCGCAACTGCGGATGCTGATGGACACGGTATGGAAGGTCGTTGAGCGCATGCGCGCGGAGGAGGAGCTGCTGCGGGCCAAGGAGATGGCAGAGGCGGCGAACAAGGCGAAGAGCCAGTTCCTTGCCAACATGAGCCACGAGCTGCGCACGCCGCTGAACCCGATCATCGGCTTCACGGATCTAATGGCCGAAGCGGCGAACCTGACGGATGAGCAACGGCAATGGCTTGGCATTGTCCAGCAGCGCGGGCAGGATCTCCTGTCGTTGATCAGCGACATCTTGGATCTCGCCAAAATCGAGGCGGAGAAAGTCGT
>CAYTFM010000468.1:0-4687 GCA_964436735.1 uncultured Victivallales bacterium | reverse complement strand
CAGGGCTCCCCTCGCCGCTTTCATCAGGTTGGCGGCGGTGAGATTGGCCTCAAGGATCAGACTTTTATCGTCGAGGACGAGATAGCCCACCGGAGCGAGATCGTAAAGGTCGTGATACCAAGACTGCAGGGCCTCCAGCTTTGCCAGCGTCCGGCGCAGTTCCTCGTTCCGCGTCTCCAACTCGACCTGACGCGCCAGTAGCTCAAGGATCGTCCGCCGCGCCGCCTCGGGGAGTGCGCCAAAATCGCCAGAGGCAGTTATTGATTCCTGGCGCGCCACCTCCGCCGACACGGCATAAAGGTCGACAGGGGCCTCGTTCTCATGATTCGCCATGCGCGTCGCCCTCCCTGGATTAAGGAAAGATAGTCATGCCTACCGCTTTCTCCGTCCGCGACAAAGGACGGCCACCACATGCCCTCCAGACATGATACTTTCGTTGGCGCACTTTATCGTTCGGTGGACACTTCGGGCCGCAATGCGATTGCCGTCTTATCGGCACTCCTTTCCGGTGTGGGAGGGGCATAAAACCGACAGAACAAGGAGGTCGTCAAGCCCCCAGAGCCCCAGAGTCTGTATACCGTTTTTCTACTGATATTTCAAGGATAGCATTTGCATCTACCATATGATCAAGGTGATATGATTTTCAGCAACGCCAAACGTCTTCAGCTGTCAGACGATTCGGCGGCGCCCCCACAGCGGAGAGCAGGATATTTTCGCCGCGCCCAAATGGCCACGAGGGCACGGATGTGTCATCGCACGCATGAATCCAACGCGCAACATGGAAAAGCCATCAAGCCACAAGGGATGCAAAGATCGAAGAGAATGATGCCCCCAGAAAGGCATGGCATCCCCATTCGTTTAGGAGCCGACATAGTTGCCTCTCCCATTTTTCGCTCTACCTTTGTGTTATAACCAATATGCCCCATTTCGCGGTAACCAATTGCTCTTCGTCGAGACGGACCACAATGAATGACTATATGAGCTTGAAGGACTTCAAAAGCTTCAGCAACTCAGCTCTGTCGACAGGCTTGACGAGGTAGGCGTCGCACATCTTGTGGAACGCCGAGAAAATGTCGTCCTTGCCGCGCAGGCCTGTGGTCATGACGATTTTCACGCCATCCCCCAGAAGCACGCCATTGGCCTCCTCTATCGCCCGGATCTCTTTCAGCGCGACGCTGCCGCTTCCGCCGGGCATCACGATGTCAAGGCAGATCAGGTCGTAGGGACTCCCCACCCCCCTCGCAAGACAAAACGCCTCGACGGCTTCCTTGCCGTTTACGGCGATGTGGCACTCGCCCAAAGGGGCAAGATACCCCTGTAGTGCCAGACGATTCGTGAAGTCATCCTCGACAATCAGCGTTTTCATGAATCCCTCCCTATCGCTCATTTGTTCAATTTTTCATGACTGCGCGCCTCGCCCCATCTCCTTCATACCTTCACCGTTCCTCCACCCCCGCGCACGGACCACCTCTTGGTGCGCTCCAATGCCCGCAACTTCTTTGACTACAATAGAATAACCCCATCAATCCTCACGCCCAGCCCGCCTGCATGGCATGGATTTTGAAACGCTCGAACTCGGCGTCGAGCCTGGTCGGCATCACCTCCCAATCAACCGTCCCCGTCTCAATGGTCGACTCAGCATCAAGTGCGAGGGCGCGCAGCAATTCGGCGCCGACAACGCTTGCCGCTCCCTTGATGGTGTGCGCCTGGGTTTTGGCCGCCATAAAATCCTTCCTGCCGGCCTGCTCCTTCAAGCACTGAAGCTGCCGCGGCATGTCATCGAGGAAACCGGCGAGGATCTTGCGCGCCAAGTTTTTGTCTCCCATAAGCAGCTTCAAGAAGCCCGCCTCGTTGAAAATCCTTTCATCCCCAGTCGTTTCCCGGGCGTCCGAAACGGGCTCGGGCCTGTCTGACATGGCACCAACTGTGGGGTTGGACGGATTTCCTAAAAGCCTGCCAAGAACAGCCGAGAGAACCTCGGGTTGCACAGGTTTGGCGAGATAGTCGTCCATGCCGGCTGCGAGACATTTCTCCCTGTCGCCCTTCATGGCGCAAGCGGTCATGGCGATGACGGGAATCCCGGCGTCAAGAACCTTGACGCCGGGATTCCGGATGCGCCTGGTGGTCTCGTAGCCATCCATTCCCGACATCTGGCAGTCCATCAGCACCGCGTCGTATGGTTTCTCCCGCAACGCGCATATGGCCTCGCATCCGGAGCAGACCGCGTCGGCTTGATACCCGAGGGAGCCAAGGACAATAGACATCAACTCCCTGTTGGTGCTGTTGTCGTCCACCAGGAGGATCCGCATGTCACCTCCCTGACGCTTTGCGGAGTGTCCGCCTGGCGAATGAAGCCGTTCCCTCGTGTCATCAAGCCGTTCGTCCCTCCCCAGGGTGGCCGCCAGGACGTCATGAAGGCGGGAGTGGCGCAAAGGCTTAGCCACATACGCGTCAAATCCAAGCCTCTCCAATCGCGCCGTCTCACCCCACCGGACAAGAGGCATGATCACGATAAGCCGAAGATCCCTCAAGCCGGGCTCGCTCTTGATGGCGACGGTCATGGCCTCCATGTCCAAACGGGGCAACGACATGCTCAGCAGGGTGACGTGGAACGGGTCGCTCTCTTCGGCGGCCTTGCGAAGCGTCTCAAGCGCGCCCTCAATCCCTGACGCCTCCTCGACGCGGCAGCCCCATGACCTCAGGTAGGTGGATAGGACCAGGCGGCACGTGGCGTGCTCGTCCAGGACGAGCGCCCTGACACCGCGCATATCAGCGGGCCGACGCCGTTGATCCCCTTCCCCGGCGCCGCGGACCCGCTTCTGGAGGACGACGGTGACGAGGAACTTTGATCCCTCTCCGATACGACTTTCCACGCTGATCCCCCCGCCCATCATCTCCGATAGCTGGCGGGCTATGACAAGCCCCAGCCCCGTGCCGCCAAACTTGCTGGCGGCGGCGCCTCCCGCCTGCGAGAAAGGCGAGAACAGGCCATCCATCTGATCCTCGGATATGCCAATACCGGTGTCGGTGATCGTGAAGAGCAGGGCGACGGCGGCCTCGGACTCCGACTCCCTCCCGACACGCGCGAACACCTCCCCCCTCTCCGTGAATTTCACGGCGTTGCCGACTATGTTCGCCAATACCTGCCTCAGACGGAGGGGGTCGCCCCTGAGCAGGCAGGGAACGTCCGGCTCTACGAGACTGTTCAACTCGAGCCCCTTCTCGAAGGCCTTCACCGCCAGCATGTCCATGGTGTCGTCGACCGCCGCCCGCACATCTATGTCAACAATGTTCAACTCCAGCTTCCGCGCCTCGATTTTCGACAAGTCCAAAACCTCGTTCACCAAGGTCAGAAGCATCTCGCCGCTGTCGCGTATTATCTCGACATATCGCATCTGCTCCCCGGCCAGGCCCGAATCAAGAAGAAGGCGGGTCATGCCGATGACGCCGTTGACCGGCGTGCGGATGTCATGGCTTATCTTAGCCAGGAACTCCCCCTTCGACTTGCTGGCGTCGTCGGCCTCGACCGCCATTTCGCGGGCGCTCGTGATGGCGAGCCGCAGCTCCTTGTTGACGCTCTCGATCTGCTCCTTCTGCCTCATCAGGAGCCTTTCCGACTTCTTGCGCTCGGTGATGTCGCGGAAATACCAGACCCTTCCGTAGTACTTGTCGTCGGGGCTGAACATGGAGGCGGAATACCGGTCGAATATCCTGCCATCCTTGAGAACCACCTCGTCGCGGCTGGTCTCACGCGGGTGATCGTAGAGATGGCGGACTTTAGCCCTGTACTGTCCCGGATCCACAATCTGGGATAAAACCGATTCAAGCGCGCGCTCGTCGGATCTCAGCTCCATGACTTCCCGAGGAATCTTCCACATAATGACGAAACGCTTGTTGTAAGTGTCGATTCTTCCGAAGTTGTCGACCACGAGAATGCCGTCAAGGGCGACTTCCTGCTGGGTCGACAGCTGGATGTACCTGAACTCCAACTCGTCCAACAGTTCCCGGCGCTTGGTGATGTCCAGCAGAAAGGTGGCGAAAAGATCTTTGGCTGGAGAGAAGACCGAGACGTTGAAGCTTTTCCGCAAGGATGGGATTCTCGTATCGAAGGAATAAGGCTTGCCTGTGTCAACGACACGCGAGTATATGTCGTCGAATGGAAGCGCGTCGGGGAACGGATGGGTGTTCGTGCCGATGACTTTGTCCGCCGTCGTGTCGACCAGCCTCTCGTATGCGGGATTGACCTCGATGATCTGGAAGTCGGCGATCCCGCCCGCCGCGCCGCGGACGACCTTGTGGAGAGCCACCCCCTCGGTCATGGTGTTGAAAAGCGTGCGGAACTTCGCCTCGCTCCGCAGCAGCTCGGCGGCGCGCTCCAGGGCGAGGGCTTCCGCCTTGAGCCTGGCCTTGAGCATGGAATTCAGGTAGGCCGCGGCCCCGGCGGTCAGAAAAATCCCGATCGGCAAGACCAGCCAGAAATTCCTCGGATAATGGCTTTCAACAAATGAGACGCTTGGCACAACGGTGACGCTCCATCCGGCTCCGGCGAAATCCAGGGGCGACTCGAACTTCGAGACGGCGGCGGTCTTGTCCCAGTCGAAGTCCGGCTCGGCGGGGATATTCCGGTAGAGCCGGACTTTGCCGACGGCGGGTGAGGAGTCCTCGATCATGATGGCGAACTTCCCCG
>CAYTFM010000467.1:0-4687 GCA_964436735.1 uncultured Victivallales bacterium | reverse complement strand
CGAGACGGGAAAGTCGACTGCGATTTGTGAGGCCCCACAAGACCGCCGCCAGGGTCACGAACGTGTAGCAAAGCAGTATCACGTAAGCCCACCATTCAAATGGCGAGGCGTAATCGATGGCGCAGCTTGATCCGAAGCCCATGGTGGCGATAACGCCAAGCCCGATGACGCCCCCCCAGAGAATCCCCTTGCGCCAATCTCTCAGCTCGAAATTGCCAAAGCGCAAAGCGAGGGCTCCCACGACAATGGACATCCACAGCGCGGTCAACAGAGGCGAGAAGAACCACAAACGGAACGGGATCATAGTCATAGTGGAATGGAACAACAGGCCGATGTACCCGCACGCCAGGATGAACGGGAGTTGGACAAGGATAAGCAGCGTCAGCAGTTTGGCGGTCGCCAACTTCAGCGGCTGGCAGGGACGGTGTAGGAAGAAGCCTTCCATCAGTCCTTTCTCCTCGTGACTCAACAGAAAACCGATTATGCCGCTGGCGGCGACCAGCAGAAGAGCTATGAAAGAAAACCACGACTCTCTCCATAGAGATGGCACTTCTTTCCAGAACGAGCCGGAGAATTTGCCGACTTCCATCACCCACCCCACCCACCATATCGTGGATAGAGACAGCAGCCCGGCGGCATAGCCCAACAGGAGGAACCGGTATTTGCTGACATCCCGTTTGATGACCGCCCAGATCATGGCTTCGCCTCCGGCAGTCGGACCTGCACATATGATTCCCTCGTGAAGTCGATGAAGAGATCCTCAAGCGAGGCGGCGACCTCGGCGATCTCCGTGGCCCCCATCGCAGCCAGGCGCGACTTGAAGGCGTCGTCGCAATTCAGGACGGTCAGCGTCGCCATGCGCCCGTCCTCCCGCACCCAGCGGACGTTCTCCACGGTTTTGAACGACGGGATGCCCGCCTCGAATCTCATGGAGACCCGCCTCACCCGCTCCTTGAACGTGGCGATGGAGCACGAGGCGGCAAGATGCCCGCCGCTCATGATGAAGATGTGGTCGGCGATCCGCTCGATGTCGTCGATGATGTGGCTCGAGAAGATGGTCGTCCTTTTGCTCTGCCGCATGACCTGCGTGACCGTCTCGAGGAACTGCCGGCGCACCAGCGGGTCGAGCCCAAGGGTGGGGTCGTCCATGATCAGCAGATCGGGCCGCTGCGCCATGACCATGGCGAGGTACACGTGCGCCCGCTGGCCGTTCGAGATCTCCTTGACGACGTCCCCCGGACTGATCCCGAAGGAGTAGGCGAGGCTGTCGAAAATCTCCTGGCTCCAGGTGGCGTGGAAAAAACTCCTTTGGTACTCGGCGAGGCGTGCGACGGTCATCTCCCGATAGAGCGGATGCCGCTCGGCGACGTAGCCGATGCGGCCCCTGACCTCGGGCGGCATGGAGAGCGGGTCGTGCCCCAGCGTCGTGACCGTGCCACGGGTGGGCTCGGCCAGGCCGAGTATCATCTTGAGGGTGGTCGTCTTGCCGGCGCCGTTCACGCCGATGAGCCCGTAGATGCGCCCCTCGTGTAGGTCAAGGTCGGTCTCGAAGACGGCGCACTTCCGCCCGTAGTACTTGGTGGTCCCCCGCAGGGACACGACAGGATCGCCCATGGCCTCGCCTCCGTCCGGTTTGTTCATGAGTGTCAGCGGCCGGTCTGCGGTCGCAGGAGCGTGCGCCGCTACTATACCCCACCGGGACCTTGTTTGAAAAGACCTTAGCCATACAAGGCAGCCGAGGTTCGGAATCGAGTCCCTCGTGGGAGCTCCACTTGAAGCGTTTTCCAGCATTTGCCTACCGCCCCGCTGTGTCTACCATCGTTTTCTCCAACTCGATTATCCGGGCGATCCAAGGAGTCCTGATGTCCTCCGGCAGCCGCTTCGCATGCATTCTCGCCATCTCCAGCTTCCTGGATGAGAATATACCCTGTTCCACGAGGACGAGCATTGCGGCCAGCATACGCTCCGTCTCCTTTTGCGTTCTGTCCGCCCGGCTAAGCAGCGACTCGTAGGTAGCACGGCATCTGGCGATCTTTTGATTCGTCCGTCTGCACTCCGGGCAGCGGACGCAGTCCGCCTCGAGCGGGAACCGCAAGGTCTCGTACCAGTGCTTTTGCTCCTTGGCGAAGAAAATGAATGGACGGCCGCAGTCACGGCACACCCTCTCGACATCGAAGTAGTGGGTGACCGGCATGATGGAGGGATGTTGCTTATCGGGATCGGCTTTAATGGCGGTGCCAGATATGCGCCGTCTTGGCGGCGATAAGGAGGCGATGTGTGCGAATGGCCCCTTCTCGCCGGTCAGCATCCTGAACCGCTTACGGATCTCCTCGCCGTCCGAGGCGTTTCAATAGAGTTTTTCGATAATTAAATTCACAGGTGCTGGCGAAAGTCAGGCTGTGAAATTAATTATCTGAAAAGCTATAGCCTCATCGACAATAGCCTGCTCGCCGTGGAAAAGCTTTGTAAACAGAAAACCATGTGGTGAACCATCCATGAAACTGAACAATGTGTTGATTGCAGCGGTCATTTCCTTTGCCGCCCTCGCCGTTCCCGCCGCCGACCGTCCCACGCCGTTTGGCGTTGAAACGCATGGAGGAAGTCCAAGACCTGGAGACACGGAGCTACTCCTGCGCTTCTCCCATCCCGTCCTCGAGGAATCCCTGAAGGACAATCTCGACTTTGGCGACGCGAACGGCTCCTGCCTGGAACAATGCACCGTGGAACTGCACCCGGTGGCATTCAATAAAGACAAAGGAACCGGCGTGACGCTTTGGATCCGCTTCAAAGATGGATATGAGGTCAGGGAGTCCTGGAAATACAAGCTAAGCGTCAAGAAGGGGTTGCGCTATCTATACAAGGAAACTCCGGCAGGGCGCAAGACATGGAGGAACGCCAAGGCGATGACCATCGAACTGAAGACGGGGAGCAGGAATCCGCTGGAGGTCGTTGCGGCGTCACCGTCACGCATGGGGGCCGCCGCCACCGCTCGCACGAAGACCGCCGTCATCAGCGACACGCACATCGGCGACAGGCGGTCACGGGATGGGGGCTACGCCTGGCTCGACGCCAACATCCCGGCGTTGACGAGTTTTCTTGGCGACGTTCTATCCTGTGGACAGATCAAGGAGCTGGTCGTCGCCGGCGACATGTTCGACGAATGGCTCGTCCCGATGGCCGACAGTCCTTTCACCGGCGGCGTCACCTCAAACGACGCCTTCTTCGAAGCCGCAGCAGCCGATCCGGAGGTCAAAGCGGTGGTGGACAAACTCAACGACATAGCCAACAGCGGCCTCGTCAGCGTCGTCTACGTTCCGGGCAACCACGACATGCTCCTCAGCGAGGCGGCCCTCAAGGCCATCTGCCCCAACGCCGTGTGGAAGGGCGGGACCGGCTCGGGCGGAGTCGGCGTCTACTGGCCCGAGGCCGGGGTCGCCGCCGAGCATGGGCATATCTACGACTTTTTCAATGCGCCGGATCCCCTGACCCGCGCTGGCAGCATCCTGCCCCCGGGGTATTTCGTGACGAGAATGTACGCCACGGCCAACACACCTGCGAGCCTGCGCCGTCCGGGCGGCAGGGGCTACGACTACTTCGGCAATCTGGCGTTCGACGCCGGGTGGTACATCTGCGTCGCCACAATCTTTCACAACCCGTTCACCAATTCGCCTGCGATGCTCACCGGCATCGACGGCTACACCGACCCCATGCTCCCCGAGCAGGCCAGGGCGAACTACGCCGACGCCGACATCGCCGGCAACTGGACGAAGCGACAGACCATCAACGGAGTCTACAAATACGAGACGGAGCTGGGGGCCTTGCTGGCGGGCTCGGGCGTCTTCTGCTTCGGCGACCTGGAGGTCTCAGCCCTCCGGCAGTACCTTGAGCCCGGAAGGGCGAGGATCGTGGTTTTCGGGCACACTCACGACGCCATGCTCAAGCAATACACGGACACGGGTCTGAACAACATCAAGCCCGGCCCGATCTACGCCAACTCCGGCACCTGGATCGACGGCAAATGGACCAACGGCCGCCCGACCAGGACCTTCGTCGTCATCAACACGGCCGCCGCCAGCGGGTCGTCGCTCGACACCGTGTCCTTGTATCAATACAACCAAAACGGAAGCGGCGGCTACGAGGCGGTCCTGCTCAATGAGGCGCAGATCGACCACGACACCCCACAAAAAACACCCCGATGAAGGTGAGAACGTGCTGCCTCACCGATGGCCGCCGATCATGCGCCGACTGCGGCAAGTTAGACAACCGAAAAACTGCAGGAAGTTCAACAACCTCATATCGAAGATATTTGTAATTGTGACGCCTCCGTTCACGCCGTACTGTGGGCAGGAGCGGAACTCGTCCAGCTCCATCCCGGCGATCTCCGCCGCTCCTCATCGGCCAGCTCTATTAATTTTTGGTCAAGTAATGCGTCTTGAAGGATATTTTCCCTTCCTTATCGACCGAATAGATTTTGAACGAGGGAGTGTTCGCATGCTTGTTCGTGCTGGCGTAAGCGGCGATTATCGGCATGCGTCCCTCCCATGAAAGCTCGTCAGCGTGCAGATGCCCGCAGATGACAGCCTGCACATCGTAGCGGTGGACGATATCCTTCCACTGGGCCAACCGTTCGCCATCCCATTCTCTGTCGGGCGGCACATGCATGAAAATAATCGCCGGCATCCGGGGT
>CAYTFM010000466.1:0-4703 GCA_964436735.1 uncultured Victivallales bacterium | reverse complement strand
GACAGGAGCAGCTACGACTGCAGCCTTCTCGATAGCCTCGTCGATGTTGACGCCTTCTGCGGCACTGATGGGCAGGATGGGGATGGTGGTGACTTTCTGCCGCAGCTCCTCGAGATGCTCGGCGGCCTCGGGCAGGTCGGTCTTGTTGGCGGCGATGACCGCCGGCCGTTCCGAAAGTCCTTCGAGATAGAGGTCGAGCTCCTTTTGCAGCGACGCGAAATCGTCGCACGGGTTCCGGCCGTCGACGCCCGCCATGTCGAGCACATACACAAGCAGCCGTGTCCGCTCGATGTGGCGCAGGAAGTCATGACCGAGCCCGACATTCTGGTGCGCGCCATCGATGAGGCCGGGGATGTCCGCCATGGTCATGCGGAAGAAGTCCGGAATCGGAAACTCGATCATGCCGACAACTGGATGGAGCGTGGTGAACGGATAGGGGGCGACTTTGGGCTTCGCCGCCGAGACTGCCCCGAGGAGGGTTGACTTGCCGGCGTTCGGGTAGCCGACGAGTCCGATGTCGGCGATCGTCTTCAGCTCAAGCTCGATACGCTTCGATTCTCCCGGAAATCCATTCTCGCAGACGCGGGGCGCCTTGTTGTCGTTGGTCATAAAGTGGATGTTGCCGCGCCCGCCGCGCCCGCCTTTCGCCACGACGACCCGCATGCCGGGTTCGTCCAAGTCGAAGAGCACTTTGCCGCCGTTGTCGACATCTCTGACCACGGTGCCCACCGGCACTTTCAGTTCGACGTCCTTGCCGGCCTTACCGTACTGGTCTTTGCCTCTTCCGTGCTCGCCCCTTTCCCCCCGGAAGTGCCGGGTGAAGTACATGTCCACAAGACTCTGTTCGTTTGGCGAGGCCACCAGGATGACGTCCCCGCCGTTGCCGCCGTCGCCGCCGTTGGGGCCGCCGAACGGAACGAACTTCTCGCGGCGGAAGCTTATGCAGCCTCGCCCGCCGTCTCCGCCCTGTACCGAGATCGTTGTTTTATCGACAAACATTATTTATTTCCGCCTCGTGTTCTATGCCCGAATCGTTTGAAATTTGATCTTGCAAGCAAAGTTGCATCCGTCAGGTCAGACATTTCCTGAAAATGTTCTATCGTTCTATCGTTTGGAGAAATTGATGTCCCAAGTGTCACGACGGAAATGTCTTAGAATAAAATTTTGAGGACAAAATTTTCTTCGGTACTGTTCTATTTCATATTCGGTTGCGGGCTCGACCCGCCTTGGGTACGGAAATAACTATACAACTATACGTCGGATACAAATACAAAAAAAGCCCTGCGAGGAGGGCTTTCCTTATAACGTGATGATTGAGAAGACTCAGGCGGGGGAGGCGGCCGAAACTGCGGGAGCGGCCGTGGTTATGGGAACCACGTTCACCTTGCGCTGGGCCTTGTTGAACTCGACAATGCCGGAGCTCAGCGCGAAGAGGGTGAAGTCGCGGCCCATGCCGACGTTTTTCCCCGGATGGATTTTCGTGCCGCGCTGGCGCACGATGATGCCGCCCGCGCTGATGGTTTGCCCGCCGTAGACCTTGGTGCCAAGAAATTTCGGATTGCTGTCCCGGCCGTTTCTTGAGCTCGATTGACCTTTTTTATGTGCCATATCTGTTTCTCCTTAGATTGGATGGCTTCGAAAACCACCGAGACGCACTGTGGCGGAGGCGCTATCCGTGCCCACGTCGGCATGCTTATGACTCGGTAAAAACTATTACTATATATAGCATGTCTCCCGCTGGCAAGCCCGGAGAATCACCTTTTTTCAGATTCCTTGCCATTATCCTGAACCCCGAATCCTGAACCCAGGCCACGCTGCTCATGCGGTTGGACCTGCACCTTGTCGATTTTCTGAAAGCCGCAATCAGCCAACGGCGTGGTCGCGGCGACGCCGAAGCGGCTGACCACTTGCGCGAGGTCGCCGCCGCCGCGGGTGAGCAGATAGACGGGCCGTTCGTCGAGGGGCAGTCGCGTGACCGGGGGAAGGCGGGGGCGGTCGACGAGCCAGTCGAGGTCGGAGACGCCATAGATCTTTCCGTAGAACATAATGGCGAGTGGATCGGCTCCGCTGCTGAGGTAGATCCGGGCTCCTTCGGTTTTCATCAGCTCGGCGCAGACGGACGACGCTTTCCGGGGGTTGAACTCCCCACTCATGAAGTAGGGGTGGTAGAAGTCGTCCTGAGCCGAATTGGGCGTCAACAGCATCGACAGCTCAGGCGCGGCGCGCGTCGCCGCGATCCCGCATGCGGCGGAGACGGCGATCAGCGCGGCTCCGCAGACTCCCGCCACTTTTCCGCCACGGCGGAGCCGGACAAAGGCGAGAACGCGTTGGACGGCGATCCCCAATGCGAATAGCCAGAGAATGAGAAAGACGGAGAACACCCGGGGGAAAGGGGAGGGCGTCCGCAGCAGCGCCACAGCCAAGGGGATCAAAAGCGCCGTGGCCCAGGCGCATGAACGGAAAAGGATGGGCAAAGCGAAGGGACGGTGTCTCAACAGCAGGGCGATGCCGCCAAGCGCCACGAGTGGCAGCGCGGGCGAGAGGAGGGCAAGCGCGGCATAGAAGTGGGTGGCGGCGGCGAAAGGCGAGAGCCAGCCTTCTTTGAGCGACATGGAACCGATAAACCGTCGGGCGATCGGCGCATAGAAAAGCACAAGGGCGGCGAAGGAGGTCAATGGGAGAAAACTCCATCGCGCCAAAGACGCGCGGTTGATGGTCGATGGCAGGGCTATGAAAGAGGCTCCGGCGAGAAACGCGGCGTTACTGGGCATGACCCCCACCAGTCCCACGGCGGCCGCGGCGAACATGGCTCCACGCCAGAGCGTCAACCGTTCCGCCACGAGGAAGGCGGCCTCGAGCGCGATGACGCCAAGAAGCATGTTGAGCATGTATCCTCTGACCGCGACGCCATATATCTCGAAGGCGGGCGAGGTGATGAATGCGGCGAGGGCGGCGAGGACGACGCTCCTCGGCATGCGCCGCCGCCAGAGACGCCAGACCGCCATGACGCATCCCAGGGAGAAGAGGAAGCTTGGAAGGCGGAAGGCGAAGTCGGGAATTGGCAGGAACGTCTGCCACACGTCAATCCACCCCCGCAGGGCGAGCGTGAAGAGGATATGGTTGTTGGGAATCTGGTACGACACGTAGATTCTCCAGACGCTGCCAAGGCCGAGAAACTCCATGACCGTGAGCGCCTCGTCGTACCAGAGCGGGCGGAAGACCTGTCCAAGCAGGACGGCGAGTGCGGCGAGGATCAGGATGGCTCCGCAGAGGAGATTGATCTTGCGCTGTCGCGCGTTGAGCTCCGCCCGTGTTGTTTGTTTCCGGGAATTCGTACCGCCTCCCTTGTCTTTTCACAATTAGGTAATAGAGTTTCAGATTCTACACAAGTCACGTTCAACTAAATAAGTTTATGAGGAGTGTTCGATGAGAAGGGTAATGGCTATAGCGGCTTTGGTGGTTCTGGCGACGTTCGTCACACAACAGTATGCGTTTGCGGTGCCGAAGCAAATCGCGAATTGGCAGTTGAGCAACAACACCACCAGTTGGGAAGTGGACGATCAGGGATCACTTTTCGAGATTACCGCCGGCAAGAGCGGAGGCGTTCTCACCATTCTGACATACTCCCAGCGTGAATGGAAAAACGGGAAACAGCCGACCACGTACGCCGGATCTCTCAACTTGTTCCCGGCCACGGGCCCCTTTGCCGACTGCACCGTGGCGGGGTTCTATCGCCGTAAAGTGCTGCTCCGTTTCGTTGACGCCCTCGGGACGGCGACCTATGCCACCTATCTTGTGCAGTCCAACCAACTTAAGCCATACACGAACCCTGGCATTCGCATCGCGAATCCCGGCGAAACGAACAGACTGCTCAAGACTGTTATTGTCTCCTATACGGTCGCCAGCACGGAATTCGGCGAGGTCGAGACGATCAACCAGTACAACATCTACTTCAAACTGAACAAGAACAAGACTCTGACCGGTAAAGGGCTTCTTGAGCCAATCGACTACCGCCTGCCCACCTATTGGAAAGACGTGAGCGGCACCCTTGGCACGAACATGCAAGTGGGCGTCTGGCGATATTGAGATAGCCTCATTACTGTTGTTTTGTGGAAGCGGCATCCTGCCGCTTCTTTTTTTGTGCGTTTACGTGGTGTGTTCTCGCCTCTTTGGTATGGTTTGATTTTTCCTTGCGCGAGTGTAAAGTGGGCGTGGAGTTGCCCACTCAATCCTCAACACGAACAAAGGAGACGGTAGAATGGCGAAAATAGACTTCTACAACGTCAAAAAGCGCCAGAAAGTGAAGGTCGAGGAAGCCGACTGCAAGAAGGTCGTCTACAAGAGAAAGACCTCCAAGGGCATTCAGGAGCGGTATGCCATCCGCGCCACCGACAACGACGGCACCAACCTGACAAAATTCATGAGCAAGGCTGATTTCGACAAAGCCAGTTGTCCCACTGCCAAGGCGTGATTCTTTTGCTGCGGCAAGAGCGAATGGCCCCGTCAATGACGGGGCTTTTTTTTCCCCTGAGACCGCGGGTGTCCAGCCCGCTTCGATTGTCCAAACTCCAGTGCGGGCGGGACGCCCGCGGTCTCCAGGATGGCTGTCTCCCTATCCGCGGAGATCGCCTTGGCGCATGCCCCCCTTGTCCATCGTCTTCAGAAGAGTCGCAATGAATTTCGCCTTGTCGATCCGCCACTGC
>CAYTFM010000465.1:0-4734 GCA_964436735.1 uncultured Victivallales bacterium | reverse complement strand
TGAACGGCTTGGTGATGAAGTCAACCGCACCCGATTCATATCCTCTAAAGACGTGGAAGTCGTCGGAGTAGACTGCGGAAAGGAAGATGATCGGAAGGTGCCGCGTCCGCCGCTCCGACCGGAGCAGTTCCGCCAGCTCGTAGCCGTCCATGCCGGGCATCTGGACGTCGAGCACGGCGGCGGCGAAGTCATTTTTCAGGCAGAGCCGCAGAGCCTCGTCGCCCGAGGACGCTTTATGCAAAGTGACGTCGAGGGCATCGAGGACGCGCTCCATGGCGACAAGGTTCTCACGACGGTCGTCGACTACCAGTATGCATTGTTTTTTGGACATATGTCAACCTTTATGCCTTGGATGGGTAGTCTCGATGAAACCACCTACCGTTGCCGGCCGGCCGCCATGGCGACCAACTGCGCCGGATCGAGAATCAAAATAGCCCGCCCATCTCCCATCACTGAAGCCCCGGCAAGCCCTGGCAACCCCGACAGACACTCCGCCAGGGGTTTCACCACGATTTCCTCGTGTCTAAGGATGGAGTCGACAGCGATGCCAAGCTTCGCGCTTCCAGCCTCGAGGATGAGTATTCGAAGGTCGTCCGACTGCTCGGACGCCGTTGACGTGTCGGACATTCCGGTGTGTTTTTCGCCATGAAGCAATTCGACCAACTGGGTCACGCCAACCATCTCGCCTCGCAGGCAGACCACTTTTTTCGACATAAGTGAACGAGCCTCGTTCTTTGCCACCTTGACCGTCTCCCGCACCGCGTCCATCGGAATGGCGTAGGCGTTGTCGCCGGACTTCACCAGCATCGCCTCGATCATGGCGAGAGTGAGCGGGACTTCCATCCGTATCTGTGTGCCTTGTCCCGGCTCCGAAGAAACCCGAACCGCGCCTTTCAGCTTGCGAAGATTGGTGAACACGACGTCCATTCCCACACCGCGCCCGGAGATGTCGGTGACCCGCTCCGCCGTGCTGAAGCCTGGAGCGAAGATGAAATTGTGTATTTCCTCCCTACTCAACTTGGAGGCGTCATCCTCAGACACAAGACCGCGCTCTTTCGCCTTTTTGAGTATCACATCGGGATCGATGCCTTTGCCGTCGTCTATTACCTCGATGACAATGTTGTTACCCTCGTGAGCCGCCTTCAACAGGATGGTGCCGGTTTCCGGTTTCCCGGCTTGCCGCCTTGCCTCTGGTCTTCCAATGCCATGATCCAGCGAGTTGCGGATAATGTGGACAAGCGGGTCGCCCAACTCCTCGGCAACCCCCTTGTCTATCTCGGTGTCCTCCCCCTGGAACACTAATTCGACTTTCTTACCGTTCTTCCTCGTGATGTCCCGCACCATGCGCGGGAATTTCTCGAACACTTTCCGCACGGGAACCATCCGCATCTGCGTCACGTTTCGACGCATTTCGTCTGATACACGCTCAATCACCACGAAAGCGTTCTTCAAATCCTTCAATACTGTCCGCTTGTCGTCCACCCCCAAATCGAGCCGTCGCTCCGTATGCCTCAGAGCGTTTTTCGCCACGATAAGCTCGCCAACGAGATTCATGAACGCGTCAAGCAAGCGTTGGTCGACGCGCATTGTCTTGCTTACCGTCTCAGGAATGCTTTTCCGCGCCGCCGAGAAGTCCGTCTTCATCCGCTCAGATGGAGATATCACATTATCAGACTGTGCCTCGGAGTCTGGCTGATTCACGTCTTTCTGGCCTGACATCTCGTTGAGGACATGCTCAGTCTCATCAAGTGACACGCACACTTTCTCCACAACTCCTGGAAGCGTCTTGGTGGCGTCACTGTTTTTCAAGGCATAAAGCAACTCCTCGATTGTTGTGGCATGCCTTTCAACCAACTCGATGCCCATGTAGCGTCCCCCTCCTTTCAGGGAGTGGGCCGCGCGGAAAGCGGCTTCCAGGCGGTCCGAGTCCGGTGTCTTGCCATTTTCCGCGGCGGCGAGGAACAGCCGCAGGGCTTCGACATGCTGATAGGCTGAGTTCAAGAATATGTCGACGGGATTGACTCTCGAGGCGACCTCGCGGACGCGTTCGGATTTCCCGCCGCCATATTTCCCCGCTTCGGAGGTTATTCTTTTCCTTAGTATCGACGCCTTCTCCATTAGAGGCTGATCAGTCGGCGACGCCACCATCCCCTTCAGGTGGTCGACGGCTTCGAAGCACACGTCCAGCAACGCGTCGTCCATATAGAGGTTCTCCCGGCCTCTGACGAGTTCTAGGAGGCTTTCGACTTCATGGGCGAGGGAGGCTATGCCGTCCAGTCCGAGATACGAGGAGGTACCCTTCACCGAATGAATCCCACGGAACAGATCCTGGACGAGATCGCTGCCGCCCCGGGCTTTGCTCAGTTTGACCAGCACCCTCTCGCACAGGTCGAGATTTTCCTGCGCCTCAACGCGGAAATCATCGAGCAGATTCTCCGAGGCGTCTCCCCACGGCGTGGAGCGGCATGAATGAACGCCGGGAGCATTGTCACACGTTCCCAAATTATTGAGGCCGTTGACGATGTCATCGATGGCGGCGAGTTCCTGGGCAACCCTCTGGTCCTTGCCGTTTTTCGGCAGCACGGAACCGTCTTCAATCGACTTGGCCACAGCTTCCACGAGATTTCTCATAAGGTCGAAGGATGAGAAAAGGCGGTGGATGATGTGGGCGATAGTATCCGGTTTCTCGGCAAGGATTCGTTCGAGAAGCATCTCCGCCCCATGGCTGAGAGAGCATATATCATCAAACCCAAGAACAGACGCGCCCCCTTTAATCGAATGAACGCTGCGCAGCGCCTTCCGCGTGTTTTCGATGTGGTCGGACATCTTCTCCATTGCCAACAGGGCGCTGTCGACGGACTGAAGATGCTCCAGCGACTTCGCGACAAAGCCGGGAATCAGCGCTTCAAGTGATGTGTCCACGTCTGGCATCATTCATTATTCCACACTAAGGATCTCATGGGCGAGAGCTTGCAAAATCCGCTGCCAACAGCATGTCGACGTTTACTACGAGCGCGGCGGGATCGGTCGGCTTCACGATATAGATATTCGCCCCCGCCTCCAATCCTTTCATTTTGTCCTTCGCCTCCTGTTCAGTCGAGATGATGATGATGGGAATCTGTTTGTAGTCTTCGATCGCCCGGATTTTTCTTGTCAGTTCGTACCCGTCCATCTTCGGCATGTTGACATCCGTGACGACTAGATCGAACATATCGCGCATGAGTCTCTCAAGCGCCATGAAGCCGTTGTTCACCCCCAAACATTCATGCCCGGCGTTCTCGAGTATGTAACTGTGGAGGCTGAGCACGATGTTCGAGTCGTCGACGATTAAAATCCTTGCCATATATATTCCTTCTCAATGTGTTAACTGGTCACCGCGCCAGCTACCTTCTCCTCGGTTTCCGGTAACTGAGGAAATTCGACTTCCTCTCCAGCGTGAACGCCGCGCTGACCCGCCCCACCGACTCCGCCGATCCCAGGAACAGGTATCCTCCCGGCGAAAGGGCGTCATAGAACATGTTGACCACGCGCCGCCGCGAGTCGTCGTCGAAGTAGATCAGGACATTGCGGCAGAAAATGAAATCAAAGTCGCGCTTCTTGTGCGTCAAAGAGCTGTCGATGAGATTCATGTGCTCGAAGTTCACCAACCGGGAGGCGTTCGGCAGTATCTTCCAACTGCTCTCGGTCTCTATGAAATACTTGGACTTGTAGACGGTGGGGACGTCCTTCACCTCCCGCTCGTCGTAGAGGCCGATCCTGGCATGCTGAAGCACCTTGCGGTCTATGTCGTTCGCGTCGATGCGCACATCCCACTTCTCGAAGTCGTCTATCACCTCCTGAAGGATGATGGACAGACTGTACGGTTCGCAGCCATTGGAGCAGGCGGCGGACCACACGCGCAGCGAGTGCGCGCCTATGCGACGCTTCTCCTCAAGATAATCAGGCAGCACGACGTCGGCGAACCCCTGCAACTGCGGGTAGTCGCGGAAGAAATAGGTCTCGTTAATCGTCATCTCTTCGATGAAATTGTTGACCTCCCCGGTTCTGCCAAACAAGAGCAGGTGGTAGTACTCCTGAAAGCTTTCGCTTCCGAGGGCGGTCATGCGCTTCTCCAGACGGGCTTTGATCAGATAGTCCTTGCTCGTCTCGATGAACATGCCTGTCTCTTTGTAGATCAGGCCGCGTATTTTATCAATACTGTCTTGTTGAACCACAAATGGCATAATCCCTCAATTCTCAGTAGTGAACGTCATTGACCTTGCGGCTCCGGGCATTCAAGAGGTTTCTTGCCATGCTCAGGTGTATCCCCACCTCGGCTTTCAGTTTCCCCTGGTCGATTCTTGATAAGATCTTGTGCGCCGACTCGCCATCGAGCGAGGCTATTGACATCAGGATGTGGCACTGTGTCCAAGGATGGGCTGACTCGAATTTCGACTCGAGGAATGGCAGGGCGGCAGGATCGCCTATCCTGCCAAGCGCCTCGGCGGCGGATGCCGCCACATTCGTGTTCGGATCCTCAAGGAGCCCGACGCATCGAACGTACGCGTCGCTGTCGGACTTCACGCCGATGCCCCCAATGATGTCCACGGCGAATTTTCTCAGATCCTCCGATTCGGCGTCGCAAAGATTGAGCAAGGCGGGGAGCGACACCTCCCCTGCGTACTCCAGAATTTCGACGGCATAGTTCCTTGTGGCTGGATCGTCGGATGCGAGGAGTGGAATCACTTTCCCGAC
>CAYTFM010000464.1:0-4745 GCA_964436735.1 uncultured Victivallales bacterium | reverse complement strand
GTGCGGATGCGTGGTGCGGCATGATGCGTGGCATGTGCGGCCGCTCATCAGATTTTTACAAGCGAAGTGGGCGACGCGTGGATGACATTTTAGAAAAACTTGAGATGGTGGGCAACACGGGGGCGTTGCATGCCAGCAATGCCATCTCGCGGCTCCTTAGTCGTCCCGTGGAGATGACGGTCGCCGACGTGCGGATACTGCCGGTCAAGGAGGTGGCGCGCCTTGGGGGAGATGGGACGATGGTGGTGGGACTTCTCTCCAGGATCAAGGGTGACATCGAAGGAAACATCGTCTTCCTTGTCGATCACGCCGGTGTTGCCAGACTGCTGCGCATTCTCGGCTCCTGTCGCGTGATCGACTCGATCGAGCGGCTTGATCCGATCGAGAAGTCGATGCTGGAGGAGACGGCGAACATCACGATCTCCTCGTTTATGAACAGCATGTCGTCCCATCTCAATCGGAAATGCGTCCCGAGCGCGCCGATCTACCTGCTGGACATGGCCGACAGCATCCTGTCTGTCGCCTTGATGGAGAGCGCGGAGGTGGTCGACAAGGTGCTTGTCTTCTCGACGCGCTTTCTCTGTCAGGACGAGGACATCAAGTCGCTTCTGATTTTTTTGCCGAGTCCGGCTTCTGTGGCTGCGCTCAGTGAGGGGTTGCTGGGGCGAGCGTAAAAATTAACGGACTGTTGGTTGTTATGGAAGGCAAACTCATTAAAGTTCTAATTGGCGAGGTCTCGCTCACGCGGCCGCCTAATCTGCTGCAATCCGTGCTTGGAAGCTGCGTGGGGGTGGTGGTGTATGACCAGGAGGCGAGGCTGGCGGGGATGGCGCACGTGCTGCTGCCTGACTCACGGGGAAGCACCGCGGGGAAGCTGCCGGGGAAATTCGCGGATTTGGCGGTGAGTTGTCTGTTCTCCGGATTGAGCGAGCTTGGAGCGCGGCGCGAGCGGATGCTCGCCAAGTTCGCCGGCGGTTCGCGGATGTTCGCGAAGGCGATGAGCTATGATAAGAACGATATTGGCGAGTCGAATGTCAAGGCGGTTCGGATGGCTCTGGAAGCCCATCGGATAAAGCTGGTCGCGTTTGACGCGGGCGGCGTCGGCGGGCGGAAGGTCGAGTTCAACCTTTCGACGTTGGAGTTGTCGATAGAGAATTTCGAGTCTGGAAGGAAAGTCATATGAGTCTGCCGGAAAAGGTCAGATTTGAGATTACTGGCGAGATCGGTCGTGAGGCCGCCGAGGACTATGCCTCGAAGATCCGGGCGGCTATGCGTAACGGCATCACCACCATAGAACTGGCGTTTCATCAGGATTGTGTGATCCGCTCCGCGGAGTTCCTCGCGTTTCTTCATGCGGTTCATGCGCATGCCAAGACGTCGGGGGGCGAGTTGGTGATCTCCGGCGCCTCACGCAAGACCCGCGACTTGCTGCAGATCGCGCGGGTGGGCGGCGTGAAGGCATCAGCGGAGCAGGTGAAAGGAGACAGCGCATGAACGTGGTCAACAGCTGGCTTCTCCAGGGGGTTGAAGAAGCCTCCCCGAAAATACAGAGCCTCGCGCGCGGCAAGGTGACGCTGAAGGAGTCCGTTCCCAGCTTCCGCAGCCTCAACGAGTTCTCCGACCTCGCCGGCGGCGACGACCGGCGGATCTGCGCGGTGGGCATGACGCTCATGGAGCGGGCCCCGCTGAAGCTGCTTATCGTCATGGACGCCGAGACCCGCGCCCGCATCACCGCGGTGACGATTGGCGAGAAGTACGCGCAGGATCAGCGGATGGCGAACTCGCTTCTCATGGAGATCGGCAACATATTCGGATCGGCCATCGCCAATTGCCTTTCCCGCTATCTCGGATCGACCGTGCGCACCTCCGTGCCCGAGATCGTGGAGGACATGGCCGGGGCGGTTGTCGGATCGGTCCTTTGCTCACTCGAGGAGGTGGACGACGAGATTCTTGTCCTCGAGATGGTCCTCCTGGTCGACGGCCATCCAACCACCTGCGCATTCTACGTGTTCGCGACGCCGTCGCTTAACAACATTCTGCTTAAGGCGATGGAGAAGGGAGAGGCGTGAGGGGGGGTAGTCATTAGTCATTAGTCATTAGTCATTAGTCATTAGTTGGCGAGGCGGAGATGTGCCGCGGAGAATTCAGGGTTCAGGGAAGGTGGTGAAGCATGCACAAGATTCTGATTGTTGATGACGCGCTTTTCATGCGGAGGCTTATCCGCGAGGCGCTTGAGCCGGTCGGCTTTGAGGTCATCGGCGAGGCGGAGAACGGACTGGAGGCTCTCAAGCTCTTCGAGAGCATGAAGCCGGATCTCATGACACTCGACATTATCATGCCCGAGATGGACGGCATTCAAGTGCTGCAGGAGATTCGGAAGACGGACAAGGAGGCGAAGATCGTCATGATCACCGCGGTCGACCAACGCGACTGCATGCTCAAAGCCATGAGCCTCGGCGTGTCTGACTTCATCGTGAAACCATTCGACGACACCCGGGTCGTCTCCGCGGTCGAGAAAGCCATCGGACGCTCAGGAAACTGACAGCGTGGCTGGTGAACGCGGCTTCAACCATTCACTATTCACTCGCGACAAATCCATTGTTCGTAATAAAGGGGGAGCCATGAGGACGCTGATTGTCGAGGATGATTTCACGAATCGTCTGCTGCTTCAGGGGTATCTCTCGCCGTATGGGGAATGTCATATCGCCGTCAATGGAGGGGAGGCCGTGGAGGCGTTCCGGCTTGCGAGGGGGATGGCGCGCCCCTATGATTTGATCTGTCTGGATATCGTGATGCCGGGGTTGGACGGGCACAAGGTGCTCAAAGAGATCCGCCAACAAGAGCAGGCGGATGGCGTCCTCGTGGGAGATGGCGTTAAAATCGTCATGATCACGGGCAGGAAGGACAAAGACAATGTCTTCGGCGCGTTCCACAATATATGTGACGCCTATTTGGTCAAACCCGTCGAAAGATCCCAACTGCAGGGACTTCTGAAGGGCTTCAAGCTTATAGAGTGAGGCTCCCCTTGCCGTGGCAGTGGGAGTCGTGACACATGAGAAGAGGATGCCCACATGCGTGGCTGTTCAGAAGAGAGACGCCTTAAGATACTCGTCATCGAGGATGAGACCACCAATTTCGTTTTGTTGAAAGGGATGCTCGCCGAGACCGGAGAGGTTACCCGCGCGGAGCTGTTTGGCGAGGGGGTGCGGCTCCTCGCGACGGAGGAGTTTGATGTCGTACTCACCGATATGGCGCTTCCCGACTGTCCGTTCGCGAGTTTCCCTGTCAGGTTTGCCGAGGCGAGAAGGTTGCGTCCCGCCATCCCCATGATCGCCATAACCGGATCGGGGGATGACGCGGCTGGGGCGGAAATGCTCAAGTACGGCGCTCAGGACTACCTTATCAAAGGGGAGTTTGGCAAGCGACAGCTCCTGCGGGCCATCCGCTACGCCTTTGAGCGGAAATCATTGGAAGACACGCTCAAGCAGGCCAAGGCGTGGTCGGATCAGGTGCTGGATCTCGTCCCCAGCGCGGTGTTCACCGTCGATACGAAACGGATGATCACCGGCTGGAACAAGCAGGCGGAGCTGCTCACGGGGTACGCCGCAGATGAGATCATCGGCCGTGACTGCATGGTCTTCGCCATTGAGCCCTGCGCCGCCCGCTGCGGTGTGATGTGTCCAGACGTGCCGAAGCCGATCAAGGGCAAGGAGTGCCTGATACGGCGGAAGGATGGAGAGGTCCGGCATATATCAAAGAGCGCGGATCTGCTGCGGAACGCGGCGGGCACGGTCGTCGGCGCGGTGGAAAGCTTCGAGGACATCACCGACCGCAAGCGCGTCGAGGAGTCCCGCGAGCAGATCGAGCGCATCATTCGACACGATCTGAAGACCCCCATGATCGGCGTCAAGGGGGTGGCCGAACTGCTGAAAGACAGCCCGAACCTCTCGGCTGAGCAACTCACGTATGTGCGGATGCTTGACGAGTCGGGCGACCTCATGCTTGACATGCTCGACATGTCGCTGATCCTCTGCAAAATGGAGCGGGGCGTCTACTCGCCCCACATCGAGACTGCGGATCTCGTCGCCATGGTGGGGAAAACCTTGTTGGATCTACGGAAAATCGTTTCCGCCAGAAAGGTCACCGTCCGAACCACGGTGGAGGGGAAGACACCCCCCGAGGGAAAGGAGTTTCCCGCATCCGTCGACCCCTTCATCTGCCGCGTCATGCTTTCGAACCTTATCGCCAATGCGGTTGAGGCGTCGCCGTCGGAAGGAAGCGTGGGGGTGGATCTCTCAAGGGTGACGAACGGAGTCCGGATCGTTATTAGGAACTCCGGAGCGGTCCCCGTTGAGATACGTGGGCGTTTTTTCGAGAAATATGCCACGTTCGGCAAGAAGAGCGGCACCGGGCTTGGGGCCTACAGCGCGAGGCTCACCGCCAAGGCGCACGGTGGGGACATCACGCTGGCCGTTTCCGACGCGGACGACACGACGGCGATCACCGTTTCACTGCCCCATGCATAAGGGCTCAACGCAAAATAACCTGCACATGTACAGGTTATTTAGCGTTGAGCCCTAAGAAACCCATTTGAGCTTGGGAGGAATGGCAATGCGCATGCGACTTTGGCAGAAAATAATGTTGGCGCCCTTGGCGGCCATTGCGTTCTTCATCCTGTTCGGCGCGGGCTCGATGTGGGGACTGCATTCCATGCGCGCCGGCATGAGGACGATGAAGGACGTTGT
>CAYTFM010000463.1:0-4753 GCA_964436735.1 uncultured Victivallales bacterium | reverse complement strand
TCTTCCGCTCGGCGACCGGCATGACGCCGATGGAGTATGTCCTTCGGGAAAGGATCCGCGAGGCGCGTCGGCTTCTGCGGGAGGGAGAGCTTTCCGTTTCTGAAATCGGCTCGCGGTTGGGATTCTTCGACACGGCGCACTTCTCCAAAGTTTTCAGCCGGATCGCGGGCACCACCCCATCGCGCTACCGCCTCCCCCGAGAAAACAAGAAAGATAACGTGGCGTGGGCCTGATACCCCACATTCCCCACTCTTCCTGACTGATTTTTCTTGATTTTCAAAAAACTTTCCGATTTTTTTAAAATGTATGTTGAATAGCACTTATAATATACGCTATAATACCTACATGTCAACATCGAAAACAAAAAAAATGATGGATGAGCGCGGGAAGCTCCTTGCGGAATTGGTCACACTCGCGCAGATGCTTCATGGGTCTTGGGTGGAGCGGTACTCGACATGCTCCCGGCCCGGCTGCCGTTGCCACGATGGCGAGCGGCACGGGCCGCGCCGCTATCTGGTGATCAACGTCGCCGGGCGGCAGAGGCAGAAATACGTGCCCAACTCGCAGGTCGCCGCGGTCATGAGGGGGATCGCGCAGCACCGGAGGCTGCAGGAGCTCGTCGACAGGATCACGGAGATAAACATCGAACTCATGCGAGAGGGACTTCTTGACGGAAGCTGACGTGGCAACGTTATTGTCCGCGGATGGCGGAATGTTCAACCATGCCCACTTGCCTGCGGCGGCGGCGTACTGCCGCAAACTGGGGCTCATCGAGATCGTGGACGAGGCGGTGACCTCGCAGATGGATGTGAGTCCCGGCGTGGTTGTCCAGGCCATGGTTCTGGACACGCTCGCGGGCAGGTCGCCACTGTACCGGATAGAGAAGTTCCTCGCCTCGCAGGATGTGGAACTGTTGCTGGGGAAACGGTTCAAGGCTGGACAGTTCAACGACACCAATCTGGCCCGGGCTCTGGACGCCATATACGAGGCGGGCACCGGGCGCGTGCTCGGCGCCCTTGGCGTGGCCGCCACGAAGATCTTCGGCCTCGACGCCAGCTGTGTCCGCTACGACACGACCTCGGTGAGTGTTTGGGGCGACTATGCGGATTGCGGCGGCGACTCCCCGCCATCCGGCCCCAGGATCGTCTTGGGGCACAGCAAGGATCACCGTCCGGATCTCAAGCAGTTCATGGTGGAGCTGCTGTGCGTGGACGTTGCCGTTCCCATATTGGGCGGAACGCTCGACGGGAACTCGTCCGACAAGACCTCCAACCACGAGCTGCTGAAAAAGATCGGCGCCCTTATGGCCCGGCACGGACTTGGCCCCGGGGCGTTCGTCTATGTGGCGGACGCGGCGGTGGTCACGGAGGACAACCTGAGGCTTTTTTCCGAAACGCTGTTCGTGACGCGGTTGCCCTTCACCTACGGCGCCTGCGCGGAGGCCGTGGAACGCGCCGTCGAGACCAACCGCTGGGTCGAGCTTGGAACCCTGGCCGAGGACAAGGTTGGCACCGCCTCCAGGCCTCCCGCCGTCTACAAGGTGTTCGATACGGAAGTCCAGCTCTATGAGAAGACCTACAGAGCCCTGGTCGTCCACTCCAGCTCCCATGACAAGCGCAGACTCAAACGTCTGGCGAGACTCGTCGACAGCTCGTCCAAGACCATTTCAGTCAAGCTCAAGGGAGTCCCCAAAACCTATTTCTGCCGCGCCGACGCGGAGGCGGCCCGGCTTCACAGAGTGGACGCAACGGTTGGCGAGGTTCAGCATGCGGGCAGAGGCCGCCCCCCGAAAAACAAGCCAAGGCAAACCACCACCCGGTATGAGGTCACATACGCAGTCAAAGAGGTGGAGGAGGAAATCGCCAGGGAGCGGCTCATGGCGGGATGCTTCGTCCTGCTGACCAACATCCCCGCCTCTGGTCCTCGGAAGATGGATGGCAGACTGCTGCTTTCCACATACAAGGGGCAGAACTGCGTCGAGACGAATTTCTCTTTCCTCAAAGACCCGCTCGTGGTCAACGACCTCTTCCTGAAAACCCCATCGGGAATCGAGGCACTGGGGATGATCCTTGTCATCGCCCTGATGGTGTGGCGGTTGAATGAGAGGAATATGCGGGCGAGCCTGCCCAGTGTCGGCGGAGAGTTGCCGGGCTGGGATCACAAGAAGACCCAAAAGCCAACTGCGTTCATGATGAGCGTTTTGATGGCGGGCGTGATGACGGCCATCATCGGCGGGGAAAGGTTGTTCCTGCGCAAACCGGGCAACACGCATGACAAGTATTTGGAAGTGCTGGGGTTGGATCGCTCTGTGTACCTGGATCCCGCATGCAAATGTGTGCCGGAAATTCCATTGAAATCTACTTCAGACGGGTGAGGAAAACGGGCTGATACCCCCCGTATTGACTCTAAAAATACCACGCATATATTCAAGACGCGTTGGACCAAATAGACATCCACATCACATTTCGAGGGCATATGATGAGATTCGCATTTTTTTTGGGCTTAGCACTTCTGACGGCTACGGGGCCGTTGGCGTTTTCGGCGGGTCAGCCATTCTGGGGAGCGAAGAGCTCCCGGAAGGTGGACACGGATCCCGCGACGCTCAAGCCGGGAGAGTTCATCTGGAACGGGGAGGCCGTACCCTCGGGACCGGTTGTGGTCGTGGTGGGGCTTGCCGAGCAGATGGCCTACGTCTACCGCAATGGCATCCGCGTCGGCGTGTCCACCGTAAGCACCGGGAAGTCGGGGCACGACACCCCCACCGGCATCTTCAACGTGCTCCAGCGCAAGAAGGAGCATTATTCCTCGACCTATAACAACGCGCCGATGCCCTACATGGAGCGTTTGACGTGGGATGGCGTGGCGTTGCACGCCGGAGGGCTCCCCGGCTATCCGTCCTCCCACGGATGCGTGCATCTGCCTTCGGAATTCGCCCGTGAGTTGTTCGAGATCTCGTCCTGCGGGATGGTCGTGGTGATCAACAATGAGCGGGACGCCCCGTCAGAGGTGCCTCCACCCTCTGTGCTGTCCCCCGTGGATCCCGCGACGGGACAGGAGGTGGAGGTCCCCCGCCTGTCTCCTGACGAGGTATACAGATGGTGTCCAGAGAAGTCACCGACCGGGCCCGTCTCTATCGTGGTGAGCAGGGCGGATCAGCGGGTGCTGGTGTATCGCGGTGGCGTCGAGATTGGCCGCGGAAGAATCGTGGTCCGTCCTCCCGACAAGCCGCTGGGCACCCACGCCTTCATCATGCAGGAGGACGCCCCCGACGCGGAACCGGCTGTGAAGGGTGCTCCCCTGCATCGCTGGCTCGAGGTCGGCATTCCAGGAAGCGCCAAGGAGAAAGGGAAGCAGCTTGATGCCGCGCAGGCCAGACGGGTTCACTTCCCGCCGCGCTTCCTGGCGGAGGCCCGCGAGATTCTCACCCCGGGAACCACGCTTCTGATCACCGATGAACCGGTGGCCGAGCAGACGGCGGGCAGCTCTATGAACGTCATGAACGCCGACAAGCCCGCCGAGGAGAAATAATCTGCGTCACCTTTTGGGCCACGCAGATTGCTGATTAGTCAAAGAGTCGGCTCCAGAAACCCCCATGCCGTTCCCTGGAATCCTCATCATCACCGCCAATGACGCCGGAGCAATAGAGCAAATTCGGGAATTCGACCTTGTCGAGGACCGTGAAGTGTCCAGGCTTCGAGACGATGGTCTGCCCGTTCCGAGAGAGGGTGAAACGAGGTACGAACGCCTCGCCCTTGGGAAGCGGCACTTTGAACGAGGTGATGCCGGCGGGGGCGTCCATCTCGTAGGATTTGTCGGCGACGTCGACGCGGAGCGCGCCGGGTTCCGCGAGGAACGCCAGCAGCTCGATCTCGTTGCGCTCCACCTTTCCCGAGGAGTCGCGGGCGGCCCCTTCGGGTCTGAATGTCCACTTCGCGCCTTTGGCCTGCTCGACGTCCGTGTGGTGTTTCCGGTGGAAATAGTACAGGGTGTCTCGGACGATTTTCGGCTGGACTCCCGTCTTGAACCACTGGGTGTAGTAGGCGTTGAGGTCGTACGGGGCGAAGCCGATGCAGGTGGACGGCTGCATGGCCTGTTCCGTGAAGTCCGACCAGGTGTAGATGAAAGCCCAGTCGGCGCCTTCGTTGATGGCGCGGCCCCACAAACTCCGCAGGGTCTCGCTGTTGCAGGACTCCCACAGTGTGCAGCCGCGGGTCCTGACATCCATCTCGACGATCGGATAGACGCATTTCACACCCTCGAATTCCTTGACCCTTTTAGTCCAGTCGTACTCGCAGGGGGTGCGCGGTCCCCAGTGCGCCATGCCGTATGATATCTTCGAGAAGTCCTTTAGCTTGCCATAGCTGTTGAATTGGGGGAGAAGCGCGACTGGATGGCCGTTCTTCGCCATTTGATCCATGACTTTGCTCCACCAGGCGATGCTGTGCTTCTCGGAGAGCCACTCGCTCAACACGACGCGTCCGTCGGCGAGCCGCATGGTGGCGGGATGCTCGCAGATCCGTTTGATGATCTCGGAGTTGGCGTATTCAATGGGGTCGCAGCCTTCATCGGCCTCGCCGTTGATCCCCTCTTTGGTGACCTTACTGTAGACGGCCGGGACGATTTTGAACTCGGGATCCACACGCGCGGCGGCGTCGAGAATGGCGAAGGAGTTCTTGCTGAACCACGCCTGCCCGTTTTTTGGATCGGGCTTGTCCCAGAAGTCGACCAGGAAGCCGTCGATTCCCTGCTGGCG
>CAYTFM010000462.1:0-4756 GCA_964436735.1 uncultured Victivallales bacterium | reverse complement strand
ACGGTTCAACGGTTCAACGGTTCAACGGTTCAACGGTTGGCGGATTATGAGTGTGGGAAGTCTTAACCGTTGAACCCTTGAACCGTGAACTTTGAACCATGCCGTAACTTTTCAGCGGCGTTCGACTTTCACCTCCAACATTCAACATAAAGGGTAACGACACATGACGGGCACCTTCAGATTCTCGTTCGGTCCGTGGAACATCCACGAGGGGGCTGATCCTTTCGGCCCCGCGGTTAGGGACAGCATCCCGTTCGGACGCAAGCTCGATCTCTACAAGGAGCTGGGATTCGAAGGGATTCAATTCCATGACGACGATGTGGTGCCGAACATGAACAACCTGACGGCCTCGGCGATCATCACGGAGGCCGCGAAGGTCAAAAAACTCCTTGACCGCCATGGCCTTGTTCCAGAGTTCGTGGCGCCGCGTCTCTGGGAGGATGCCAGGACGGTGGACGGCGGTTACACCGCGAACAGCGCGGCCGACCGGCAGTACGCCCTCGACCGCTCCAAGCGGACGGTCGACATCGCCCGTGAACTGGGCACGAGGAACATCGTTCTGTGGTTCGCCCGTGAAGGCACCTACATACGCGAGGCGAAGGATTCCGTCGAGGCGGTGGAGCGCATCGCCGAGGCCGTGCAGGCGATGCTCGACTATGACAAAGGTATCCGCGTCATGATTGAGTCAAAGCCGAACGAGCCGATGGACCACACCTACATCCCCACGATCGGACACGCCATCGCGCTGGGGCTGCTGACCAGCGCCCCGGCGCGCGTCGGCTGCCTCATCGAAAGCGCCCACGCCATATTGGCAGGGCTCGACCCGTCCGACGAGATGGGGTACGCATTGGCGCACAAAAAGTTGTGGAGCGTGCATCTCAACGACCAGAATGGTCTTAAGTTCGACCAGGACAAGAGCTTCGGGGCTGTCGACCTGCGACGCGCCTTCAATCAAGTGCGCATCCTCGACCGTCACGGTTTCGGCAACAACGGCGAATGGGTAGGGCTCGATGTCAAGGCGATGCGCACCCAGAAGGCGGAAGTGGCGACGAAGCACCTGAGGAACAGCCGGGCGATTTTCATGCGTCTGCTTGAGATCAGCCGCTCGCTCGACGACAAGGCGGTCGCCGCGCTCGTCGAGGCCCGCGACTACGAGGAGCTCGAGATGCTCGTCGTGAAAAGTCTGATAGGGTAGTGAGGATGGGGAGAGGGCAGGTTTCAGGCGTCAGGAAGCGGCAAAGAAAATTCCCCGAAACCTGAAACCCGAAACCAAATCGCGGGCGAAGCCCGCCTAACTCGAGGAGATTACGATGTCAAAGCGGATTGGTGTGCAGTTGTATTCGGTGCGTCGTCAGTTGGCGGAGGATTTCAAAGGGACGCTGGAGAAGATCGCGGCGATGGGATATGACGGTGTAGAGCTTGCGGGACTTCCGCAAGGGGAGACTCCCGAGTCGGCGCTGAAGTTGCTCAAATCGCTCAAACTGGCTGTCGTGGCTGGGCACATGGCTTTGCCGATCGGCGAGAATAAGGACAAGGTCATCGCCGACGCCAAAGCTCTCGGGGTCGGCACGATCATCAGCGGGAAAGGCCCCAGCGACTTCAAGACGCTGGAGCTTATCAAGCAGAGTTGCGCCCAATTCAGCGAGGCGGCAGTCAACGCGGACAAGGCGGGGTTGCGCCTGGCGATCCACAACCACTGGTGGGAATTCGAGCAGCTCGAGGGACGGGTCGTCTTCGACATGATGCTCGAACTGTTGAATCCGCTCGTCCGCTTCGAGATCGACACCTACTGGGTCAAGACCGGCGGACAGGACCCGGCAAAGGTGGTGGCGAGCCTTGGAGAGAGAGCGCCGTTCCTGCATATTAAGGACGGACCGTGCAAGCAGGGGCAGCCAATGGTTGCCGCGGGAACAGGCTCCATGGATTTTCCGCCGATCCTGAAGGTCGCCCAGGCGGACTGGCTGGTCGTCGAACTCGACGAGTGCGCCACCGACATGCTCGAGGCGTTGCGCGGCAGCGTCACCTATCTGAGAGGACAGGTGAAAAACTGAGAGATTGTTGCGAAAACTCAATCGCCACACGGAGGTGGCTCCCACATTGGGGATTGCGCGTCGCTCCCTCTGCGGGAAGGGATTCAAAGACTCGGCATGAACAGAGCCCCATGCGTGAGCGTGGGGTTGCGGTTCCCACATAGCGCATAACTTTAACAAAGGTTGCTGATGAAAAACCTGCTGAAGGAGGCGAGGGCGGTCGATGTCAACTGCGCGATCGGGCGGGGGGTCGACCGGAAGCTCAAGTTCGAGTCGGCCGACGAACTCGTGTCGTACCTGAGGAAGTACCATATCGCCCGCGGGATGGTCACGAGTCTCATGGCGGCGAACTGGAACTTGAGGGACGGCAATGAATGGCTGCTCAAGCAGGCTGATGGACGCGAGGAGCTCTCGCCGTGCGTCGTGCTTTCCTCGCATCTCGGTACGTCGGAACTGCCGTCGGCCGATGAGCTCCGCGTCTGGCTCAAGCGGCATGGCGTGAAGAGTGTCCGACTGTATCCGGCGGCGGGCAACTACCAACTCGACGGTTTCTACGCCGGTGCCCTGCTTGAACTGATGGACGAGTTGCGCATGCCGCTGCTCATCGACTGGGGGGAGATCAACACCGTGACCTTCCCACAGGCATGCGCCGATTTTCCTCACATCCCCTTTGTCCTGCTTGGCGCGGGGTTCAGAGTCAGCCGCTTGATGTATCCGCTTTTGGAGAAGCGGCACAACGTGTTTTTCGACATCTGCAAGTTCGCCGACTACGGCTTGCTTGAGGAAATCGTCATGAAATTCGGAGCGGAGCGGCTCCTGTTCGGCTCGGGTATGCCAATGTCCAATCCGGGGGGCGCCATCACCCGCGTCTGCCTGGCGGAGATCGCCGACAAGGAGAAGGTGGCGATTTTGGGCGGCAACTGGCGGCGCATCGAGAAGGAGGTGGCGCTATGAGCCTCGTGACGGAAGTTCTCGCCGGGAAGCCGTTGTCGTGCGAAGTGATCGACGCCCATTCGCACATCACCCCCTATACGAAGGGTGGATGGTATCAGCACCGCCCCGACCTCGACGACGTGATCCGCACGATGGATCACCTGGGCATCGACACTATCGTGACTGCGCCACATCCATTGGTGGGTTCCTACAACGCGGAGGCGAACGCCATCACCGCGGCGGCGATCAAACGCCATCCCGGTCGAGTGCTCGGCTACGTCTGCTACAATCCCGTGTTCGGCGTCGCCGAGGCGCGGACGATCACCAAGCGGTATATCGACCAGAAGGGGTTCGTCGGCTTCAAATTCCTCAGCGGCTATCACGGTTCGCTCCTGTCCGACGGGTACGCCTACGGGTTTGACGCCGCCAACGAGCGGCGGCTGCCGGTCCTCTGCCACACCTGGTGCGGGGCGCCGCCGACCGCCGAGTTCCGGAAAATCGCCGAGAAATATCCGGACGTCAGCCTGCTTGTGGCGCATGGAGGGGGCAACCGCGACACCTATCTTGATTTCGCCAAGCTCTGCGCCGAGTTCCCGAACGTGTTCATTGAGATCTGCGGCGGTTTCATGTGCGACCTCTGGTTTGAGGACATCGTGGCCGCCGCCGGAGCGGAGCGGATCATCTTCGGCACCGACATCATCAACGTCGAGCCACGCCTCGACCTCGGCCGCGTCGTCTTCGCTGACATCCCGGAAGCCGACAAGAGGAATATCCTCGCCGGGAACTACAAAAAGATCATAGCCAGGCGGAGAGGATGAGAGGAAACGCATGGGAGAAGGGAAGCGCGGTATGGGCATAAGCGGTATGACCGTGGTGATTCCGTCGGTGATACGGACGGGGGAGCCTTTTCGCGTTAAAATCAAGGTGCGGGGGCCGGTCGTCGCGATCCCAAGCCTAGGGGCACACAACAACCGGAAGCCAGGATTGAGGGGGCAATACAACCTCAATGTCTCACGGAACATCCAGTATCTTGACAACTGCCTGCCTGAATGGAGCGGGATTGTGCGAATCGAGGGTGGCGCAGACTATGAGGGGCCTCGGACAATCACGTTTGACGGGAAGAAGCAGGGCGTCTACGAGGGCGACAGCCGCCCCATCAAGACCATCGACGGACTGCGGTGGAAGAGCGCGGGATTCCATTTCATCAAGGTGATCGATGAGACTTCCGGGGTGTCATGGGAAAGCAATCCTGCGTTTGTCACGGAAACCGGGACGAGGCTGTTTTGGGGCGACCCCCATTGGCAGACGTTTTTCAGCGACGGAATCCGTTGCCCGGAGGAGTTGTATACCTTCGCCCGTGACGAGGCGTTTCTGGATTTCGGCGCAATCAGTGATCACATGGAGGCTGTCACAGACCGGCAGTGGGAGTATTTTCAGGCGGTGTCCAATGACTACAACGAGCCGGGACGTTTTGTCACCTTGATCGGGCAGGAGTGGACATCGCCATGTGGGCATCGGAATATCTATTACAAATGCGATAGTGGGCCGGTGCTGCGAAGCAACGACAGCCGGTTTGACAATCCCGATAAACTGTGGAAGGGGTTGGCGGGTATTGAAGCCGTCGTCATACCGCATCACACCGCCAATGTGGCGATGGGCATTGATTGGAGCCGCGGCTGGAATCCCATGTACGAGAAGGCGGTCGAGATCCACTCGGTATGGGGTAGCAGCGAGTGCCACGCCGATGATGGCAACACGATGCCGTTACGGGCGTGTGGCGGCGAAGTCCGTGG
>CAYTFM010000461.1:0-4807 GCA_964436735.1 uncultured Victivallales bacterium | reverse complement strand
TCTGCGTCGACTGGCATGATGAGCGCGTCAAGTCCTTCGAAAGCGGCGGCGATGGCGGGCGCCTCGCGCTCATACTCGACCCTTGCGCCGCCATGGTAGTTCGCCAGTTTGAACTTCTCGTGCTCGTGGTCGTGGCAGAACAGGCAGAGCAGCTCCCAGTTGCTGCCGTCGGCGGGATTGTTCTTGAAGTTGCAGTCCTTGTGGTGGACCGTCAATTCCCGGAGCCGTTTCCCCGAGAACTCCCGCCCGCAGCTTGTGCACACATGCGGAAGCAGCTTGAGGGCCTGCTCGCGGTAGCCCTGCCGTCGGAGCGCCGCGGCCTGGTGCAGCTCCTTGAGAATCTGCTCCTGCCGCTCCGGGGTTGGCGGTGGTTTTTTCGATGCCATACGCGTTACCTCCTATGTCAGAGAAATCAGGAATTCGAAACCCAAAACAAATCCGAAGGTTTCCATCCTTTTTTTTACGCCCCGTGGGGGGTATCCCCATCGTAGCCTGGGGCAACCGCCCCAATTATCATTGTTATACTCAATTAGGGTGAAAATTTAAAATTGGTTGCGAAGATTTTGAGGAATGGTTTGCGTTCGGAGAGGCCTTCGATACCGAGGTATCGGAGGCTCTCGAGGAACGCGAATCCAAACTCAAAAGATCGCAACCGCGCAGCGGCGAGCCTCTTGCGGCCGTATTTCTCCGATCCTCCTTCGGACGATATTCATATCGCCCGTCAGTCGGATCGAATAAATCCAATCCGCAATCTGACTCGCCAATATTTAAATTTGCACCCTAATTGAGTATAAACGTTTTGATGCGAACGACGCCTCGCGGATCGAACAAGCCGATAGTTACGACCAATGCGTCGGCCGCTGGCGAAATTGTTGTGGTTGGCATGAAGAGGGTGGCCATCATTTGAACGGATTCTCGATCCTCAGCCTCCGGTCGACCAGTTGCCCGTCCTGCATGTCCTCGGTATAGAGGATCGAGCACTTGGACTCAAGGGCCGAGGCGACGATCATGGAGTCCCAGAAAGAGAATCCGTGTGAAAGTCTCAGCCGGCAGGCGGTGTTGGTCAGGCGGACGCTCAGCGTGGCGATGTTGAAGCTTTTCTCGAAATCCGCAAGTATGGACTCGAGCACTGCGGGGTCGATCGGATTCCTGATCCTGCCGAACACCACGTTCGTGAACTCGTTGACGACCTGCATGCTGATCCATGGGCGGGTTGAGGAGGAGGAGGTGAGATCATCTACGAGGCTCTTCGCCATTCGCCACTTGGGGAGGTCGGTCTTGTCGAATGCGTACACGAGGATGTTCGTGTCGAAGAAGGCCTCATTTCCTTTCATACAGGTCATCCCTGCTTCGATACAGCCTATCCCCCATCACCCATGAGTGTTCCTCTATCGATCTCATGAGCGCGGATGGCTTGCGGCGTGCCGCAGTCTTTCTTCTGGCGTCCGACGCTCGTCGCTGGGGGGGCGCCGGTTCCACGGTCACCTTCACGGGGACGTGAAGCAGTTCCTTGGGGAGTCGCAGCGTCAAAGGCGACGAATCGACCGTCACAATCTCGGTGAGCTTGCTCATGGTCCGGGTTCCTTTCATGTCCATGCTGAGATTATAGCATCTGGGGAGGTAAAGAGCAATGGAGAGGTCGGCATGCGAATGGGCGGGTGGAAATGTCGGAATAGTGGCGTCGAAGCGTTACCGTGGCATAGGCGCGGCTTATACCGAATAGTCTTTCTCAAAAATTGTATCATTTAACGTGAGTGAAATCAAGCCCTTTGATTGCTCTCGACACGCATTCACGACCGCCTCTTCTTGAGGAGGCCGAGCTGGCCGCGGCGCTCCTTGAGGCCGCGCCGGACGGTCAGCGGCGCGCCGTCCCAGCTCTTTCCCTCATAATACATCGCCGAGGCGATGGTCATGGGCAAGGGAATGAAATCCTGCGACTGCGTGGTGTCGATTCCGGCGTTCGACAGGGCGCGGTCGACGCGGCGCATGGCCTCCTCGTCCGCCCCGGGGAAGTTGGCGATGAAATAGGGGATCAGCGGCGTCTGCTGCCTCCCGAGCCGGCGGCATTCATTACGGAACAATTCAAGGAAGTCCCAGAAGCACTTTGACGGGCTCTTGCGCATCAGACGGAGCACGGCGTCGTCAAGATGCTCCGGCGCGACCTTGAGCCGTCCGGGCGTGTGCCGCTCGATGATCTTGGTCGTCAAGTCTTTCTGGCGGACGGCGAGATCGAGGCGCAGACCGGAGCTGACAAACACTTTTTTGACGCCGGGGAGCTTTACGCAGGCGTCGAGAAGCTCGGCGAACACCCGGCCGTCGCAGTGGAAGTTGCCGCAGATCTCGGGGAAGAGGCAGGAGGGACGGCGGCACGTGGCGCAGCGCGTGGTGTCACTCCGTCCGCACCCGTAGGCGTTGGCGGTCGGCCCGCCGACGTCGCTCACGACGCCGGTGAAGGTTTTCATAGCCAGCATGCGCCGGACCTCGTTTACCACCGACTCCATCGAGCGCGAGGTCACGAACTTCCCCTGGTGCAAACCGAGTCCGCAGAAGGAGCAGCCGCCGGGGCAGCCGCGCAGGGCCGTCACCGAGTCCTTGATCATCTCGTGCGCCGGGATCGGCTCCGTGTAGGAGTGGTGAACCCGCCGCGAGAAGGGGAGGCGGTAGACGGCGTCCAGTTCCGTGACGTCCAACGGCGCGGCGGGCGCCTCCACGCGGACGAGACGGTCGCCGTGCCGCTGGAGAATCCCGTGCGCGGAAGAAGGGTTCATCTCCTGCTCGGCCATGAGGTGCGAACGCATGAGGGCGCCGGGCGTTTTCAGGATCTCGTCGTACGACGGCAGTTCGACATAGCGGGAGGCGTCCACCGACTCGGCGGCCTTTTTGCCGAGTAGGACGGCCGTCCCCGGGATGTCGTCAAGAGAGGTTCCCGCGGCGAGGCGCCCGAGCGCCTCGGCCACCGCGCGCTCGCCCATTCCATAGATCAGCAGTTCGGCCTTGGTGTCGAGAAGGACGCTGGGACGGATGCGGTCCTGCCAGTAGTCGTAATGGGTTAAGCGGCGCATGCTCGCCTCGATGCCGCCAAGGATCACGGGCGTTTTCGGGTAGGCGGCCCGCGCGAGGTTGGCGTAGACGGTCAACGCGCGTGGCGGCCGCAGTCCCGGCCGTCCGCCCGGAGCGTAGGCGTCCTCGTGACGCAGACGCCGCGCCGCCGTGTAGAGGTTCAGCATGGAGTCGAGGTTGCCGGAAGTGACGGCGAAGGCGAGCCGCGGCTGGCCGAAGACGCGCAGGCTTTCCGGCGACCGCCAGTCGGGCTGGGCGACCACGCCGACGCGGTAGCCGGCCTCCACCAGGACGCGCCCGACTATCGCCGCGCCGAACGACGGATGGTCGACGTAGGTGTCGCCCGTCACGAGGACGACATCCACCTCGCCCCATCCGATCCGCCGCGCCTCGGCGGAGCTCATCGGCAGAAACTCTGGTTGCGTGAGACTCATGGGGATACTATACAGCGCTCCCACATCTGCCGCGGCGAATGTTCAACCATAAGAGAAACATGTAGCTTTCCGGAATGGCGCGGGGAGCGTGCTCCCGTGGGTGCGCTTAGGTCTTGTGGTGGTTAGTTTCATAGGAGAGGGAATCGCGATTAGCTCTATGGATATTTCGACTGTGTGCTTGACAAATCGGCGACCCATGCTAACGTAACTGCCTTCCCGGGTTTTCCCATCACGGGATATACACGGGGGCGTAGCTCAATTGGTTAGAGCGCTGCCCTGTCACGGCAGAGGTTGCGGGTTCGAGCCCCGTCGCTCCCGCCATCGCGATAAGACTCTCCTAAGGTTCGCATGGTGCCTACGACTATTTCTTAACGCATGCCTCCTCACCCTGCGTCTCACACGCCGTCAAAGACGGAAATGACGTTTGTCCGATAGTTTCCATGTTTTTTGTCTTGACAAGATATTCGAGATATTCTATAATATAATTATGCAAACTAAATCATGCTTCACTCTTTCCAAGACCGTGTCGTCGAAGAACCAGTTCGCCGAGTATATGCGACGGCAACTCGGCTCCGGCGCCTATCCCGCCGGCTCGAAGCTGCCGACCACTGCGGAGCTTGCGGAGCTCCACGGCATTCCCGTCTCGACGGTCCACAAGGCGATGAGCGAGCTGGTCAAGGAGGGGCTCGCCGCCAGCAACCCGGCCCGGGCCATCGCCTCGCCGAAGCAGCCCAAGCGGCTCGCCGAGGTGCTCCCCGAGGAGGAGGCCGCGGCGCTGGTCGAGGCGCCCACCGCGGACGACGCGCCGCTCCACCTGCGAGATCGGGCCTTCATGGAGCTGCTCTACGCTTCCGGCCTCCGCGTCTCCGAGCTGACCGCCCTCGACGTGAAGGGCGTCGACCTGGCCGAGGGGCTGGTCCGGGTGGTTGGCAAGCGGCGCAAGGAGCGGATCGTCCCGGTCGGGCACCCGGCCCGCGAGGCGGTCGCCCGCTACCTCGCCATGGCGCGCCCCGAGCTGGCGGCGCGGCCCGGCGGGCGGACCGCCGGAGAGGCCCTGTTCCTCAACTTCCGCGGCGGGCGCCTCAGCAGCCGCTCGGTGGCCCGCCTCATCGACGGCTGGGTCGCGAAGGTGGGCCTGCCGCGCCACGTCCATCCGCACGTGCTGCGCCACTGCTTCGCCTCCCACCTGCTCTCCAACGGCGCCGACCTGCGTGGCATCCAGGAGCTGCTCGGCCACGCCTCGCTCTCCACCACGCAGCGCTACACCCACATCGACTGGAAGCGGCTGGCCACGGTCTACGACCAGGCCCACC